>VSPF01000220.1 GCA_009775195.1 Muribaculaceae bacterium
TTGCCGCTGGCCTTCATAATTGGCGTTTGGCTTCTCGCGCTTAGCATAAACTTTTAATTGATGTAAACTCTATTGAATTACCAAAATCTTCTTCTTCGCGAAAATCTCCCTCTCCGTAATGGATAAAACGGATTGAAGTATGTAGAGTAAGAAGATTGAGGCGCGTTGCGGCCATAATATACGGCTGTATTTATTTGCGATGACACAATCATTTGGTCATTACCGTTCTGCACCGCTCGTGTGAATAAGTCCATTATCTCTTGTTTGTTACCGAAATTAGCATCCGGCTGCATCATAATTTCTGAAAGCACTTGACTAATATGCTCTGGATAGATTACGCAAGTGTTATCTGCTTGGCATGTAACATCTTTTAATTCACTATTACCATAGAAAATAATTACGGAATAAATTGGTATGTCAGGGTTATGGGGTAAAGACTGCCTAATGGTTTGAATGTGTCCTGAATTTTGCATGATTGGATTATAGAAACGATGCTTTTCTTTACCATATGCCAACAATTGAGTCCAATACTTTTGATGCTCGTTACCGAAAATCCAACCACTATAATCTTTAACCTCAAATACAATAATGCCGACCCGTGTTGCTACGACAACATCTATTTGTGCATATTCACCATTCGATTTTTGAATATACAAATCATGAAATATTGCTTTAGGATTGACCCCTTCTTGCAGTAAGCTCAATACTAATCTTCGTTCTGCCCATTCTCCACGGGTTAGTGGGGTTACCTGTTCGATTAGTTCTCGTTCTTTTTGATTTTTAGAAACAAGATAAAAGATGGTAACAAAAATGAATATTGGTATGCAAATTAAAAATATGGTAAATGCGATTGTCATTTCTATGCAGTTTACCATAACTTTGTGGCGCAAATGATTTTTGCTGCCGCTGTGATTTTTGACCAGGCGAAATGTCCGATTAAGTCGTGGGCGGAGATGGGCATGGGTGATGATGTGAGGCCGGCGGTGTATGCCAGGTAGCCGATTATTTGCCCGGGGGTGTGATTCTGACGCAGGTTGCCCATGTCGAGACTCTTGTCGCGCTTTGACAAACGTCGGCCTTCGGCATTGCAAATCAACGGTATGTGAGCATATGCCGGAGGCGTTAGGTCGAGGAGTTGATAAAGATATAGCTGCTGTGCCGCAGATAGTAGCAGGTCGCAGCCACGCACAACTTCGGTCACACCCATGGCCGCATCGTCGACCACGACCGCCAGTTGGTATGCCCATGCCCCATCGGCGCGGCGGAGTACGAAATCGCCGCAATGCCGGGCAAGATTTACACTCTGAGGTCCGAATACGCGGTCTTCGAAGTAAATATCCTTGTCGGGTACAAAGATGCGCGTGGCATGGGGGCGTGAAGTCTCGGGTGAGACATGTGGCATCTTGGGCGGGCGGCATGTACCTGCATATACTATACGGCCGTCATTTTGATGGGGTGCCTGGGTCGCCATGATGTCGGCCCGGGTGCAAAAGCATGGGTAGGTAAAGCCGCTTGCCTCGAGCTTACTCAGTGCGTGGCTGTATATGTCGCCACGCTGGCTCTGCATATACGGTGCCGACGGCCCCGTGCCGACGGTGCCTCCCTCGTCCCAGTTCAGGCCGAGCCATTCTAAATCGTCTTCGAGCTGCACGGCATATTCGCGCTTCGACCGTTGTGGGTCGAGGTCTTCGATGCGCAGAATCCATCTGCCGCCACGACTACGTGCCGAGAGCCACGACATGAGTGCCGCAAACACGTTGCCAAGATGCATGCGGCCCGTGGGCGACGGTGCGAAACGGCCGATAACGCTACTCATTTCTTTCGTGGTTTTTTACAATTCTTACTCAGTGGGCAGTCTCCGCAGTCACAACTTTTTTTGCGTGTTGCGAGATAAACCACTGCCGCACCGATTATGACGCCGACTATAATCCATTGCCAAATAGAGTTCATAGCATGTTCGGTTTTTATCTTGATTTCTTTTTTACGACCTTGTTTACCTGTCCCGGAGTCGCGTCGGCCGGACATTCGTCGAAGGGCAGTCTGAAAGTGCAACCACTTGCAAAAAGACTGCAGCCATACGCGGTGCGCCCTTTCACGAGATTTCCCTGGCCGCAGACGGGACACTTGATATCGGCTATGCTCTTGATGCGTGGTGCCCGGGGCTTTTGCGGCTTTTTAGGGCCGTCGGTATCAGCTTTAGGGGTGGCACTCTGGGCCTCTATGCGCATGTTGCTGTTGTCGCTCATAACATTAATGACGATTTGGCGCATCATATCGCTGATTTCACGCACAAAGCTCGCCGGAGAATATGACCCGCTCTCAATCCGGCGCAATTTATTCTCCCACAAGCCGGTAAGTTTGGCCGATTTGAGCAATTCTTCGTTTATGGTGGCAACCAGGTCGATACCGGCCTGCGTGGCCACGAGGTTTTTGCGTTCTCGGCGTATATAGCCGCGCTTAAATAGGGTCTCTATGATTGCAGCCCTGGTAGACGGACGGCCGATGCCGTTGTCTTTCATCGCCTCGCGCAATTCTTCGCTGTCGACTGTGCGGCCCGCCGTCTCCATTGCCCTGAGCAGCGTACCCTCGGTATATGGTTTCGGCGGCTGGCTGGTCTTCTTGGCGAGGAAAGGCTTGTGTGGGCCGCTCTCGCCTTCGACAAACACGGGCAGTACGGCATCTCCCTCGTCGGCTTTTTCCTCGGTGTTGTCGGCCTTCGAGGGCATGAGCACACGCCAGCCCGGTTCGGTGATGACCTTGCCGGTAGCCTTGAATTCGCAGTTGCCCGACTCGCCGAGTACGGTTGTTGCCTCGAACTTGCAGTCGGGATAAAAAGCCCCGATAAAACGCATGGCAACGAGGTGGTAGAGCCTCTTTTCGTCGCCTTCGATATTCGACGGGTACTGGCCGGTCGGTATTATGGCGTGGTGGTCGGTGACCTTTGAGTTGTCAAAAATCTTTTTGCTCTTTTGGATGGGTGCGGCGAGTATCGGCTCCGTCAGATTGGCATACGGGGTCATCTTCTTGAGCGTGGGTGCGATTTTTGGGTATATGTCCTCGCTAAGGTATGTCGTGTCTACTCGCGGGTAGGTAGTCAGCTTCTTCTCGTAGAGGCTTTGTATGAGCCTTAGGGTCTGGTCGGCCGTCCAGCCGAAACGTTTGTTACATTCTACCTGTAGCGATGTAAGGTCGAAGAGTCTCGGTGCCGACTCCCTGCCGGTCTTTTTTGTGACAGATTTGATAGTAAAGGGCAGCGGTTCGAGCCTTGCAACAGTCTCGAGGCCGGGGGCTTCTGTCTCGAATCGGTCGCCGGTACATGTGAAATTGACATCGCGGTAGATTGTGTGCAGCTCCCACGTGTCTTTCGGCACGAACGTCTCGATTTCTTGCTGCCTCTTTACAAT
>VSPF01000221.1 GCA_009775195.1 Muribaculaceae bacterium
CGAGTTCGACCGAGGCAGTCATCTTCTTGTTCCTTGACAGGTATATGTTTGCGTCGAGCAGGCCCACGTCGCCATCGGCACCGACAGGCCGCATGTCGATATTGATATAGCGGATGATACTCAGTCGGCCAAGAGCCTCGTAGGTACGTTCGACGGCAGCCGCACTGTAAGGCTTGCCGGCAACGATATAGCACATCTCGTCGAGCACCTTGGGGCGTATATACCTGTCGGAGCCGTAGACAAATTTCACTCCGTTGTAAGTCACGGTGTCGCGCACGGCTCCGGGGCCGACTGTATCAGACTGGTTTGCAAGCACAAAAGTCACATTGCGCACATCGTAGCGGTGGTGTCGCACACCGCTCAGTCCGAGACTGTCGGCGAGGGCGGCGAGAGCTGTGTGTCCGCCGGGTTTCTCGGCCGGGGTGTGCAGGTTGAGTGTCAACCCCACAAGCCGGCTACCGGCAATCGTGTCGGCTGTATAGTTGATATATTCGCGGTTAAAGTCATAATACCCGGCGTTGCGCAGCAGGCGCGTTATGCGTCCGCGCTCCTCGTCGAGGGCATTGCGGTCGAGCAACATACCGGTCTTCACGATGGCATCGGCCGTATCGCCCATGACGATGCGTCGCACGGCGCGGTCGGCGATATTGTAGTTCATTGCCGCTATGCGGTGCGGTTCGCCGGCCACTATGCGGTAGCGCACATCGATACGCTTGCGCCCGTCGTGCCGCACGGTATCGGCCACCACGCGCGCATCGAGATAGCCGCTGTTGACAAGTGCAAGCTGCAACTGGCGGCACGAAGCCTCGGTGAGGTCAGGGTCGTAGATGACGGGGGCCTGCCCTACACGCCGTAGCCAGCGGTTATACCACCGCGTAGTGTCGCGTCCCGACAGGCTGTATGTGGCGAGTTGCAGCTTTGCAAAGCCGAGTACCTTGTGGTTGGGGGTCTGGCGCAAAAAATTGTAAAGCTCCGTCTCGCTCACATCGTTGCGGTCAGTAACGTCGACGCTCACACGGTCGAGAAGGTACTCGCCGTCGGGCACATGTTTTGTCGCGCTACAGGCCGCCAGGATTATGATAATGGCAGTGGTAACTATTGATAGACAAAAGCGGTTATATTTCATATCGCTCAAGCCTTGGCCGAAATCGAGAATATAAAGCGGGCACCACCGTGATACGAGGTGTCGAGTGTTATGTCTCCGTCAAGCAGTTTTGCCAACAGCCGCGATATATATAGGCCGAGGCCACAGCCGGGCGATGTGTTGTCGAGTTTGCGGAATCGCGAGAAAATAGCCTCAGACTGAGATGCAGGCACACCTATGCCCGTATCGGTAACAATGAATGTAAGTCTCTCATGTTCGCTATCATAATCGAAATCAAGACTTATGCGGCCACGGTCGGTAAATTTGTCAGCGTTGCTGAGGAGATTTAACAATACCTGGCCTACGCGCTGGGGGTCAGTCTCAACCACCGCGTCGGGCCGTTTTTCAGTATTAAACACCACTTCGACCCCTTTCGACGTGCGGCCCTCGTTTTCAAATAGATTATCAAGGGCGAAGGCACACATATCGTAGACATTCGAGGGCTTATAGTCGATATTCATGGTGCCGTGTTCGAGCGATGCAATGTCGAGGACGTCATTGAGAAGCGTGATTATCAGCTTAGAGTTTAAATCGATTATGTTGGCAAATCGCTGCAGATAATTTGTCTTATCCTCGGGCACGCAGTCGACAATCAACTTGGAATACTCCACAATCGCAGCCAACGGTGTCTTGACCTCGTGGCTCATATTATTGATAAAATCGGTCTTCAGTTTGTCGGCACTTTTTGCCTCGTCGCGTGCGGCAATCAGCTCTTCCTGTGTCTGGCGTAATTCGTTGCGTTCCTTGCGCAGTCGCTCTGACGTATGTGCCTGTTTCAATGCCATACGCTTGACCTTGCGGTTCTTGCGGATTAGCAACACCAGCAAAATCAACAAAGTCACTACCGCGACGGCAAGCCCGATTGCGAATATGCGCTCGGCCCTTATTTTGCTCTCTTCATGGGCTGTCGCCGCAGCCGCGTTAGCTTCTTTGAGCGCGTTGACGTCGTAGATAATCTCGAGTTCGCGATAGCGTTCGGCAGCCTTACGGCGCATCTCGTTGCGCAAAAACTGGTTTAGTTCTACTGCCGCATCGAGCTGGGTCTGCTTGTCGCCGATTTTTTCAGCAGCGTCGACGAGGGCGTTGAGATAGTAAAACCTATATTCTTTGTTCGCCGGGTTGTCGATTTGTCGTTTGATGGCTTCGACAGCCTGTGCATAACGCTCGGTGGCAAGATAATAAAAGATATTCGAGCGTTCTACCATGTTTATGTCGTTGGCAATCCTGGGGTCGACCTTGGCCAGGTCTTGTATCTTGGCATAAATGGCCTCGATTTCGGAGGGTGTCAGCCCCTTATAGTTACCGAGCAGTCGTCTGTAGCATACAAAGCGCGAGGTGTTGAGATTTCGATAAGGCCGGCCGTGGCTATGATAAGAGTCTGACAGCGAGTCTATGATATTTATCATTTTCTTATCGATTTCGACCGCCTTGCGATAATTCTGGTTGTTTGTAAATATGGGTGCCGCACGGGTATAGATAAGATTGCGCACAGAGCCCGACGGCAAGGGAAGCCTCTCTATCTGATGCTCGAGACGCTCGGTATATTGTTCGAGTAATTCGCCGCTGGTAGTCCTTGACAATCTCGAACAAAGGGTATAGAGCATCAGCGCCCTCTCATACGGGTCGGCCGGAGCGTTCAGGTTTTCGCGCTTGAATAATTTCTCGAGATTGTCGTCATTGTCGTTGTCTTTTTTCGACTCGATGTCGCTTCTCGACATTGCCACAAATAGCATTACCTCGCGTTTACGGTCGGTATCGACAAAATTGTCAAGTTCTTTTTCAATCGCCACCAGTGCCGAATCGTTGTCGCGGTAGATATTTGCCAGATGGGTCATCACGTCGAGCTGCACTTCGGCCCTGTCGCAATACTCCGCCTCATTATAGAGGCGTCGGAGGGCGTCTACACGGTCTGTGGGGCGTGTAGACAGGTCATAGATATTGTAGAGGACCGAAATCTTGTCGTCAGAGGTAGTTTTCGAAGGCAAGACACGCTCGAGGCTGTCGCGCAGTTCTGATGTGCGCATAGTGATAGCCGGGTAGGCCGACACCGACAGTAACAGCACCAAGAACGAGTATAATAATCGAAATTTCACAGTCATATTAGCGCAATTGCCGCAGACGCAACTCGAGCAGGCCGAAGTTGTGTTGCGGATTTACCGACAAAATTACCTAATTTTTTGACAATAAACAAAAAAAAAGTCCCAAACTCGTTTCTGCAGAGTCAACTGGCAAGTGCAAAATTAGTGTAATCTTCGGAAG
>VSPF01000222.1 GCA_009775195.1 Muribaculaceae bacterium
ATTGCCGCTGGCCTTCATAATTGGCGTTTGGCTTCTCGCGCTTAGCATAAACTTTTAATTGATGTAAACTCTATTATTGAATCAGTGTTAGGCAGCCGGGTGTATCAAAATGAAAAGTCGTCGGAGACGACGCTTTCGTGGGTAACCCCACCATCATTGGTGGGGACTGACAAAAGCTCTAAGACAAAAGACCTCGGAGAGGTCGCAAACGGCATAATCCCAGCCGATTGCATCCTCTCCGAGGATTATTATTGTATTGATTCCATGACCACCCCACGAATAATCGTGGGGTTAACTATGACATCGTCCTCTCCGAGGACTCTTATATACTATCCTTTTCGCCACACCCTCTTTTTGTGTGGATATTGCTTTGTCTTATTCGGTCGGGAGGCTCAGGTATTGCTCGTCGCTGACGGGTTCGAGCCATTCATTGGATGCATTTTCTCCTTGAACTTCAAATGCTAAGTGAGCGAACCAACTGTCTTTAGCCGCACCGTGCCAGTGCTTCACGTTGGCCGGTATGTGTATCACTGTGCCTGGCAGTATGGCTACCGCCGGTTTTCCCTCTTCCTGGTACCAACCACGGCCAGCCACGCCCACAAGCATCTGGCCGCCGCCCTTGCTTGCGTGGTGTATGTGCCAGTTGTTGCGGCACCCCGGCTCGAAGGTCACGTTGGCAAACGGAACCATCGAGTCTGATACACGGGCCAGATAGCTGTTGCCTTGGAAATATTTGGCATAGGCTGTATTAGGTTCGCCAATCGGGAATATCATTTCCTGTTGGAAACGCTCTTTCTCGGTTGCGCTGTCGGCTGGGTCGGCCCATACTTCTTTGGCTATTCTGAAGCCGGCCCAGGCATTTGGCCATCCGGCATAGAAGGCTGCCTGTGTGAGCAATGCGGCGATTTCCTTACGGGTTATGCCGTGTTTCTTGCCCATCTCGAGGTGTGCACGAAACGACTGGTCGGTCATGCCTTTGCCGAGAAGTATCGAGATTGTGACCATGCTGCGGTCGTGGAGGCTCAGGGTAGAGTCATTCCAGACGGCGTCGCCGAAGAGCACGTCGTCATTTAGTTCTGCAAATTGCGGCGCGAAGTCGCCAAGGGCAGTGCGCCCTGCTGTTTGCGTTATCTTGTTTTGTGCCATAATCGTTGTATTGATTATCAGAGTCATAATCATTATTAGTATACTGCGTCTCATTGCTCGTGTGTTTTGTTAAATCTCATAAATATCAACCTTTAACAATGCAAAGATAAATACTTTTATACTAATTGAAAAACTCTGATATATTCTTCGGTAATAATGGTAAAAGATAGAGTGATTTTGGTAAGTCCCAACGGAGTTTTATTGTCTAATTTTGCACCAGTGGTTAGACTTTAATGATAAGCTTGATATCTATCAAATCTCTCCGCAGTAAGGCGGTAACTCTGCCATGGTGTCGATGACGATATCGGCGCCGGCAGCGGTGAGGCCGGCGCGCGACGAGTTGCCGTAACTTACTCCCACACAATGGCAACCCGCGCCCCGGCCCATTGCTATATCTACCGGCATGTCGCCGACAACGATACACTCGTCTGCCTTGCAGCGCAACTCGGCCAGGGTCTGTAGCACAGGTGCCGGGTCGGGCTTGCTCCGCACTACGTCGTTGGCACCGAGTATCAGGCTAAAATACTTCGCAATACCTGTGGCCTCACAAAACTCAATCAGTGATTCTCGCGACCGTGACGATGCAATGGTCATTACCATCCCATCCATGGCAAGCTTGTCGAGAGTTTCCACAACACCCGGGAATAGTTGGGGCACCAACTCTTTCTTATACTCGTTGAATATACGTCTGTATGTCACCACGCACTCATCGAGTTGCGCATCCGTGTATCCGGGATATAGATGCCTGAATCCTTCTTTCAGCGGAAAGCCTATAGTCGCCCTCAATTCTGCATCAGTGCGTTCTTCGGCATGAAGCTCGTCGATAGTCCGATGGTACGTGCGCAATATCGTTGCCGTTGTGTCGGCCAACGTCCCGTCAAAATCAAATATTATAAGTTTCGGTTGCATTTTTATCCAAATTTTTCACAAAGGTACGCCAATAATTGCTTACCTTTGTAATACTATAAACAAAAACCATCATTAATTTTCTTCCTATATGAAATCGTTCTTATATACCATATTCGTCTGCTTGCTATGTATTCTCTCTTCATGCGAGAAACACGATGGTCTCAGCTACTTCAAATCAAAATGTGAGGCAGAGCTTAACGGGCACACCTATATCGACCAGTCGCTCTTTACTATTAGCCCCGATGCCATCATTACCCCTGAATTTGTTCCTACTGACAACGGACTCGAGTTCTTTTCCCTACTCCGCACCAAGCGTGGTGGTGACATCGCCTATGCCGTTCGCATAAACCTCTTCACCACCGAGCCCGATGCCTATTTGACCGAGGAACAGCACATAGAAAAAGTTGCCACCGACATCCCAGACACCGACTACTGGCGCTATTGTCAAAAAAATAAAATCACCTACGCTACAGTCAACAGTGAAATAGTGACCTCGGGCACATTCAAAATCACATCCTACAACCTCCAGCAACGAAACTACCAGGGCACCTTCACCCTCAATTTCAGCGAAGGTATCCTCCAAGGCAAATTCACTCTATAAAATAATGTTCATCACCTTTCCAATCCGTGAGGTGTGTCAAAATGGATGTTTTGACTATGAAAGGGTAATGATAGGAGCTTGGCTTTGTAAATTGTACATTTTGATATACCTTCACTGTCATAGTCACTATTGATGATTAGATAAGAATTCGTCACATGTCGAATTTTTGAGTTGCCAATGCGTGTATTAGTAAATTGACATTTTTATTTTGTAAAAGTCATTGATTTGCTTTTGCTTATTAAGTACAAGCAGTAATTTAGGCGAAAATTCAAAACCAATGGCTTCTTTCAAAGTAAAATTCCGCCCTTCGTCTGTCGCCGGTCACGAGGGCACTATCTATTATCAGATTATCCACGAGAGAAAGGTGCGACAGCTTGTCTCCGACTACAAGGTTTATCCATCGGAGTGGGACTCTGACCGTGCAATTGTCACGGTCGGACGCGACAGCGACCGATGGTTGCAGGTAAAGGCCATACGCCAGCGTATAAAGATGGATTTGTGGCGATTGGCAAAGATTGAAGGCCGCTTCGATGCCGAGGGAATGCCTTACTCTGCCGACGACATAATCGACGAGTTCAATCATTATGCAAGTGCCTACTCGCTCTTCAATTTTATGGAGCAAATCATCGGGCGCTTAAAGGCAAAGGGACGCATACGTACTTCTGAGACCTACTGCTCCGCACTCAGGAGCTTCCGTAAGTTT
>VSPF01000223.1 GCA_009775195.1 Muribaculaceae bacterium
TCGTGAGTGGCACGCCGGTCGTGGACGAGAAGTGACGACAGCGGCGTAGAAATCGTGCCGCAGCCTTGCCGGCCTCGCGGCGATGGTCTATAAAGCCGTCGACACTTTGTGCCCATTTGAGCGTGACAAATGGCCTGTGCAGGGTCTGGGCGGTCTTAAATGTCTTGTTGAGGCGGCGGCTTTCGTCGGCCAGCAAGCCGGTCTCGACGGTGATGCCGGCCTGGCGGAGCATTTCTATGCCCCGGCCTGAGACTTTAGGGTTGGGGTCTCCGGCACCGACAACTACGCGCCCGATGCCGATGTCGACGAGCAGCTTTGCGCACGGCGGTGTCTTGCCATAGTGCGAACAAGGCTCGAGGGTGACATAGATGGTGCTTTGCGGCAACAGGTGTCGGTCGCAGTCGGCCACGTCCCTTACGGCGTTGACCTCGGCATGAGGCCCCCCGTAACGGCGGTGCCATCCTTCGCCTATTATGCGCCCGTCGGGGCTGACGATGACGGCTCCGACCATAGGGTTGGGCGACACATGGCCTCGCCCGGCGGCAGCAAGCCCGAGGGCTCGGCGCATATAGCGGTAGTCTTCGGCTGTAAAGTTCATAAGTCTGAATATGCCGGCGAGAAGGTGTCGCCGTAGTTTGGATTGCCTGTGGTGATGCCTTTTGTGAGCCAGCGCACACGTTGTTCGCTACGGCCGTGGTTGAAGCTATCGGGGACCTCGCGGCCGTAAGCCTTGCGTTGCAGATAGTCGTCGCCGATTTTCGAGGCGGCATTGACGGCCTTCTCCACGTCGCCTGCTTCGATGGAATTGAACATCTCGTTGTCGAGCGCGGCCCATACGCCGGCATAGAAGTCGGCCTGTAGCTCGAGGCGCACGCTTATGCGGTTGGCCTCGCGCTCGCTCAGCCGCGACATCTGGCTGTGGGCCTGGTCGAGGGTCCCGAGCAGGTATTGCACGTGGTGGCCCACCTCGTGCGCTATGACGTAGGCGTATGCAAAGTCTCCGTCGGCGCCGATGCTGCGCTTCATGTCCTTGAAAAAGTCGAGGTCGAGATAGATGGTCTGGTCGGCCGAGCAATAGAACGGCCCGGTTTGCGAACTTGCCTGCCCACATCCCGACTGCACCGCACCGCTGAAGAGCACCATCTTGGGACACTGGTACTCGCCCCAGCCCTGGCGGCTGAACTCGCGGGTCCATACGTCCTCGGTACCGGCGAGCACCTGCGAGGCAAAGGTGGCCAGTCGCTCGTCTTCGGCATCGGGCGTGTAGTCTTGCTGGGCATATTGCGGCTGTAGGGCGCCGCTGCCCATCAGGTTTCCCAACACGTCGCTGATGCCGCCGCCCGAAAAGAGCGTTATAGCGGCGACGATGATTACACCCACTATGCCGCCCCCGATACCTAAGGCACGGCCGGAGCCACGGCCACGGCGGTCATCGATATTGCCGCTGGTGCGGCGTCCGTTCATTCGCATACTCTTCTTTGGTTTAGTGTTTAGTGTCTAAAGGTTAATTAATAAAAGATTAACAGGGTGAACAGCCGAGCATAAAACATAATGAACAAGACGAGCTCCTTATAGCTCTTGTTTATGTTCCTTTGTTCCCTCTTATATTTATCAACGTAAAATCGATTTACTCGGTTCCCCGGGGCAGGAGTTCGAAGGTATCGACGTATATCTCGGTTATGGTGCGTCGGATGGCATTGTGGTCTTCCCATGAGCGGGTGCGGATTTTGCCCTCGACCAGCAGTTTGGAGCCCTTGCGGATGTAGCGTTCGGCAAACTCGGCGGCGCGTCCCCACATCACTATATTGTGCCATTCGGTGATTTCGGGCAGCTCGATTTCGTTGCCCGACTCGTCGCGGCCTCGGCGACGCTCGTTGGTGGCAAGGGTAAACTCGGCGACAGGCTTGCTGTCGACCATGCGCATCTTTGGGTCGCGGCCTACGTTGCCGCAAAGGATTACTTTGTTCATTGTATAAACTTGGGGGCTAAGATGAAGAGTCCTAAACTGATGCCGGCATTGAAATGATGCCGTGCCGACGAATAATTGCAGTATGCACTCAGTGTGGCAAAGGGCAGTTTGTAGACCACGGCGCACTCGCCGAAGAAATGTGCCGTGCCGAACCACCGTCCGCGCCGTGCATAGCCGCCGGCAGTCTCTACGATTGTCCGTGCCGGTACGAAACCGCTCATCGTCAGCCGGGCCGACAGCGACGAATTATACTTGTAAATCGGGATTAGCGATGCCGCCACGAAGCTCGATGCCCGCAGGCCGGGGTCGAAAACATGGTGCGAGGCCGGTGTGGGCGTAAAGGCCGGGGCCGTTGATACCGAGGCATAATAACTTTGGAACAAGGGGCGCGTAGAGGCCACCAACTCACCTTCGGCACCGAGCGAGAAATGACGCCCGAGGTCGAAGTAGTCGCGTTCACGCCAATGGAGCTGCAGCCATTTCTCATCGTCGCTCTCGCGGGTGTCGGCCACGGCGTTGTAGAAGTGCGACCGTCCGGCCAGGGCTGTCAGACAGCCGTGACGCTCGTAACCCGAGGTGGGATAGTTATATTGGTCGAGTGTCGAGGCGTTGTAGCCTACGTAGGCCTGGGCTAAGTTGAGGCCGATGTTGTCGCGCCCGGCACGGTAGCTTTCGGCACTATTGTTGCGATAGAACGAGTTGTAAATCCTGCCGCCGCCGATGCCCACGTTGCCGGCACCCTTGCGGCCTGCGGCAAAGGCCCATTCAACGCGGCCGAAATACTCGTGGTCGGTGACAAACGACGGCTCGTTGTCTTTGAAGAAGAGTTTCTCGTTTTCATGAAAACGCTGCCTGGCCGCGACGGCTGTAAACCTGAACGCCGACGGCAGGCCAGTAGGCAGATAGAGCGACCCTCGCGCCACGCCGGCCATGTAGCTCTGGCCTATCCATGCCTCGAGGTCGGCATTTACGCTGCTGAAACTCAGCGACGAATATCCGGCGCGGAGATAGAGGTAGCTGTTGTTCGACGACGTGATATACGCCCCGGCTCCGAGCGACAGTTTTTTCTTGACGGCAATGTCGAGATTTAGCTTGAAGAGGCCGGTGCTGTCGACCGGCTCTGCGGTGGGCGTGAGCATATTGAGCTTGTCGGACGCAAGGGCGCGGTAGAAAGCAAGCCGTGCGCGGTCTACTCCGATGGTGTCCTCGCCTTTCGACGGGCTGAAGAGGTAGCGGATATACTCGTTTTGTCGCGGAGAGCCGCCGCTGACTGTCACGTCGGAAAACCGCAGCGCCGGTGTGCGCATCTTGAATGTCTGGCGGCGCATGTCGCGCACATCGGCCGGCATACGTGTATGTACGCGGGCTTTGATGGAA
>VSPF01000224.1 GCA_009775195.1 Muribaculaceae bacterium
GGCGACTGATGAATAATGTGCCAATACGTTTAGCATCAACCGACTAACATTGGGCGCATCAACCGCCTATACCTATTGTTTTTTTAGACGATGCTTTTTTTGTAATTTTGCGGTGAAAATTTGCGATAAGTCACCGCTGAATTGAAACGTATTCGCTCAATAATTGTCATCTCAGTCATGTTGTTGGTATCGCTTTGCGCGGTGTCGGCTTCGGCATTGTCGTTCAATCTCGACACCATAGCGACATGGGGCAAATTCCCCCGTTTCGTGGTTAATACCTATCGCTGGGGCGATAAATTTTTCAATGGCTACGATACCACATACGTAAGGCCGACTGGCTATAAGTTTTCCGCCAAGATAACCACCGACAGCTGGCTCGACGGATATAACTTCCGTCTGCCCAATAAGACGAGTATCTTCATGCGTTCCGACCCGTCGACATCGATAGGTATCTATGCAACCTATCTTGCCGTGTCGGCCGGCTACGATATCAATGTCAGCAAACTCTTTGGTGGGGCGAACCAGTCGCGCAAACGTCTACGTTTCGGATTCAACTGCATGTTGTTTGCCGCCGAGTTTTATATGATTAGCAACAATGTAGGCACTACGCTGACGCATTTCGGCTCTGACAGGCATCTCAACCTGCCATTCGATGCCATAGACAATAGTACATGGGGCGTCGATGCATACTACTTCTTCAATCACAAACGCTATAGCGAGGCTGCCTCGTTCAACTATAGCCGCCTTCAGACACGCAGCCAGGGCGCGTTCTATACGGGCTTTTCCCTCTACAGCCAGAAACTGCGCTTTGACTTCAGCGGCCTGCCGGAACATTTAAAAGACGAACTGCCGTCGCACTGGGCCAACAATATCTACCGTGTCAACACTCATAATTATGCCCTGCGTTTAGGCTACGGCTATAACTGGGTATTTGCCCGGCGCTGGGTGCTTGGTGTCAGCGAATCACCTATAATAGGCGTTCGCAAGGGATATGTCAACAGCGATATCAGCAAGGTCTCCCTGTCGTTGTACAACCGCATGAAACTATCGGTAGTATGGAATAGCGGCAGATTTTTCGCCGGTGCCACCGGGCGTTTTGATGTCGCCATAGTCAATGACCGCGAGACAACATATGCCGGCGGTATACTTAGTGGCGAGGCTGTGTTTGGAGTCAGGTTTAACTTGTGGTGATAATCGCGGCAATATGGTGGCGCAAATGCCGATAATTCATGCTTTTACCGTTGCCGCTCGAAAGCTCTTTGCAAATTTTGTACGTGTGGGTTACTTCTGTTAGATAACTTTTTCGTATTTTTGCACGTCAATAACCGAAAAAGACTCCTTTGAGATATCTCATCCTATATATTATGGCCGTGGTTGCGGCTGTTTGTTGTCTGTCGATGTGGTCCCGGCCAGGGGCTGCGCACGATGTGTCGCTCGACTCGTTGGCTATAGTGCCCGACACAGTCGTGCCGGCAGTGATTGCAACTGACACGGTGGGCGATTCGCTGCTGACCCTCCCGGCAGCTCCCGTACAGAAGTCGACCCGCGTAAAATACGTCAAGACCGACCTCGAGACTACTGTAAACTTCTCGGCAAAAGACTCCATGATAATTATCGGCCGCGACTCGGCCTTCATGTACGGGTCGAGCAATGTCACGTATGGCGACATCAAGCTTGACGCGGCTGAAATCCAGATGGATTTGAACGATAACACAGTCTACGCCGTGGGCCGGGCAGACTCTACCGGCGAAATACAGGGCAAACCCGTGTTCAACGAAAAGGGTACTGACTACGAGGCCGCGACCATGCGCTACAATTTCAAGACCGAAAAAGGCTACATAACCAATGTCGTGACGCAGCAGGGCGAAGGCTATCTGACAGGCGGTACGACCAAGAAAGACGTTGAAAACGAGTTCTACATCAAAGACGGCCGCTACACAACCTGTGACCACCACGATGACCCCCACTTTTATTTCAATATAACAAAGGGGAAGGTGCGCCCGGGCAAGAACATCGTCGTCGGGCCAACATATATGGTGCTTGCCGGCCTGCCGCTGCCACTGGCGGTGCCTTTCGGCTATTTCCCCTTTACCGACAAATATGCCTCGGGCATCATAGTACCTACTTTTGGCGATGACTATAACCGTGGCTTTTATCTTAGCGACGGCGGATATTATTTTGCCATAAACGACAATATCGACCTGGCACTGACAGGCGAAATCTATACAAAGGGCTCTTGGGGCCTCAGGGCCACGTCGACCTATGCGAAGCGATATAAATATTCGGGCAACTTCAACTTGAGCTATCTCAAGACCATCACCGGCGAGAAGGGTTCGCCTGACCATGCCGTACAAACAAACTTCCAGGTGTTGTGGAGCCATAGCCAGGACTCCAAGGCCAACCCCAACATGTCGTTGTCGGCAAGCGTGAACTTCACAACTTCGGGCTATTCGCGCAATGACCTCAACTCGTATTACTCGCCGTCATTTACTGAAAATACAAAGAGCTCGACGGTCAATATGACGTACCGCTTCCCTAACTCTAAGTGGAGCCTGTCGACGACATTCAACGTGTCGCAGCGTACGCAAGACTCGACCTTGTCGGTATCTTTCCCCAATGTTACGGTTTCGCTCTCTCAAGTGTACCCGTTCAAACGCAAACGCGCGGTCGGAGCCGAGCGTTGGTATGAAAAAATCAAGCTGTCATATACCGGCCTGCTGCAAAACTCGCTTACGTCGAAGCAGAACGTGTTCTTCAAAAAGAGCCTTATAAAGGACTGGCGCAATGCCATGAGTCACAAAATCCCGGTTTCGGCAACGTTCAATATCTTTAATTATATCAATGTTACCCCTTCGCTCAACCTCACCGACCGCATGTACACAAACAAGGTAAACCGCAGTTGGGACGAGGCCGAACGCATCGAGCGCATGGATACCGTCTACGGATTTTATAATGTGTGGGATTTTCAGGCATCGGTATCGCTCGACACAAAGGTGTATGCCTTCTTTCAGCCGCTCGGCAAAATCGGCGAGAAATTCAAGATGATTCGCTGGGTGCTCACACCGTCGCTGTCGTTTAGCGGTGCCCCCGACTTTTCGAGCTCGTTCTTTGGCTACTATGGCCAGTATGCCTATACCGACAGCCGTGGGGAGCAGCAGGTAAGAAAGTATTCGAAATTCCCCAATGCCTTGTTC
>VSPF01000225.1 GCA_009775195.1 Muribaculaceae bacterium
AAAACAGCCGCTATCCGCCTAAATTGAAAATTGCTTAATTCGGCTTAATATCAGCGTATTAGTATATAATTGAATTTAATCCGATTGATAATAATTTAACATTTATATTGCTGGTGGAACCAAGACGAACAATAGTTTCGGGCATTACAACTTTGCGGACGATACGGTGAAACGACCTATCAGTCTCATCGAATATATATGTACCGTTTTTCGAACCGAGGTCTTCGAGTACAAGCGTACCGTCGGGTTGCCGAGTGAGCATGGCATGCTCGGCACTAACGCCTTCGGCCGTTATAGCGAACGGCTGGCGCCCTTTACGTCCGATGAGAATCCGGTCGTTCATAATCAAAAATAGTCGCCAGTTAATTCTTCCGGCTCTATGACGTCCACGTCTACGTCTTCAATACCGGCCAGTAAATCGTCGTTATCAGTGTAGAAATCATTGCTGGCGTCAACTGCGTCTTCTATTCGCCAAACTTCGGCAAGCGGTTCTAAATCGCTACTTTCGAAGACAGCAAGAGGGCCTTCTATATCTATGTCGAATATACGGTCAGCCGCGCCCTCGCCGTTGCCGATAGACGGACTTAGGTAATAAACGTCATCACAAACTTCACTATCAGTCGCTATAGCTTCTACCGGCATCAATGGCCCGACGTCCTTATTATTATGAGTCATAGTATTTTTCAATTAATAATACAAAAATAGTGATTTATTGAGCTTTATTCTGTCCCTGACCATCTATTTTTCTACGAAACCACATGATTTGTCGGTGAAAGGAGTTTACTGTGAATGAATTGTTTATACTTTTTGAGCGCATCTCTTGGAGCAGATACCTGAAGCATATTTGTGCCGTTGCAAAAGTATATCTTCTGCGACAAGACCTCTATGCGGAATACATACGCTTCGTTGACGATAATACTGCGCCCGATTCGCACGTAATTACACTGCTCAGAACGCCCGACCGTGGCGACCATGGCCTCGACCTTGGCCAGATTGATGGTCAGCATGAAATTAACGCCTCCTATAAAGTAGACAGTCGTATAATCGTCTTCTGCTTTGAAATATGCAACCTTGGCAAGGTCTATGACCAAGAGTTCGTCGCGACCGTTGATATGGATTTTGTTCATGCTGACAAAGATTTGGTTCTATTGCAAAATTAACAATAATATTTGTGATACGAGCAGTCTTAAAACCAATATTTTCAGGCATATGATAAAAACAAAGGCAGCCGCATGGCCGCCTTTGTGTCTTTGGTTATAGTATGGGGGTTACTCTTCGGTGTTCTTTTCGGCGTATTCTTTGAGGAGTTTTTCCTGCACGTCGCCGGGTACGAGTTCGTAGCTCGAGAATTTCATCGTAAACGACGAGCGGCCACCGGTAATCGAACTGAGCGAGGTCGAGTAGCTCGACATCTCCTTGAGAGGCACGCGGGCCGAAATCTTCTCAAAACCGTTTTCGCTGGCCATGCCCATGATTACGGCGCGGCGTCCCTGGAGGTCGCTCATCACGTCGCCCATCACGTCGGCGGGAACGAAGACCTCGACATCGTAGACAGGTTCGAGCACCTTGGGGTTGGCTTCGCGGAAGGCCTGGCTGAAGGCGTTGCGGCCGGCGAGGCGGAAGGAGATTTCGTTGGAGTCTACGGGGTGCATCTTGCCGTCGTAGATGCATACACGCACGTCGCGGGCATACGAGCCGGTGAGGGGGCCTTGCTCCATGCGGTCCATAAGGCCCTTGACAATAGCCGGAATGAAGCGTGCGTCGATAGCGCCGCCGACGATGCAGTTGCAGACCACGAGCTTGCCGCCCCATGCCAGGGGTATTTCCTGGGTGTCGCGAACGCTCATCTTGAACTCCTGGTTGCCGAAACGGAAGGTGTCGGGAGCCGGCATACCCTCGGTGTAGGGTTCGATGATGAGGTGTACCTCGCCGAACTGGCCTGCGCCACCCGACTGCTTCTTATGACGGTAGTCGGCACGGGCAGCCTTGGTGATGGTCTCGCGGTAGGGTATGCGCGGTTCTTCGAAGATGATGGGCATCTTGTCGTTGTTCTCGACACGCCATTTGAGTGTGCGCAGGTGGAACTCGCCCTGGCCCTTGAGTATGGTCTGCTTGAGCTCTTTAGACTGCTCTACAATCCATGTGGGGTCTTCTTCGTGCATACGAGTAAGTATCTGGCTCAGCTTCTCGGCATCGCTCTCGGTAACGGGGCGGATAGCACGCTGGTATTTGGGTGCCGGGTAGCGGATGAAGTCGAAGGCGATTTCGCAGCCTTTTTCGTCGAGGGTGTTGCCTGTGCGCACGTCTTTGAGTTTGACAGAGGCGCCGATATCGCCGGCCTTGAGTTCGTCGACGGGAGTGCGGAGCTGGCCGCAGACGCAGAAGAGCTGTGCGAAGCGCTCCTTGCCGCCACGGGTTATATTGTCGAGGTCGGCACCGGCCTTGAGTGTGCCCGACATGACTTTGAAGTAGCTGACTTCGCCGATATGGGGTTCGACGGTGGTCTTGAACACATAGATGCTCAGGGGGCCGTCGGCGTCGGGTTTGATTTCGTCACCGGCAGTATCGACCGGTGCGGGCATATCGTCGACGAAGGGCACGACGTTGCCAAGGAATTCCATCATGCGGCGCACGCCCATGTCTTTTTCGGCGCTGACGCAGAATACGGGATAAATTGAGCGGTCGATTAGGCCCTTGCGGATGCCCATGCGGAGCTCGTCCTCGGTGAGGTGTTCTTCTTCGAAGAATTTTTCCATGAGGGTCTCGTCGTTCTCGGCGGCAGCCTCGACGAGTGCGCGGTGGTACTCCATTGCGCGGTCGTGCTCCTCTGCGGGTATTTCCTCGATTGTGGGCGTACCACCTTCGGGGCCCCATGAGTATTTCTTCATGAGCAATACGTCAATCATGGCATTGAAGCCGGGGCCACTGACGAGGGGATACTGCACGGGCACCACCTTGGGGCCGAAGATTTCGCGCATCTGCTCGAGCACGTTTTCGTAATCGGCCTTTTCGCCGTCGAGCTGGTTCATGGCGAAAATCACGGGCTTGTTGAGGCCCGAGGTTGTGCGGAAGATATTTTGTGTACCGACCTCCACAC
>VSPF01000226.1 GCA_009775195.1 Muribaculaceae bacterium
GACATCGAGCTTATAACCGGCATAGCACTGCACCGAGCTTACCGAGCCGGTTTTCAAGGCTATAAGGCCCTTTAGCTTCGACTTGGCAAGGAAACCGCGCATAGTGCCGTCCTTGCCTGCACGGGGGAAAAACGAGGTATATGTTGCCGACATAGGCGAACACGCCATCCACTCGAGTATGTCGCCGATAAAGTGTGCCGACAGGCGGTTGGCGCGGGTCAGGCCGCTGCCGTCGTTGATAATCGTATAGCGCGTATTGACACCACGGGTAGCCCATAGTTCGCGCTCGCGGTTAATCGCGGCCTTGCGCCCCGAGTCGGGCGCGAGAGTGCGCAACATACCCTCGGCAAAAAGATTGTCGCTGCGAACCATCAGACTGCGCATTATGTCGCCATACGGTGCCGAACGGTGCGAGTAGAGCGGGGTCGAACCCGTGACACCGCTCACCGCCTCGTCGCCAATACCTATACCTTCACGCTTAAGCGTACGGCGCAATTGTGCACGGAACACAGCTGCCGGGTCGGGCACCGTGGTATTGACCGTCCAACGGCGGTCGGCAGGGTCGCGGCTATATACCATGAGTCGGCCGGAGTTTATGCCGCGCACAAGGTCGTTCGACCTTGCCTTCTCTACACACATCTCGAGGCCGGGGGCTTCGGGCACGACCTCGCCTGTCGCAGGGGTTACGGCAACCGTGTTGTCGCGCCAGTTGAAGCCGAAGAGCCCGGCCCCGTAGGGCCATGCCACGTCCTCAATCTCCCACTGCAATATCGGTCCGGCATCGGCAAGGGTCTGCTCCACTACGATATCGCCCTCTACCCTATCTATGCCCATGCGCCTGAGACGACCGGCGATAGAATCACAAAAACCGAGGCGCGACTTGAAATTCTCACTCTCGAGCGTGGGGTCGGCCACACCCTTCACCACGATATTGCCATGCCATGTGCCGCCATCGCGCTCACCGGTCAGGGTAACAGGAGTGGTGAAACATGCGTCAGTACCCGATACCGATAGCACCGTGGCCGTAGTAAGGGCCTTCATTACCGATGCCGGTGTCAGCGCCATCTGGCTGTTGTGGTCTATTATCACTTTGCCTGTGGCAAGGTCTTTGACGTAAATTCCGACCGAGGTCGATTCTTCGCCGTCGATGCCGAGTATGCCCTCGCCAAAAGCATAAGGGGCAGAAAACAGACAGGCGAGAAGTAATATTTTGGTAAATTTCATAACGAACCTGTTAGCAAGCGCAAAGCTTGCGATTCAAATCAATTGAGGTTTATAAGGATAGTAGCTTAAGCCATCACAAAGCCACGCTATCAACCTATAAATCAACAAAAAAGGAAACCCTTTGTCGAGGATTTCCCTTTTTTCGGTAAAAACCGCAAATGTTAATTCTTAACGACACGACGCTCTTTGATACGAGCTTTCTTGCCGGTAAGTTTGCGCAGGTAATAAAGTTTGGCGCGGCGCACCTTGCCGTATTTATTTACTGTAATCGAGTCGATAAAGGGTGACTCAATCGGGAAGATACGCTCCACACCGATGTTGTCGCTCATCTTGCGCACGGTGAAACGTTTTTTGTTACCTTCGCCAGAGATGCGGATTACAACGCCGCGATACTGCTGGATACGCTCCTTGTTACCTTCTTTGATGCGGTAAGCCACGGTGATGGTGTCGCCGGGACCGAATTCGGGGTGCTGCTTGCCGGTGGCAAATGCCTCTTCGGCAATCTTAATCAAATCCATTGTAGTGTGAATTAGAATGTTAACATTACTCGCAATATTCACAGGCTGCGTGTCCTGCCAGAGATTACGAAATCCGGCTGCAAAGTTAGTGATTTTCACCGACTATGCAAAATTTTCCCTAACAAAAAAATTTCTGAGCGATGCTGAGATTGTCGATTTCGATGTAGTGCAAGCCATGAACAATACTATGGTAACGAGTAAAGAGATATATTTACACATATTAAGTTTCGCAAGTCTATGACTTGCTCACTGTTAATAGTTTATCGTTTAGAGGTTAGCCTTAGACAGCTAATTATTATCACTGATAGTATTGATATTTGCATTTATCAAACCATAACCTATAACCAAAAGACTACTCACAGTGAGCAAGTTGTATACTTGCGAAACTTGAGTTGCACAGATTATTCATAATTCAATAGGATTATTCGAAGGCCAACGACACACGTGTATACACGCTCTCATAACGGACGTAAAGTTGGACATCCGGTTTATGGCTGCTTGAATATGGATAAGTTATAATTATCTGATTCTCTTTTATTTCAAATTCAAGTTCATCGGTCCTGTCCTGATATCCATCAGTGAAATAGGCATCTACATTCTTGTCTATATTGCAGCCTTTGGGGAATGTATAAGAAGCTTTATAATAGTAATCGTCATCTATGGGCGTTACAGCGACCTGACTATCCCATTCGGGAAGCTGTTTGATTTCGGGATAACACTCTGTATAGCTGATTTTTGCTCCGGCAATATCCTTGTCCTTATCGTAAATCCATGAATCGACATAAACGTTGTAGTAGTTAGTATTGATAGGAAGTGCCCGGTTTCCGGCAACTGTCTTAACCTTGTTGGCAAGAACAATCTGGTAGAAATTGCCAGGCGTAACCGCAATCTCCTGGGCAAACTGCGACAAATTTGGGTTCTGATTGAAACCCCCTTTTCTACCGAGGTCTGCAATACCACAATCATACGATGTGAAGTTATTGGAAGCATTGATGAAAACATCCGAGCCGCCAATGGTTGTTTCGCTATCTCCAATCATCATGTTCAATGCGATAGCATTAGTCGGCATTTTCGGTTCATCGTCATCACTGCATGAAACGACAGCAATCGCAAGGAATAAAAATAGCGTGATTAAAAGTTTATTCATTTTTTACTTACAATATTCTCGATTGACTCTATCAAGAGGAATTCTATAAGAAAACGTGAGCCAACTATGCCACGTCTTAAGTGAAGGTCGTAGGAAACCATTAGTGCAGATGTAACAATAGCAGCCCACGCTATATGCGTGAGAACCACTATGC
>VSPF01000227.1 GCA_009775195.1 Muribaculaceae bacterium
GGTCTCGTATGAGGCCAGTACGATGTTGTCGGCATCGGGCGTGGGGATTTCGCCGAGCGGACGCATGACCACGGTCTGGCGCAGGTCGGTAATGTCGGCGATTTTCTCGCCGGCGTCGAGCCGTCGGGCCAGTTCGAGTATGGTGCGTTCGCCCATGCCGTAGCTGATTATGTCGAGGGCCGAGTCGGCGAGGATTGACGGCCTCAGCCTGTCCTCCCAGTAGTCGTAGTGCGACAGGCGGCGCAGCGAAGCCTCTATGCCGCCCCCGATGACGGGGACGTCGGGGTATAGCTGCTTTAAAATCTTCGAGTAGACGATGGTGGGGTAGTCGGGGCGCGCGCCGTGGCGCCCCCCGGCGGTGTATGCGTCGTCGCTGCGCCGGCGGCGGTTGGCGGTGTAGTGGTTGACCATCGAGTCCATCGCGCCGGGGCTTATGCCGAAGAACAGCCTTGGCCGGCCGAACTTGCGGAAATCGCGCAGGTCGTCCTGCCAGTTGGGCTGCGGCACTATGGCCACGCGGTAGCCTGCCGCCTCGAGGGTGCGGCCTATGACGGCTGCGCCGAAGGCCGGATGGTCTACATAGGCGTCGCCCGAGAAAAGTACGACATCGACCTCGTCCCAGCCTCGGGCACGCATTTCCTTGACCGAGGTGGGCAGCCAGTCGGTGAGGTGCAAGTTGTTATAATCGATTTCTTTCATTGGGCTTTACGTAAGTCTTCGAGGCGTTGCTCGAGTTTTATTATCTCGTCGCGCAGACGGGCGGCGGTCATAAACTCCATGTCTTTTGCCGCCTTGAGCATCTCGGAGCGCAGGCGGTTGATAGACCGCTGCATCTCGTCGGGAGTCATGTATGCCACGACGGGGTCGGCGGCGATGTCGACCTGTGTGGAGAACTCCTCGGCGTAGGGCAGGCGCTGTTTGTCGCGCTTGTCGCGCGCGTTGGTCTGCTTGCCGGGCCGCGACGAGCGTGCGGTGGCCTCCATGTCGACTTCTTCTTTTTCGAGGCCGACGATTACATTCCGGGCCTTGACTATGGCCTGTGGCGTGATGCCGTGGGCCTCGTTGTAGGCGAGCTGTATTGAGCGGCGGCGCTCGGTCTCGTCGATGGTCTGCTGCATCGAGTCGGTAATCTTGTCGGCATACATTATTACCTCGCCGTTGAGGTTGCGGGCGGCGCGGCCCACGGTCTGTGTCAGCGACCTGTGGCTGCGCAGGAAGCCCTCTTTGTCGGCATCGAGTATAGCCACGAGCGACACCTCGGGCAGGTCGAGGCCCTCGCGCAGGAGGTTGACGCCGATGAGTACGTCGTATTCGCCGGCACGCAGGCTGTCGAGGATTTTTATGCGGTCGAGGGTATCGACATCGCTGTGGATATATGCCGTCTTGATTTTGAGCTTGAGGAAGTAGTCGTTGAGTTCCTCGGCCATGCGCTTGGTCAGCGTGGTCACCAGGGTGCGCTCGTTGCGCTCTATTCGTTGCTGTATTTCCTCGAGCAGGTGGTCGATTTGGTTGGCCGACGGCACCACGTGTATCTGTGGGTCGAGAAGGCCGGTGGGACGTATGACCTGTTCGACCACGACGCCCTCGCTGCGCTCGAGCTCGTAGTCGGCCGGGGTGGCGCTGACATAAATCATCTGGTGCGTCAGGCTCTCAAATTCTTCAAACTTCAAGGGCCTATTGTCGAGGGCCGCAGGCAGGCGGAAGCCGTATTCTACCAGGTTTTCCTTGCGCGAGCGGTCGCCGCCATACATTGCGCGTACCTGGGGTATGGTCACGTGGCTCTCGTCGATGATGGTCAGGAAGTCTTTGGGGAAATAGTCGAGCAGGCAGAATGGTCGTTCGCCCTCGCGGCGCCCGTCGAAGTAGCGCGAATAGTTCTCGATGCCGGTGCAGTAGCCCAGCTCCTTTATCATCTCTACGTCGTATGTCACGCGCTCCTCGATGCGCTGAGCCTCGAGCTCGTGGCCCTCGTGGCGGAAATATTCGATTTGGCGCCCCAGGTCGAGCTGTATTTGGGCTATGGCCGCAGCCTGGCGGGCCGGCGAGGTGACGAAGAGGTTGGCCGGGTAGATGTTGAAGCTGTCGTGCGTGCCCAGGTGGGCGTTGTCGTCGGGGTGGATGGTGATGACTTTCTCTACCTCGTCGCCCCAGAAGACCACGCGCACTATTATTTCTTCGTAGGCCAGGCGTATGTCTACAGTGTCGCCCTTGACGCGGAAGTTGCCTCGCTGGAAGTCGACCTCGTTGCGGCTATATAAGGCCGCTACCAGCTTGCGCAAGAAGGCGTTGCGACTTATGCGCATACCCTTTGTCACGGTCACGACGTTCTCGTGGAAGTCCTCGGGGTTGCCCATGCCGTAGAGGCACGATACCGACGATACCACGATTACGTCGCGCCGGCCCGACAGCAGGGCCGACGTGGTGGCCAGGCGCAGGCGGTCGATTTCGTCGTTTATCATCAGGTCTTTCTCGATATACTTGTCGACCGACGGTATGTATGCCTCGGGCTGGTAGTAGTCGTAATACGACACGAAATACTGCACGGCGTTGTCGGGGAAGAACTGGGTCATCTCGCTATATAGCTGTGCCGCAAGGGTCTTGTTGTGGCTCAGTATGAGCGTGGGCTTCTGCACGCGCTCAATCACGTTGGCCATGGTGAAGGTCTTGCCCGAGCCGGTGACGCCGAGCAGCACCTGCGCCGGTATGCCCTGCGCCACGCCGTCGGCAAGCTGCGCTATGGCCTGTGGCTGGTCGCCGGTGGGCTGGTATTGTGAATGTATCTTGAAATCCATAGAGAGGGGTATTTAACCTACAAAGGTAACAAAAAAATCGATACAATCGCCCGAGCCTTTTGACAACTCAAACCGAAAATAACATTGCATGATTAAAAATATATCGAATGAGGGGTCTCAACGATAGGAGCTGGAACCTCCGGGGCCAGCCATTCGGGATAATGCTATCCATTTATACACAAGTAGTTAAATTGTAAATGCAACGCCTATGCAATGGCT
>VSPF01000228.1 GCA_009775195.1 Muribaculaceae bacterium
TCTCTTTCACTGCTTGCCGGGGTTGCTCCCCGAAAGCGAGTGCAAAGTTACGCCCATTTTCCTCCGCCACCAAATTTTTGGAGGCGTTTAACACTTTTTTAACACTCCGTCGCGAACATTGCGGCCGCCCCGTGTGTTTCATTCGTTTGGGCACCACAAATTTAGAACTTGTCTATCAATCGAATGCGCCAGAAATGGTTTCTTCGACAGTTTCAGACTCGTCAGAAGCCCCGAGTTCGCCTTCGCAAAGATTGATATTGCCCGGGAACTCAAACCGCGACTCTTGCGAATAGTGCAACGCAGGGTCGGCGTAAACCTTAGATATATACTTACCATATATAGGCAGTGCCATAGACGCACCCTGGCCCTGGGCCATATTATTGAAATGTATATAACGCTCCTCGCCGCCGACCCACGTACCGGAAACAAGGTCGGGGGTAAAGGCCATAAACCAGCCGTCGGCGTTATCATTTGTCGTGCCGGTCTTGCCACCCATCTGGGCCGTGATATTGAACGGTGCGCGACGGAGTCGGTTGCCCGTACCACTGTCGACAACATTGAGGAGCACCGACAATATGCGGTAGTAACCTTTCTGGGTAATGACTTCCATCTGCGAAGGCGCGAAATCGCTTATAACATTGCCGTTTGCATCGGCGATGGCGGTAACGAAGACCGGGTCGGAGCGCATACCCTTGTTAGCAAAGGCACTATAAGCTGTCACCATCTCCTTTACCGACACCTCGGCAGGGCCGAGACACAACGACTTGACGGCAGGCAGCTTGGCAGTGATGCCGTAACTGTGCATGCGTTTTACAAGTTCGGCCGGGCTGAGACGGTCCATTATACGGGCCGAAATCCAGTTATTGGAGTTCGTCAAGGCCCACCGCAGGTCTACCATCTCGCCCACACGGGCTTTGCCGGAGTTACGGGGTTGCCACACCCGGCCGTTTTCGTCGTAGAGGGTCGGCTGCTCGTTGAGCAACTGCGAACAGGGTGTAAACTCGTCGGTCTCGAACGCATAAGTATATAGGAATGGTTTGATGGTCGAACCGACCTGGCGACGACCGGTCGACACCATGTCGTATTGGAAGAAATGGAAATCGGGGCCTCCGACATATGCCTTTACGAAACCGGTGGCCGGGTCCATCGACATGAAACCGGCACGGAGGAACGACTTGGTATAGAGCATGGAGTCCATCGGCGTCATGACCGTGTCGACAGGACCGGCATAGCTAAAGACCGTCATCTCGACCGGGGTGTCGAACTGTCGGCGCAGCTCGTCTTCAGACAAACCGGCAACACGTGCGACACGGCCTCGTTCGCTCTGTTTCATGGCGTTGCGAATGAGGCGCTTGCGCATATCGTCGGAAAGCTCGCCGCGATTAGAGGTATAGGGAGCAGCGCTCGAACCTTGCTTCTCGCGGAAAAATTGTTTCTGCAGCGATGCCATGTGCTCGTCGACAGCCTCTTCGGCATAACGCTGCATACGCGAGTCAATAGTGGTATATATCTTGAGTCCGTCGTTGTATATATCATACTTGGTACCGTCGGGCTTACGGGTCTTCTCAATCCAACCATAAAGCGGGTTTGACACCCATGCGATAGAATCGTCGATATATTTCTGGGTATCCCACGACGGGTACTGGGAACGGTCGGGGTGCTTTGCGGTCAACATGCGGCGTAGCTCTTCGCGGAAATACGGGGCCAGGCCCTCCTTGTGGTCTACTCGCTGGAAATCGAGCACCAAAGGGCGCGACTGCAATTCATCGCGCTCGGCCTCTGACAGCATACCGGCCTTGTACATCTGGTCGAGCACCACATTGCGACGGTCGCGCGTGCGCTCGGGATGGCGCACGGGGTTGAAATACGCCGGGTTTTTGACCATGCCCACAAGCGTGGCGGCCTCGAGGGTGTCGAGGTCGGCGGCATCCTTATTAAAATATACTTTTGCAGCCGATTTGATACCGACAGCATTATATAGGAAATCGAACTGGTTGAGATACATCTTGAGTATCTCCTCTTTAGAGTAAAAACGCTCCAGCTTGATGGCAATCATCCATTCAATGGGCTTCTGAACGGCACGCGACAGGAAACCGCTACTCGGCGGCGTATAGAGCTGCTTTGCAAGCTGCTGCGTGATAGTAGAGCCGCCGCCGGCGTTTTTCTGGCGCAGCACCACAGTCTTCAAAATAGCACGGGCCACGGCCTTGACATCGATACCTGCGTGGTCGTTGAAGCGCGCATCCTCGGTGGCAATGAGGGCATCGACCACCGAGGGCGAAATCTCGTCGAAATCGGCATACACGCGGTTGCCCGTATTCCTGAAATAACGACCAAGCTCCTCACCGTCAGAGCTATATATGACCGAGGCAAATTTATCTTGCGGATTTTTAATTTCTTCGACCGGCGGCATATAACCTATCACGCCGTTATATACCATCACGAAGAACACGCCCGACAAAACAACAAAGGCAAAAAAACATATCCAAAGCCACTTGATGGCTTTGCCGACCCAAGGCTTACGCTGACGCCGGACAGTATCTTGAGAATTAGGAGTCATTGTAGAAAAAATTTGAATACAAAATTAATCATTTTTTGTCATATCAACAAAAATTGCTAACTTTGCAGCACAACAAGGGGCCCTGATGGTGGAATGGTAGACACGAGGGACTTAAAATCCCTTGGCCATTAAGGCTGTGCGGGTTCGAGTCCCGCTCGGGGCACAAACAATAGAGGCTTGACACGTCGCCTTCGCGACTGCCAAGCCCCTTATTTTTGGAGACATTCCGCGATTTTAACCTTTATTAATAAAACAAAGGACGTTTGCAATGAAAAAGTGGCTAACTTTGCAAACGAAAATTAAATGATATGACTAATAAAGAGGACTCGGCTGCCGCAAGGCAATGTACGGGCTTCTTTCTTTTTTACTGTATTTAAAAACTGAAAACTATGGCAATAACCTATATGACCAAAGAGGGCTACGACCGCAAGATGGAAGAGCTCAAC
>VSPF01000229.1 GCA_009775195.1 Muribaculaceae bacterium
AGTAGCGATTATCTTTCGTTTGGGCGCATCAACCGCCTATACCTATTGTTTTATATCAAAAATATTTTCTAAATTTGTGCAGTCTTAATAGACTGAATGCGTAAATGAAATATCTCGGAGTCCATATCGACGCAGGGGAGAACCTTGCAGAGGTACCTGTGCTTGCATCGCGTCTTGGTGCAAGGGCTTTTTCTTTTTGTCCCGTCGATGCCAGGCGGTGGAGTATGCCGGCCTATACACCCGACGTGGTCGAAGGTTTTAAGTCGGCCTGTAAGGATGCCGGTTATACCGCCGAATGTATATTGCCCCACGCCTCGTTGTTGTTAAATCTTTGTTCGCCCGACGCGCGCAAGCTAAAATTGTCGCGAGTCTCGTTTGTCGACCAAATGTCGCGTTGTGCCACGCTCGGGTTGACGATGCTCAACTTTCACCCAGGGGCGACGATGAAAGAGATGAGCGAGGATGAAGCCTTGTCGCTGACAGCGCAAAGTATAAATTATGCCCTCGATAAAACAACGGGTGTTGTCGCGGTCATTGAAAACACAGCCGGACAAGGTTCGAATATCGGTTACACATTCGAACAAATTGCGGCTATAATCGACCAGGTGGAGGATAAGAGTCGTGTGGGTACATGTATAGATACATGTCATGCGTCGGCAGCCGGATATGACATGTCGACCACCGAGGCATACGAGGCCGTGTGGAGCAGATTTGACAACATAGTCGGACGCAGCTATCTGCGCGGTATGCATCTCAATGATGCCATGAGGCCGACCGGGTCGCGTATCGACCGTCATGCTCCTATCGGCAAAGGCACCCTCGGCAATGACTTCTTCGCCTTGCTGATGGCCGACAAACGGCTTGATGGTATCCCGATGGTACTTGAGACTCCCGACCCCTCGTTGTGGCATATCGAAATTGACTGGCTCAAGGCTCATGACGACAATACCTGAAACATAGAATTTTAAAATATAGATTATACTTACCTATTTATCTTACATGAAAGCACAAAGAGATTTAAGCTTTTGGAAACTATGGAACCTCAGTTTCGGTTTCTTCGGCGTACAGATAGCATACGCACTGCAGAGTTCGCAGGTAAGCCGTATCTTCTCGACGATAGGCGCCGACCCTCATGACCTGAGTTACTTCTGGATTTTACCGCCATTGATGGGCCTGATAGTGCAGCCCATCGTCGGTAGTGCCAGCGACCGTACATGGACACGGCTTGGTCGCCGACTGCCTTACCTTCTGCTCGGGGCTGCCGTCGCCATCATCGTGATGTGCCTGCTGCCTAATGCCGGCTCGTTTGGCCTGACGATTTCGAGCGCGATTATCTTCGGCCTTGTGATGCTCATGCTCCTCGATACATCTATCAACATGGCCATGCAGCCTTTCAAGATGCTTGTAGGCGATATGGTGAACGAGAAGCAGAAGGGTCTGGCTTATTCGATACAGTCGTTTTTGTGCAACGCCGGGTCGGTCGTGGGCTATATTGCCCCGTTTGTGCTGGCTTGGTTCCTAAGTAATACGGCACCGGCCGGTGAGGTGCCACCGACGGTTACATGGGCCTTCTATCTCGGTGCTTTCATACTTGCGCTTTGTGTAATATATACTTTCGCAAAGGTAAAGGAAATGCCGCCGCACGAGTATGCGCAGTTCCATGGCATCGATGATTCGAAGGCCGAGAAAGCCCCGTCGGAAAATATGTTCAAGCTTCTTGTGAAGGCTCCTAAAGTTTTCTGGACTGTAGGGTTGGTGCAGTTCTTTTGTTGGGCCGCGTTCCTATATATGTGGACGTACTCGACCGACGCCGTGGCTTTGCAGGCATTTGACGCGCCGTCGATGCAGACAGTGACAGGCGTCACAATTGATGGTCAGCAGTATAACGACAAGTTCATTTTCAACAACGAGCGTCCTGTCATCGCCAACGGCCGTCTTGCACTGGCCGGAATCGAGGTCGACGGCGTGTTCACACGTCCGCAGACCGTAGTGCTCGACGGTGATACGCTAATAAAAAATGGAACCGTAGTCGTAAGCAATGGTGTGGAGAAGATAGGCGTACACCAGGCAGTGATAGCACAGGGAGACAAGACGGTAAACGTAGATGGTAAGGATATTAGGCTTGAAAAGGGTGCAAACACTGTGTCAGAGTATTCGTTGATTGGCGAAGGGACAACGCTTACCCTCGCCCATATCGCCAACCTCGACAAAGGCACGGGAAAATACATACTTGATGAAACGCGCGAATTACCGGCAATAGATTCTCCGGCAGATGTCGAGTTAAACTATGTCACCATCCTCAACTCGGCAACAAGCCAGTATCAGAATGCCGGTGACTGGAACGGCATCCTGCTTGCCATACAGGGCATCGCCGCCGTGTTGTGGGCTATCGTCCTCGGCGGAGCCAAGCGTCGCAAACCCGCCTACTCGCTTAGTCTGCTCATTGGTGCCGTAGGTTTCATATCTGTATTCTTTATACATAACCAGTATGTATTGGCAATCAGCTATGCTCTTATGGGATGTGCTTGGGCTGCGATGCTTGCCATGCCTTTCACAATATTGACCAACGCGCTTTCAGGCGGCAATATTGGCACCTACCTCGGCCTATTCAACTGCACTATAACTGTTCCGCAGATTGTGGCCGCGCTTTGTGGCGGTATGATACTGCACTGTTTCCCTGTCGCGTCGAACGGTGCGCCTCTGACCGTTGGCATGCTCCTGGTTTCAGGTATATTGCTTATTCTCGGTGCATTGTGTGTGTGGATTATAAAAGAAACATTTGGTTCGCAGCAGGCACAGGCATAGATGATAAGATAGCAAAGTTATAAATACCCCAAGATGGTGTATCAAAATTAGTTATTTGGTACACCATCTTTTTTATGTGGCAGATAATATGTATCCGTCCGAAATAGGCCGGCTTGTACATAGCGTCTTGGGTTGCGAACTTTGCAATCAAAAACGCTATGTTTAA
>VSPF01000023.1 GCA_009775195.1 Muribaculaceae bacterium
CTTGTAAATTCGGGCGCAATCGCGGCAAAATTGACGGCCATTGTCGGTGTCGATTTCAGTTCGTCGGCGCTGTCGGCTATAGTCTGCGACAGCGAGGGGCCGTTGGCCATGATGATTAGTCGCCGGCCCTCGGCGCGGCCCTTGAACCGGCTACATGGCCGCGACTGAAGGGCGACCTTGACAACGCCCTTGACAGTTTCGAAAAGTTTATCTGCAAAGACCATAGTGTCAGAGGCTTGAATCGTCGTAAACATGTGTGCGCATATACTCGCACGTGTCAACCGTCTCAAAGCCAAGAGCCCGTATACACGACGATGAAAAAAGCTCCGACGTTGTATAGCGGCGGTAACGTTCACTGCCATAGATAAATTTGCCAATCATCTGCTGCGGCTTGGTCGATAGGTTGCTGATGCGCTTGTTGGTCATGCGGTAGGCAATTGCCTCGGCAAGGTCGTGGAGCGTGGGGTCGACACCGTCGGTAAGGTTATAGACGCCTGCCGGGGCATCGTTTTCGACAAGGAATTTCACAGCACGGGCCACGTCGGTGGCATGGACGACGCTCTTACGCGCCTCGTTGCCGGGGAAATGGAAGAAAAAACCGCGATAGATTTCCTCGGCCAGGCGTCTTACCGCTCCGGTCATGCCTGTGCCAACGATTGGGGCGCAGCGGAGTACGTAAGCCTTTGTGCCCCTGCTTTTTGCCTCGTTGGCAAACTGCCTTTCCAGCGCAAGCCATTCCGACGCCTCGTTGAGCGGGGCCTCTTCGTCGAGCCAGCCCTGGCCGAGCTCGTAGATGTCTGTCGACGAAATCATTACAGCCGCCCCGTCGTCGGCAATTGCAATCTCGCGGCGGATATAGGGCAGCAGGAAGTCGCCCCCGGGGGCATAGATATATGCTGTTGGTTCTGCCATGAATTTGATTACTAATTTAAGTTTCGCAAGCTTACTTAAATGTTTAAGGGTTAAAGGTTAGGGGTTAATGTGCTGTCGTTTTTTAATTTTTATCTCAGCAAATATTTTAGCTGTCAATCTCATTAACCTTTAACCTTTAAACATTAACCTTCAACTTTTCGCTTGCGAAAGTTGAATTACTAAAATTATCACAAAGTTAGCGAAAATTTGAGCTTGCAGCAAATTTTCACTAACTTTGCACTATAATTCGAAATGAGCGCAGACAGGCCCATACGCATAGATGTTGGTGGTGTTCTTGCTTCCAGGCTCGGGGGCAAGGCTCGTTTCGTGCCCCGTTTCTTAATCCGGTGGCTCGAAAAACTGATTTGCCAGGACAAGCTCAACCAACTACTCGAGAGCAACTACCCACTGCGTGGCGCCGAGTTCTGCGACGGCGTCCTGTGCGACCTCGATGTAACTATCGACATCCGCAACGAAAACCTCCTGCCTAAAAATCCTCGCTGCATCATCGTGTCGAACCACCCCCTCGGGGGCCTCGACGGCATGAGCATGATATCGTGGCTCTCGCGCCACTACAATAGGCCGGTGCGCTTCGTGGTCAACGACCTGCTCATGGCCGTAGAACCGCTGACCGACTGCTTCGTGCCCGTCAACAAGCACGGCCGGCAGTCGCGCTCGTCGCTCGGGAGCCTCGAGGAAGCCCTCGCCGGCGACGGCCCAGTGGTAATCTACCCCGCCGGCCTGTGTTCGCGCCTCGGCGACGACGGCGTTGTAGCCGACCTGGCCTGGAACAAGATGTTCGTCACAAAGGCCATCGAGAGCCGCCGCGACATAGTGCCCGTACACTTCGACGGCCACAACTCGCCATCGTTCTACCGCTGGGCGAGGATTCGTCAGAGACTCGGCATTAAATTCAACTTCGAAATGCTCCTCCTGCCACGCGAGGTCTTCCGTTCGCGAGGCAAGACTTTCACCATCACATGCGGCACGCCGGTGCCTTGGCAGAGCCTCGAAGGCGGAGCAAAAGCCGCCTCGACTGCGGCACAACTGCGCCGGCAGGTCTACGCACTGCCGACAAATATTAGCGTCAACGAAAAATGAACCAACCTATAATAGACCCCGTCGATACTGCGCTAATCGAGCAAGAGCTCACTCGCCAGCGGTTTCTGAGGCCCACAAACAAGGGCAACAACGAAATCTATGTGGTCACGGCCCACGATTCGCCAAACACCATGCGCGAAATCGGGCGTCTGCGCGAAATCGCTTTCCGCACCGCCGGCGGCGGCACGGGCCTCGAGTGCGACATCGACCGCTACGACACAATGCCCGTGCCTTGCCGGCAGCTCATCGTATGGGACCCCGACAGCAAGCTAATCCTCGGAGGCTACCGATATATCTGCGGACGCGACATCGTGCTCGACGCCGACAACAAGCCCATGATAGCCACCAGCCACATGTTCCGCTTCTCGCAACGCTTCCTCGACGACTATCTGCCCTACACCATCGAGCTCGGACGCTCGTTCGTGCGCCCCGAGTATCAGAGCTCGCGCGCCGGGGCAAAGGCCATCTATGTGCTCGACAACCTTTGGGACGGCCTCGGTTCGCTCACCGTAGTCCACCCCGACACGCGCTACCTCTTCGGCAAAGTAACCATGTACCCGAGCTACACCGCCGCGTGCCGCGACATGATACTCTACTTCCTCAACAAATACTTCCCCGACCCCGACGAACTCGTGCGCCCAATCAACGCCCTGCGCACCGATGCCGACCAGGCCGCCCTCGAGGCTATATTCTGCGGCGGCGACTTCAAGAGCGACTTCCGCATACTCAACGCCCAGGTTCGCGCCCACGGCGACACTATACCGCCCCTCGTACACGCCTACATGGGGCTCTCGCCAACGATGCGCATGTTCGGCACAGCCGTCAACGACGAGTTTGGCGACGTCGAGGAAAGCGGCATTTTCCTCGCTATCGACGAAATTCTCGAAGAAAAGAAAAAACGCCATATCGACACCTACCTCAACGCTCAATCCTCGCGTTAATCAAATAAAACAATTCAAAAGCACAATATAAAAATGGAACTCAGCCCACTTACCGCAGTATCGCCGGTCGACGGCCGCTATCACTCCAAAACCGAAGCTCTTGCCGACTATTTTTCGGAATACGCCGTAATCCGCTACCGCGTACTTATCGAAATCGAATACTTCATCGCCTTGTCGCAAGCCGGCCTGCCGCAGCTGCCACCTGTCGGCGACGACATGCAGGCATCGCTGCGCCGCATCTACGACCCCGAGGTCTTCACACCTGCCGAAGCCGCCAAGGTAAAGGAGATTGAAAAGACTACCAACCACGACGTCAAGGCCGTAGAATATTACATCAAGGCCCGTTTCGACGAACTCGGCCTGGGGCAATATAAGGAGTTCATCCACTTCGGCCTCACCTCGCAGGACATCAACAACACCGCCTTCCCCCTGATGATGAGCAACGCCATCAGCGAAATCATCATCCCGGCCTACCAGCGTCTCCACGGGGCACTCCTCGACCTGGCGCAGGAACTCCGCGAGGTGCCCATGCTTGCCCGTACACACGGGCAGCCCGCATCGCCCACATCGCTGGGCAAGGAAATAGCCGTATTCGTATCGCGCATCGAGGAGCAGCTCGAAGTGCTCGACAACTCGTGGATTAACGCCAAATTCGGCGGCGCAACCGGCAACTTCAACGCCCACACCGTGGCATACCCCGGCATCGACTGGGCCGCTTTCGGCGACAAGTTCCTCGAAAGCCTCAAGCTCACACGCGAGGAGTTCACAACACAGATTTCAAACTACGACAACACCGCGCAGATTTGCGACAACTTCGCGCGCCTCAACACCATAGTCATCGACCTCGACCGCGACATCTGGCAATATATCTCGATGGGCTACTTCAAACAGCGCATCAAAGAGGGCGAGGTCGGTTCGTCGGCAATGCCGCACAAGGTAAACCCCATCGACTTCGAAAATAGCGAGGGCAACCTCGGCATAGCCAACGCCATCTTCCGCCACCTCTCGGCCAAGCTGCCTGTCTCGCGTCTGCAGCGCGACCTCACCGACTCTACCGTCATCCGCAACCTCGGTGTGCCATTCGCCCACACCCTCATCGCCATCGAGTCGACACTCAAGGGCCTCGGCAAGCTCATCGTAAACCTCGACGCCATCCGCGCCGACCTCGACGACAACTGGGCCGTCGTTGCCGAAGCCATTCAGACCATACTCCGCCGCGAAGGATATCCCAAGCCCTACGAGACCCTCAAGGCCCTCACGCGCACGAACACGCACATCGACGAAAAAGCCATCAAAGACTTTATCGCCAACCTCGAGGGCATCAGCGAGGACGTCCGCGCCGAGCTAAACGCCATCACTCCCTTCAACTACATCGGCAACAGCGCCGCCTGGTAATGGCCGGCAAAATGAAGTGGGACCTCCTGGTCAACGACAAACGTTTCGGCCTCGAGGACTACCACGACCCCAAGAAGAACGCCACTCGCACCGACTTCAGGCGCGACTACGACCGTCTTGTCTTCTCGTCGCCCTTCCGCCGGCTGCAGAACAAGACCCAGGTCTTCCCCCTGCCGGGCAGCATATTCGTCCACAACAGGCTCACGCACAGCATGGAAGTTGCCTGCGTGGGCAAGTCTATGGCCGACAATATCGCCGTGGCCCTGCGCGAACGGTACCTCGCCCAGGGTATGCCCGTCGAGCACTTCGACCACCTCGGCGACATCGTGGCCGCCGCATGCCTCGCCCACGACCTCGGCAATCCCCCATTCGGCCACAGCGGCGAACGCGCCATCGGCACCTTCTTCAGCGAAGGTGCCGGACGCGACCTCCGCGACAGGCTCTCCGACAGCGAGTGGGCCGACCTGACCCACTTCGAGGGTAACGCCAACGCCCTGCGCGTGCTCACCCACCAGTTCAAGGGGCGCCGCAAGGGCGGATTTGCCATGACCTATTCCACCCTCGCCTCTATTGTCAAATACCCCTACGAGTCTATCCTGTCGACCAAGGGTAAATTCGGCTTCTTCGTAAGCGAACGCGACGACTATGCCCGCGTCGCCGACGAGCTGGGCATACTCCGCCTCTCTGCCGAGGGCAAGCCCCTGCGCTTCGCCCGCCACCCCTTAGTATATATAGTCGAGGCCGCCGACGATATATGCTACGAAGTGATGGATATCGAGGATGCCCATAAGCTCAAAATCCTCTCGACATCCGAAGTCATCGACGCCTTCCTCGGATTCTTCGACCTGGAGCGGCAGGAGCACCTGCGGCGCGGCATGGGCCACGTGTCCGACCCCAACGAGAAAATAGCCTACCTGCGCTCGTGCGTTGTCGGTGCCCTGGTCGACCAGTGCGCCGCCACCTTCATCGCCAACGAGGGCGCCATACTCGCCGGCACCTTCGAGGGCTCGCTCCTGGGCCATATCCGCGACCTCGAGCGCCAGGGCTACGCGCGATGCAACGAACTGTCGTGGGCTAAAATCTACCGCTCGTCCGAGGTCGTCGACATCGAGCTGGCCGGTAACCGCATCATCACCTTCCTGCTCGAGCGCCTCGTCGAGGCCGTCACCAAGCCGCAGCTCAACTATTCGCGCCTGCTCCTGGCAAAATTCCCCGAGCAGTACGACGTCGCCGCCCCCACGCTCTACGGCAAACTACAGGCCGTCCTCGACCACGTGTCGGCCATGACCGACGTCTACGCCCTCGACCTCTACCGCAAGCTCAACGGCACCTCCCTCCCGGCTGTATAACCCCTCGCCACGACATAAATCATGGGTGTCAACATACAGTTTTCCCAATCATATTTTTGGCTAAATTCCTGGATTTTAGCCAATGTACTCCAACTTGCAACACAAGATTTTTGCGACCGTTTTGTCGATTACCGCATCGACCCCGGTCGCCGCCTCTACGACCAGATGGTAATGGCCGCAAGAAGCGGAGTGGCAAATATCGCCGAAGGTTCGGCCCGACATTCTACATCAATCGAAACAGAAATGCGGCTCCTTGATGTTGCGAGGGCAAGTTTCGACGAACTTCAAGGCGACATATTCAATTTTCTTCTTCGCAAAAAAGCCGATGTATGGGCGATTGGCAACCCCGACCGCGAAGCAATCTGGCAAATGAGGCTCGACACTCCGCAATATTCCAACAGCTATCTTCATGATGCCGCACTGCATATACTTGCGCAGAAAGCCAAATTTGCCCCATGGTTAGAAAGTGACAATCCCGAGATAGCAGCCAACGCCCTGCTCGTGCTATGCTTTAGGGAAAACAGGATGCTCCAGTCTCAAATCGAAAGCCAGCTCGACAGCTTCCGAGAGACAGGCGGCTTCACCGAGAACATGACTGCCGAGCGGCTCGAGGCCCGCAAGAGCCAAGCCACGGCAGAAGGCGCCCCCACATGCCCCAAATGCGGCAAGCCGATGTTCAAGAGGATGCAGAAGAAAGGGCAGATGCAGGGCCGCGAATTCTGGGGCTGCAGCGACTACCCACGCTGCAACGGCCTCCTCCCCATCAAGCCTAATCAGGTTTAACCGGGCTAAACCCCGATTATTCCCGATTAGTACAGATTAATCCCGATTATTCTCGATAAATCTCGATTATCCCCTTTAAAATTTTTATATGCTGCAGCCGTGACACTTTATATCGTCAATGATATTGTATATCTCGGTGGGTTTGAGTAATTTTGCAGTTGCCGGGTGATAATGGTGCCCGGCGATTGTAATTTTCATGCGTAACCTGCTTTTTTTCATCATATTCAGTTTATTTATTGCGGCTTGCGGCAGCGACGACAGCGTGTCGCCCGAGCTTGCCGCGCTGCTTGCCGACCAGCCGGCCAACCGCTACGACAAGCCCGGTGTCACCCCTCCCGACGGAGGCTGCACACGCCTGCGCATCAACGGCATAGGGGGCACGCTGGGCCGCGTGTTCAACGACAGCAACTATCTGCACCTCGAGGCCGCACGTGCCGGGGGCATAGAACCTGTCATTGACCTCGAATCGCTTTGGCAGCAATCGAGAGGCATCGTAAAGGTGCACTCCGACAGCAACATATATATCGACTCGCTCACCCATTCCTACCCATTCCTCACCCGTCACGCGGTCGACCTGCTCTATGAAATCGGGCGACGTTTCCGCGACTCGCTCGACGCGCGCGGCGGCGGCGACTACAGGCTCAAGGTGACCAGCGTGTTGCGCACACCGCAGACCGTGCGCAAGCTAAGGCGCGTAAACCGCAACGCCACCCAGGAGAGCGCGCACCAGTATGCCACGACATTCGACATCAGTCACAGTAAATTTATCTGCGACAATGCCGACGGCACGCGCCGCACATTCGAAGACCTCAAAAACCTACTTGCAGAAATCGTATACGACCTTCGGCGCGAGGGACGCTGCTATGTGAAGCACGAACGCAAACAGGCGTGCCTACACATCACATCTATCGCCGATACCACCACCATCAGACAATGAAAAAAGTAATCGTAAACATACTCTTCGTGGCACTATGGACAGTCATGGCACTCGTGCTGGCACTCGCGGCCGTGCTAATCTGCAGTGTGCGGCTGCTCAAGCCCGAGCACCTCACCCCCGTGGTCGAGCGTATTGCCAACAAGAGCCTCGATGCCGACGTGACTATAGGGCGCATAGAGCTGGCCTTCAAGCCGGCCTTCCCCGTCATCAACCTGCAGGTCGACAGCCTGACGGTAATCTCGCACGCCTTTGCCGACCTCGACTCGGCCCAACGCGCCGCCCTGCCGGCCTATAGCGACACGCTGTTCACGCTGGGACGCTTCACCGGGTCGCTCGACTTAGGTGCGCTGCTGACACGCGGCGAGATAGGCGTGCGCGACGTAGAGCTGCTGCGCCCCGGCCTCAACATAGTGCTCGATTCACGAGGGCGCGGCAATTTCGACATCTACAAGGCTGCCCCCGATACCACCGAATCAAGTGCCGGCACACCCATACCGCCATTCTCAATATCGCGCTTTGCCTTTGTCGAGCCACACGAAATCCGCTATTTCAACGCTGCCGACTCGACCGATGCCACGGTGATGCTGCTCCACGACGTAGTGCTCGACGGCAGCACGACGCCACTCTACAGCCTGCGCATCGACGGTCACCTTGCCGGGCCCTACCCGAGGCTGCTGCTGCAAAGCCCCGACATGCACTTCGGCCTCGACGGTCGGGTGCGCTGGGAGCCACGGCGCCCGACCATGATAGCCCTCGAAGAGTTCACGCTGCAAGGGGCGTTCATCACGGCGAAACTCACTACCGAACTCACCTACGACTCGACACTGGTCATCAACAGCGGACGCCTCGACATAGCCCCCGTTGCCATCGAGGACGCACTGACCGCGCTGCCCGACAGCCTGCGCCGCAGCTACGGGCTCACACCCAAAATGTTTGCCACCGACGGCAGCATAGGCATGTCGGCGCGGCTGACCGGGCCTTTCACACCGGCCTACGATTCAATACCGTCGGCCGAAATCGAAATTGCCATGGCCGACTGCAAGCTGCGCTACGGCAAGGCCGTGCTCCACCGCCTCGGTTTCGACATAGGTGTCGCCCTTGGCGGCGGCTCACTCGACAGCACAGTTGTCGACATACGGCGCTTTACCGCGTCGGGCCCGGCGACCGACCTCGACATACGTGGCCGTATATGGCAACCGGTATCCGACCCGGCCTTCGACGCCATGGTGAAAGGACGCATGCACCTGCGCCGCCTGCCGCCGCTGGTGGCAAACATGGCTCGGGGATTTATCGACGGGCAACTGGGCATGGAGCTAAATGCCAAGGGCCGCATGTCGATGCTCTCGCTCGAGAAATTTCACTCGCTCGACATAAAGGGCCGTCTCGACGGTAACAAACTCTACTATCTCTCTAATGACACTTCGGTGATGACCGAAATCAACCACCTGACGGTGCGCTTCGGCTCACAAGCACGTTTTAGCGACAGCACCGGCGTGACCGCCCCGACTTTGGCCGCCGGCATATCGGCCGACACGGCAAGCATACTAATCGACGGCATCAATATCACCGTGGATGACTTCAGGCTCGGAGCAGGCGTAGAAAACTCAGGCCGACAACGCGACACGACATTAGTCGTGCCGGTCGGAGGCGGCCTCGCGATAGGGAGGCTCAACATCGAATCGGTGACAGACAGTGCCGGAGTGCGCATCCGCGACCTTGCCGGACACGTGGGCATCAAGCGTTTCCGGGGCAGCAAACGCCTGCCGCTGCTCAGTGCCAACCTCGACCTGGGACGCCTGTCGGCAGGTACGACTGATACACGCTTCATGCTGTCGGGGGCCCACCTCGACGCCTCGATGTACCGCCGCCCGTCGGTAGTGAAACGCTACCGCGAAATCAAGCACATCACCGACAGCATACAGCGTCGCCACCCCGAACTGTCGCCCGACTCGGTCTACCGCCTGGCCATAGAGAAACGCCGCCACCGCCCCGGCGCACCGCACCATCGCCGAGTACATGGCGAGCTGAATGACGAAGAATACGAAGTGCTCGAATGGGGCCTCTCGAAAGGCATGCGCAAATTTATGCTCAACTGGCAGGTCGAAGGTTCCCTGTCGACTCGGAGTGCGCGCCTGTTCACACCCATGTTCCCCCTACGCAACCGCGTGCGTCGTCTCGACCTCGCCTTCAGCAGCGACTCGGTAGAGCTACGCGGTGTAAGATACCGCGCCGGGCGCAGCGACCTGGCCCTCAACGGCCTGATATCTAATATCCGCCGGGCACTGACATCGAAGCGCGAGGGCAACTCGCTAAAATTCAACCTTGACATATCGAGCGACACCATCGACATCAACCAGTTGTCGGCTGCCGCCTTTGCCGGTGCGGCCTATGCCGAGCGGCTGCGCCGAGGACAGGCCAAGACCATCAATCTCAGCCATGGCGACGACGATGCCCTCGACGCGCAGCTCGAGGCACTCGTCACGCAGGAGGCCGACAGTGCCGGGCCGCTGCTGATACCGACCAACATCGACGGGCGCATACGCATCAAGGGCGGCAACGTGCTATATTCCGACCTGATGCTTCACGACCTTCGCGGCCAGGTGCTTGTATTTGGCGGCGGCCTCAACCTACACGACCTGGCTGCAGTGTCGGATGCCGGCAAGGTGTCGCTGTCGGCCCTCTACTCCGCCCCCAAGGCCGACGACATGAAGTTTGGCTTCGGGCTACAGCTCGACCAGTTCAAAATCGAACGCTTCCTCAAACTCGTACCGGCTGTCGACTCCATCATGCCTCTCATGCGCGACTTCAGCGGCATCATCAATGCCGACATCGCCGCCACCGTCGATATCGACAGTACGATGAACATGGTGCTACCGACCCTCGATGCCGCCATAAAACTCAGCGGTGACTCGTTGGCCTTTATCAACCCCGAGACCTACCGTACCCTGGGCAAATGGCTGCGCTTCCGCGACCGCGCCGACAATAAAATCAAACACGCCAGTGTGGAGTTCCTTGTCCGCGACAACGTGATGCAGACCTTCCCCTTCTCGTTCGACATCGACCGGTACCGCCTGGGCGTTTCCGGCTCGAACGACCTGGCCATGAACTTCAACTACCACATCTCGGTGCTCAAATCGCCGCTGCCGTTTAAGTTCGGCATCAACATCAAGGGCAACCCCGACAAGTTCAAAGTCCGTTTCGGCGGGGCGAAATTCAAAGAGGGCATGGCCGTGGAAAGTGTCGGCATAGTCGACACTGCGCGTGTGAGCCTGATTAAACAAATCGAAGGCATCTTCAGGCGCGGCGTACAGAACTCGCGCTTTGCGCGCATCGACATCAAGGCCCCCGTCCAGGCCGGCGAACTCGAAGGTCCCGACCCCGGCCTGAGCCATGCCGACTCGCTTGCGCTACAACGCGAAGGACTAATCCCGGCTACCGAAGGCGTGCCGACTGAAAGCGAACCCGCCTCACCGGCTCCCTACAAGCCCAAAGAAAACAAACAAAACGCAGAAGGCATAATAAAAAGTGATGATAAAAAAGATTGAGACAGCCCTAAAGCGCTATACAGCCCGAACCGGGGCGACGCTGCAACGGCCCCGCGCAGTGATGTTCGACATGGACGGCATACTATTCGACTCAATGCCGGGGCATTGCAAGGCGTGGAAACAGGTATGCGACGAAAATGGCATCGAGGCCGAAGCTGATGAATTTTATGCCTACGAGGGCCGCACCGGCGCCTCGACAATCGACACACTCATCCGCCGCCAATTCGGCCGCCCGGCCACCGAGGCAGAAATCAAAGACCTCTATGCCCGCAAGTGCGTCATCTTCAAGTCGCTTGGCGAACCATCAGTGATACCGGGAGCCTCCAAAGCCTGCGAAGCCGCCATCAACGGCGGGGCACTTTGCATACTCGTCACCGGCTCGGGACAACGGTCGAACCTCGACCGCCTCGAGCGGGAATACCCCGGTGTTTTCCCCCAAGAGCAACGAATCACAGCCTTCGACGTGAAACGCGGCAAGCCCGACCCCGAGCCCTACCTCATAGGCATGGCCAAGGGCGGCGCTGAGCCTTGCTGCGCAATCGGAGTGGACAACGCGCCCTTAGGAGTGATGTCGTCGTCGCGAGCCGGAGCCTTTACCATCGGAGTCCGCACAGGTCCCCTGCCCGAGGGGGCACTGCTCGAGGCCGGGGCCGACATCGAGGTAGACTCGATGTATGACTGCGCCGAAATCATCACAACACTTACGGGCCGATGAAGCAGAAGCTGATATTTACCGAACTTGTCGGCGAAACCCTCGACGGGCTTGTGGCTGAAACAGGCACGTCGCAAGTCATAGTAATAGCCGACACCAACACCGTGCGCTTAGTACTTCCACGACTTGCCGAGCATTCAAAAACCGCCTCGACAGCCAAGGTCCTAACCGTAGAGGCCGGAGACGACAACAAGACCCTCGACTCGCTCACAGGTATCTGGCAGAAGCTCTCAGAACTTGAAGCCACGCGGAATAGCATGGTTGTCAACCTCGGCGGCGGCATGGTCAGCGACTTAGGCGGATTTGCAGCCGCGACATTCAAACGCGGCATGAGGTGCGTCAACATACCGACCACGCTGCTTGCTGCCGTCGATGCCTCGGTCGGCGGCAAGACCGGCATAAACTTCAACGGCTTCAAAAACCAGGTCGGGGCATTTGCCGAACCTGTAGCCTCGATTATATCCACAACATATTTCGACACCTTGCCGCGAGAAGAAATACTCTCGGGCTACGGCGAGATGCTAAAGCACGGGCTGCTCGAAGGGCCCGATGCTTTCGCAAAGTTGCTGATGGTCGACCCGGAGGAATTGGTCGGCAAGGGAGCCGGACTGTTAGGGCCACTCGAGCGCAGCGTGATGGTCAAGTCGCGCATCGTAGCCCAAGACCCGACCGAGGCAGGGCTACGCAAAGCCCTCAACCTGGGGCATACCGTGGGGCATGCCTTCGAGGCTTATTCATATCGCCGCAACAAGCCAGTGCCGCACGGCTATGCCGTTGCGTGGGGACTAATCGTAGAGCTTGTGCTGTCGCACATGTACCTCGGCTTCCCGACCGAGCCGCTGCACCAGCTTGCCGACTACGTCTACCGCAACTACGGTGTCTTTGCTATAAACTGTGACGACTACGAAGCCTTGACGGCAAGTATGCGCCAGGATAAGAAAAATGCCCGTGCCGACCAAATCAACTTTACCCTGCTGTCGGCTCCCGGCCAGGCGCAGATTAACCAGACCGTACCGTCGGCCCAAATCGGCGCCGCCCTCGATATATATCGCGATTTGATGCATTTGTGAATAATGGACGATGCTGACATGATAAGACATAAAGACATAAAAACAAAATGACAAGAAATCTTTAAGTCAATCAGATAACCACAATGTCAATGTGCGCTTATTTCTGGAGGAGAGGGATTAGGAGACAGGGGGTGAGTTTGAGCTTGGTGGTGAGTTAGGCAAGGAGTCGGGGGACAATGCTGTGAGGCCGGTTGAATGTCTTGCTGTCTGTTCCCGAGCCTCGGGGAGTGAATTTTGGAAGTCGTCAGAGGGCAAAATGACAAGAGACATCTGCCGGGCGAAAGGTGTCACACCCCATAAGAACGACATTTTACCATACGGGGCATTATATGTAACCACAAAGGCATAGGTCGACACCCTTATAACCTTGACATAGGGGTCGTAGTGGCTGCGGACAACATAGATAAACTTGCGGAGAGCCGTCGGCTCGATATAGAGCCGGGGCGATGTAAAGATGTCATCGATAAGGTCTTTGACGGAGATAATGCGACGCAACATGGGCAGACGGGGGTTGAGTGACTAAAATTTCTTTTGCAAAGATAGAACATGGCAGATATGAATTATCGGCCGAATTTCAATGGAGTTGAAATTTGGTTAGTTTTGTCTGACATGTCGGACTTGTCAGACGTGTCGGACGACGGGCCTGATTTTATCATCGCGTCGTCTCCGACGACTTTTCATTTAGGTTAATCCGCTACTCATTTCCTGCTTGAGTTCCATTTTGTCTTATACACAAGACAAAAACGTATATTTTTCGTCTTACACGCAAGACAAAGTTGTCGAAGGCGGAATTTTTTTTTAATTCTTTCTCATCTTCACCAAAGGGGAGCGGCAGGGTGGCCTTTGCGGCGATTATGGGGTGATTTAACTATAATTAGGTTATGCCGACTTGATAGAGCCGGGGGATTTTTGTAATTTTGCATCCCAAAGGCTTAGGAGAGACGACTATGACACGCAAATGGAATTACCCCTCGCTATCGAGTGAAGAGCAACGGTTGGGCGCGGAGCTTGCGCGCCGCTTTGCCAATTGTGCCCCGGTGGCCGACCTGCTTGTGCAGAGGGGTATTACTACCATCGATGCTGCCGAGAAGTTTTTCCATCCGTCGCTACGCGACCTCCACGACCCCTTCCTTATGCCGCAGATGGACATAGCCGTAGAGCGGCTCAACCGCGCAATGGGGTCGAAGGAAAAAATCATGGTCTATGGCGACTACGACGTTGACGGCACCACGGCCGTGGCGCTGGTGTACCGCTATCTTCAGAACTTCTACTCCGAGCTCGACTTCTATATCCCCACCCGCTACGACGACGGCTACGGCATCTCGCTGCAGAGCATCGACATGCTTGCCGAGCAGGGCGTGTCGCTGGTGATTATCCTCGACTGCGGCATCAAGGCCATCGACGAAATCAAGTATGCCAAAGAACGCGGCATCGACTTTATCATCTGCGACCACCACATGCCCGACGCGGAGTTGCCACCGGCTGCCGCCATCCTCAACCCCAAACTCGAGGGGTCGACCTACCCGTGCCCGCACCTGTCGGGCTGCGGCGTGGGCTATAAATTCATGCAAGCCTTCTCGATAAGCAACGGCATCGCCACCGCCGAGCTCGAGTGTATGCTCGACCTGGTGGCGGTGAGCATCGCTGCCGACATCGTGCCCATGATTGACGAGAACCGCGTACTGGCATATATGGGGCTGAAGCGCCTCAACAGCAACCCGAACATGGGCCTCCGCGCCATCATCCGCACCTGCGGCCTCGGCGGCAAGGAAATCACCATCAACGACGTGGTATTCAAAATCGGGCCGCGCATCAATGCGTCGGGGCGTATGCAGAGCGGGCGCGAGGCCGTAGAGCTGCTGGTGGCGCGCGACTCGAAAGAAGCCGCCCGGCGCAGCATAGAAATCGACCAGTACAACAAAGACCGCAAGGAACTCGACAAACGCATCACCGAGGAGGCCAACGCCATCCTAGAGGCCCGTGGCGAGATGCACTCGCCCAAGAAATCAATCGTCATATACAACAAAGACTGGCACAAGGGCATCATCGGCATCGTGGCCTCGCGCCTCACCGAGCTTTACTATAAGCCGTCGGTGGTACTGACGCTATCGAACGGCCTCGCCACCGGCTCGTCGCGCTCGGTGCAGGGCTTCGACATCTACAAGGCCGTAGAGTCGACCCGCGACCTGCTCGAAAACTTCGGCGGCCATACCTACGCCGTGGGGTTGTCGCTGCGTGAAGAAAACATACCCGAGTTTACCCGCCGCTTCGAGGAATATGTATCGGACAACATACTGCCCGAGCAGATGACACCCCAAATCGACATCGACGCCTTCCTGTCGTTCGCCGACATCACGCCCGAGTTCGTGTCGATACTGCGCCTGTTCAACCCCTTCGGGCCCGGCAACCGCAAACCGACATTCTGCACACGCCGCGTCAAGGACTTCGGCACGAGCAAACTCGTAGGGCGCAACCTCGAGCATATCAAGCTCGAACTTGTCGACGACACGTCGGGGCGCGTAATCAACGGCATCGCCTTCAACATGGCCTCGTATTTCGAGCACATCCATGCCGGGGCTCCGTTCAACATCTGCTACACCATCGAGGAGAATAACCACCAGAACGCCTCGTCGCCACTGCAACTGCTTGTCAAACAAATACGTTTGAGCGAGGGTTATGAGTGACACCCCCTACGGCTACTACGACTTCGGCGACCCCGACGAATACGACACCCCCGACTACGGCGGACTATCGGCATCAGAGACCCTGAAAAAATATTGGGGTTACGACGGCTTCAGGCCCATGCAGGCCGAAATCATAGAGTCGGTGCTTGGCGGTCACGACACCATAGGTCTGCTCCCCACCGGCGGCGGCAAGTCAATCACATTCCAGGTTCCGGCCCTGATGCTGCCGGGCATAACCATAGTTGTCACGCCCCTGGTATCGCTGATGAAAGACCAGGTCGACAACCTCAAGTGGCGGCGTGTGCCGGCAGCGTGCCTCTATATGGGCATGACACGCCACCAGGCCGAATATGCCTACGAGCGATGCCGCCAGGGCAAGGTAAAGCTGCTCTACGTCGCCCCCGAGCGTCTCGAGCGCGACTCGTTCATCGGACAGCTCGCGAGGTGGGATATCAGCCTGATTGTCGTAGACGAGGCTCACTGCATATCACAATGGGGCTATGACTTCCGCCCCTCCTACCTGCGAATCGCCGCCCTTCGCGAACGCAAACCCGGCGTACCCGTGCTTGCCCTCACAGCCTCGGCAACGCCCGAAGTCGTGACCGACATAGCCCTGCGCCTCGAGATGAAGCATCACAAGCTGTTTACACTCAGCTTTACACGCGACAACATCAGCTTCCTTGTCAGGCACACCGACCGCAAATATGTGAAACTGCTGCAGATACTGGGCTCGGTCGGAGGGTCGGGCATAGTGTATGTGCGGTCGCGCAAGCGCACAGTCGAAATCGCCGACTCACTGGTGAAGAGCGGCATATCGGCATCGGCCTATCACGCCGGGCTCGACATAGAGACCAAGGCCGAACGCCAGGACTCATGGCACAGCGGCCAGACACGCATCATGGTGGCTACAACCGCCTTCGGCATGGGCATCGACAAGGCCGACGTGCGCCTGGTGGTACACTACGACCTGCCGTCGACCCTCGAGGAGTACTACCAGGAGGCAGGTCGTGCCGGGCGCGACGGCCGACCCTCGGTTGCCGTGCTGCTTGCCGACAACCGCGACAAGGCATCGCTTGCGCGGCGACTGACCGAGGCATTCCCATCGAAAGACTTCATACGCCACGTCTACGACGAAATATGCCGCTTCGTGGCACTACCTATGGGCGAGGGCTTCGGCGCACTATTCGAGTTCGACCCGGCGGTGATGTGCGTGCGCTATCACATGCAGCCACGGTTGGTAATGAGCGCGATAGGGTTTCTCGACCGCGCCGGATATTTCAACTTTATCGAAGAGCTCGAAACACGGTCGAGGGTGATGATACGGCTGCAACGCGACGAACTCTACGATGTCGAACTCGAACCGAGACAGGAAGAACTGATGCACCACCTGCTGCGCAACTACCCCGGGCTGTTTGCCGACTATGTGTTTGTCGACGAAGTGCGCATAGCCATCGCCCTTGGCTGCAAGCCCGACGACGTGTACAAGATGCTCGTAGCCCTGCGGCGCGAACATATAATATACTATGTGCCGCGAACCTCGACACCGTATATATACTTCACGGCCAACCGAACGGAATCGTCAAGGCTGACTTTTCCACGCGAAATCTACGAGCTGCGCCAACAGAAAGCCAAGGAGCGCATAGAGGCTATGAAATCGTTTGCCTACGACGACGACCACTGCCGCGTGGCCACCATGCTGAAATATTTCGGTGAAGATGTGCCAGCCGGCTATGCCTGCGGCAAATGCGACGTATGCCGCAGCCGCCGGTCGGCAGCTTTCGACGCAGCTTGGTTTGAACCATGGTTCTTCGACGTGCTTGAGCAATATCATCAATTTGCCTTGAGCGACCTCGACAGGGTTTTGCCGCGCTTTGCCGACGAGGCCGCCGCCCATATACGCGAACTTGTAAAGCAAGGCAAACTCAAAAATAATGACGGAATAATAAGCAAATGTTAAGCAAGGTTAAAACGCAGTATGGCGATTAAACCTTTGCGAATTGCCAACGTCATATAATCAGTAATAAGACATAGCACGACTTAGCTGGAATTGGTTAGACTATTTGTATAAATCGCTAAGTTAAAGACTAACTTTATATTGGAGCCCCGACTCGTGAAGAATCGGGGTTTTCGTTTATTTTGACATATGACAGTTTATGCGTAAATTTGCAAAACATAAAAACGGACAATATGAAAATCGGCGATACAGTGCGCTACCTCAATGCTGTCGGGGGCGGGCGCGTAGTAAGGATAGACGGCGACATGGCCTATGTTGACGACGAGGGTTTCGAGACCCCCGTACTCGTGCGCGAATGTGTGGTCATCAGTCATGCCTCCGCACTCGACAATGTAGCGGTGCCCAAACCACAGGCCCCGAAGGCCCCGTCGCCAAAGGCCGACACGCCTGCCCCGACACGCCTGCCCGTTATCGAGACCAAGGGCGGCGACATACTCAACCTCGTACTTGGCTTCGAACCTGAAAACATCAAGGCCCTTTCGCAGACGACGTTCGACGCATACCTCGTCAACGACTCGAACTATTACGTATATGCCTGTGTAATTAGCCGCGCCACCGACGACGACAACTGGACTTTGCGCTACGACGGACTAATCGAACCCAACATACAAGAATTCCTCTTCGAGCTTACCGCCGCCGACCTGGCGCATTTCGACCGCGTAGAGGTGCAATACCTGGCCTTTAAGCGCGAGCGCGATTTCGAGGCCAAGGCCCCGGGCCGCGTAGAACTGAAAATTGACACCACCAAGTTTGTGCGTCTCCACTGCTTCCGCCCGAACACGTATTTCGACACGCCTGTAATCGCCTACGACGTTGCCGTTGCCGACCGGGCGGCCACCCAGCCGGTATATAAGGCCGAGGACATAGCACGCGGCATGGCCCAGAAAGAACGCGATACACGCCGCCAGACCAATGCCGAGCACAAGGCAGCGCACCTGCCGTCGTCGAAGCCCGACAACGGCGCCATCGAAGTCGACCTCCACGCCTCGGCAATGTTCGAGACCACCGAGGGCCTCTCGCCGGCCGACATACTCAACTTCCAAATCGACCGCTTTACCGAGGTGATGAATGCCAACCTTCGCCGGCCCGGCACACGCATCATCTTTATCCACGGCAAGGGCGAGGGCGTGTTGCGCCAGGCCATCATGAAAGAACTGACCCACCGCTTCAAAGGCCACGACGTGCAAGACGCATCGTTCCGCGAATACGGTTTCGGGGCCACACAGGTAACAATCAGGGCCGTAGACCGCCAGCAACAGTCCAAACCGGCTAAAAACAAACGCCGATGATAATCTACTTCAGCGGCACGGGCAACACGCGCCACTGCGCCCTCGCCCTGGCGGAATTGTTGAACGAAAGCGTACACGAGCTCAGCCCGGCCGAGCTGCGCGACCCGTCGTCTGTCACCCTCGATGCTGCCGATGCGCGTGTAATCTGGGCATTTCCCACCTACTCATGGGGTATGCCTCCGGTCGTGGCCGACTTCATGGCCAAGGTAAGGCTTGGTGAAAACTTTATGAAGGCGAGGCACTATATGCTCACCACCTGCGGCGACGATATGGGCTATACCGACCGCCAGTGGCGGAGCATCGCCAGGCGTCGCGGACTTGATACCGCCGGGGCCTATGCTGTAATCATGCCCAATACCTATACGCTGATGAAGGGCTTCGACGTAGACAGTCACGAGGTGTCGCGTAAAAAGGTAGCAGACTCTGCCGGTCGAATCGAACTTATAGCCAAGGCAATCGAGGACGGGGGAGAAGATATGACTATCCGAGGTTCGTTTCCATGGGTCAAATCTGCAGTCATATATCCGTGGTTCAAGCGTTTTGCCATGTCGCCGAAACCTTTCCACACCACCGAGGGCTGCGTGTCGTGCGGTTTGTGTGCGCGTAGCTGCCCTATGGCCAACATCAGCATGGGCGACGACAAGAGGCCGCACTGGGGCAAGGACTGCGCCCTGTGCCTGCGCTGCTATCACATCTGCCCACGTCACTCCATAGCCTACGGCAAAGCCACCGACGGCAAAGGACAGCAGTTCTTGGGTAATTTTATGGAGAGTTACCAATAACAGTAACCTGGAAATTGAAGATTCCGAGGAAATAGGCAAAGATACCACTGATAAAACTGGCGTTGCAGCCAAGGTCAGCCTGAAAAGTGACCTGAAAATTATAGAAGCTATTCAGATTAACCCTACTATTACAATTCCTGAATTAGAACAAATTACCGGATTGTCAAGGTCGGGTGTAAAAAAAATCTTACGCAAGCTCCAAGAAGCTGGAAAAGTCCGTCGTGTCGGACCCGATAAAGGCGGGCATTGGGAAGTTTTGTAACAACTCACCTAACTTTTTTCTATACCGTTGCCGGTCAGTTTGCCGGTGGCGGTGTCGTAGTATAGGTTGCTGTCGAGGAGTGTGACGGTGTATTTGCCGTGGTCACGCGAGATGCTGAACACACTGTTGAGCTGGTCGGTTTCTTGCAGATAACTATATACAACCGGGGGCAGTTGGTCGAAAAGCAATACCTGGGGCAGGGGCATGCCATAGCCGTCGACGGCGAGCCACTGCTCGTCCTGGTCGAATGTCATACCCGGGCCGTCGTCAATCCGCACATGATAGCGGCCACCACTGTTGCTGACGGACTGCAATTCGCTATTAGGGTAATACTGGTTGATAAAACTGGTAATCTTGGCGGGCAAATCGTCCCACAACTCGCTATGGTTGCACGATGGCAACGCGCATAAAACCAACAACATAATCATAGACGCGACTACACGGGCACCGGCAGTATAAACCTCTGAGCCAAACGAACGCACATAATATACTATATTTTTCATATCTTGGTCTTTATTATAATTTGCTAACATTTAAATAGCGGTCACAGTTCGTCATCGATGAAATTTTGTAAAAATATGCCATTCAAAGACTTGAATTAAAGAAAAATTTCGTAAATTTGCGGTCAGAAAACACATTACATACGCGACAAATCAACACAAATAATAGCAAGCTATTAAGTAAAGAAAATTATGAAAATCGCAAAAATCACGGGTCGTGAGGTTCTTGACTCACGCGGCAATCCCACAGTAGAAGTAGACGTACTGCTCGAGAGCGGTGCATTCGGACGCGCATCAGTACCTTCGGGTGCATCTACAGGTGAAAACGAAGCCCTCGAGCTTCGCGACGGTGACAAGAACCGCTACATGGGCAAAGGCGTACTCAAAGCCGTAGCCAATGTCAACGGCCCCATCGCAGCAGCCCTCGTAGGCATGAGCGCCCTCGACCAGATAGCTATCGACGAGACCATGCTGGCTCTCGACGGCACCGACACCAAGAGCAACCTCGGTGCAAACGCCATCCTCGGCGTATCACTCGCCGTTGCCAAAGCTGCCGCCAACTACCTCGACCTTCCCCTCTACAAATATGTAGGCGGTTGCAACACCTACGTGCTCCCCGTGCCCATGATGAACATCATCAACGGTGGTGCCCACTCAGATGCCCCCATTTGCTTCCAGGAGTTCATGATTCGTCCTATCGGTGCTACTTCGTTCCACGAAGGCATCCGCATGGGTACCGAGGTATTCCACAACCTCAAATCAGTGCTCAAAGCCCGCGGCCTTAGCACCGCAGTAGGCGACGAAGGTGGTTTCGCACCCAACCTCGACGGCACCGAAGACGCCCTCAACGTAATTATCCAAGCTATCGAGAAAGCCGGCTACGTACCCGGTAAGGACGTTACCATCGGTCTCGACTGCGCATCGTCGGAGTTCTACGAGAACGGCGTATACGACTACACCTGGAAACAGGGTGAAGGCGCTCCCAAGCTGACCTCGAAAGAGCAGGCCGAATTCCTCAAAAAACTCGTTGAAGAATTCCCCATCGACTCAATCGAAGACGGTATGGCCGAAAACGACTGGGAAGGCTGGAAGATTCTTACCGACCTTATCGGCGACCGCTGCCAGCTCGTTGGCGACGACCTGTTCGTAACCAACGTTAAATACCTCGAAAAAGGTATCGAACTCGGCTGCGCCAACTCTATCCTGGTTAAGGTCAACCAGATTGGCTCACTCACCGAGACTCTCCGCGCCGTCGAACTGGCACAGCGCAATGGTTACACCGCCGTGATTTCGCACCGTTCGGGCGAGACCGAAGACGCTACCATCGCCGACCTCGCAGTTGCCACCAACTCTGGCCAAATCAAGACCGGTTCGGCAAGCCGCAGCGACCGTATGGCAAAATACAACCAGCTTCTCCGCATCGAAGAGCAGCTTGGCAGCGCAGCTGTTTACGGCTACGGCAAAAAGACCAAACGTCCCGAATAATCATAGATTATCCGCATAGACTTAGTGCCCTGGGCAATGCCCAGGGCACTATTTTTATATCCAGGCATCATAAAGAGAAATTATGATGAAGTGATTTTCAATAGAGTTTACATCAATTAAAAGTTTATGCTAAGCGCGAGAAGCCAAACGCCAATTATGAAGGCCAGCGGCAA
>VSPF01000230.1 GCA_009775195.1 Muribaculaceae bacterium
GCTGTAGGTTGTGCCGCGTTGATGCGCGAGGCCACATAGTTGCCGGCCCAACGTGAAACGTCGGCATAATCTTTTTCAATGATAAGTCTCATAGGGCGTTATATTGTTGTTTTAAAACAGCCATGCGGCAGTTATTGTCCAATAGTTGTTTTTACCCTCGATGGGTTTTGTGTTGCTGGCCACACCGGTAAATTCGACGGTCTTGTTGAGGCCGATGCCGTAAGACGCGCCTACCTGCAGGTGGTTGAAGAGCTGTACGCCGGCGCCGAAATTCCACGCCACATCGAAAGCCTTGTTCTTGTATGCGTCGGTGATGGCCCGTTTAGAGGTCAGAACAGAGAAGCTCGGGCCGGTAAATATGTATGGGCATACTAACTTGCCTACGATAGGCAGACCGATTTTATATTTGAGGTTAAGGGGAATTTCGATATAGTCGCGGTTTTTGAAGCGGCTGCTCGATACGAGTGCGTTGTCGTCGGCATTACCGCCATCGGTGGTAACGTTGCTCTGGCTTACGCGGTGAACATACATCACTGACAGGTCGAAGCCCAGGTTGATGACAGGCACTGTAAACTCGCACATCAGACCGCCGGTAAAGCCGGCACGGTTCTCGCTGTTAAAAACTGACTTGTCAAATCGCATAGCGGTGACCTCGGTACCGATGCGCGGGCCCCAGCGGAATTGTGCCGATGCCGGAATAGTGATGATACAGGCAAGCACCAGCAGAATTACTTTGATTGATTTCATAGTTCTTTTTCGGTTAGTTATTTGGGCAAAAATAGTAAAAATATTTCACATAGCTGCAAAAGTCGCGATTTTTTCAATCTTTTTCAATCTTGTATCATGGAATGAGACAGGCTTTGTATATCTTTGCAGCGTAAACCTCTAAAGTGATATGAACCAACTGCAAAAATATACCTGGCTGATTGACACTATCCGCCGTTCCGGCAAGATTTCGCACAAAGAATTATCCGACAAATGGCAATGCAATAAAGATTTGAGCGGCGGCAACCCTCTCCACCGTGCGACATTCAACCGCTGGCGCGATGCAATATTCGACCAATTCGGCATCATCATCGACTGCCAGAAGGTTGGCGGTTATCTCTATTACATAGCCAACCCCGAGGCTATCGACGAGGACAGGCTGAAAAAGTGGATGCTCGACTCCTTTGCCGTGGGCAACCTTATCAGCGAGAACCTTGCGCTGAAGGGGCGCATACTTGTTGATGAAATACCCTCGGGGCGCGACTGCCTTACAACCTTGCTCGAGGCGATGAAAACGAACCGGGTGGTCGATATCACCTACCGTCCCTTCGGGCACGACAAAGGCTACAGCTTCCCGATTGAGCCTTACTGTGTAAAGCTCTTTGAAAACCGCTGGTATGTGCTGGCGCGTAACAATCGCGGCGAGGTCAAAATATATGGCCTCGACCGTCTCGAAGAGGTAGGCATCACCGATACAACATATGTGCTGCCCAATGATTTCGATGCCGACGACTACTTTTCTTCGGTCTATGGTGTTGTAATCGGTGGTGACGTAAAGCCGGAAAAAATCGTCCTCCGCGCCTATGCCGGCCATCGGCATTATCTCAACTCCCTGCCGCTGCATCCGAGCCAACGCATGATAGAAGACTGCGACGATTATGCCGATTTCGAGCTCTACCTGGCGCCGACATACGATTTTGTCATGAAGCTGCTACAGTTCGGCGCAATGATTGAAGTAATAAGCCCGGCCTCCCTGCGAAAGACAATGAAAGGCTGGGTGACAGACATGTACGAACTCTATAAAGACGAATGACCATGCAATTTCAAAGACTGCTACATATATCAATCAACACATTGGCGTGGACAGAGGGCAACCACGTATGGTTCGATGCCGCCCTCAAACCCGGTACATCAATCGAAGTACACTGGGGCGACGGGACACATTCGACCTTGCGCCATCAGCCCGGTTACGCCATGAGCCGCGTCGCCCATTATTACAAAGATGCCGAAAAGAAAGAACTGCCATACCAAATCGAGTTCCTTTCTGAGGATTGTGAGTCCTTGACAGCCTTAGTTGACGGCACTTGGGAAACGAATGTCAACCGTGTTGTCTTCGAGGATTGCCCCTCGCTGACCTATCTGCAATACGTCCAACTGCAAAATGTAGATTTCGCCGGGTGCCCGAATCTGGAAACTCTTGAGGCTACGGAGTGTTACGATGACAATCTCGACCTTTCGGTCATGCCCCGTCTGCGCAAGCTGATAATCAGGTCAAGTAAAAATCTGACATCGCTAAATCTTACAAAGAATGTAGACCTCGAGGAGCTCGATATATCCCTTTGCGATAAGTTGCGCAAAATCGTGGTCAGCAATTCTTCGAAACTAAGAATAGTCGTCAACGACTACGCCGACCTCGACGCCCACACACTGAAATGGCTGCAGGCCACAGTCACACGCAACGGTGGACAAATCCAACAAGAATGGCTCGACTCGGGCTTTGTAAGCTGCGGATGCTTCGGAGAAGAGTCATGAGATAAACTTATTAATTACGGGTCGGTGTATCGCATTTTGCTACACCGGGCTTCTAACTTTGCCACCATGATTGAAAACGCCAATCCGTCAGGCATAGTTAGAATGTGCGACCTGACATTTGACAAGTCGCTCTTTGAAAACTTCGACACCCATACGGTGCTCGACCGGCTGCTGTGTAGCTATCGAGGTCTGCCCAAAGGTGTCAATTATATGATTATCGGAGACCCCGGGTCGGGTAAGACTACGATTATTCTCGACCTCTTGGCCAATGTGATGAAGCATTATCCTTCGGCAAGGATTTTGTTTGTGAGTGCCGAAATGAACGAGATAGATTTGGCTGTCTATGTGCAACGATATCCTAAGTTTCAATATATCAACATCTTGTTTGTCGAAAGTGACTTCTCTGAAAACGACTCGTCACATAATCTCGTAGA
>VSPF01000231.1 GCA_009775195.1 Muribaculaceae bacterium
GGCAAGAACGGCTCTTTGTCGATGTCGCTGTCGAACAACCTCGAGATGAAAGTCAAGTCGGACAACGATTCGATTGGCGAGAAAAAGGTGTCGCTAATCGAGAACCTCAACATACAGCAGAGCTACAACTTCGCCGCTGACTCGCTGAACTGGAGCGACATATCCACCTCGATACTGCTGCGCCTCACCAAGAATTTCAACCTCAACCTGTCGGCGACGTGGGACCCCTATACCTACCAGCTTAATTCGTCGGGCACGCCCGTCAAGGTCAACCGCACACGCCTGCAGGCCGGTAAAGGTTGGGGACGCCTGATGAGGACGGGTACTTCATTTTCATATACGTTTAACAACGACACCTTCAAACGCAAGAAAGACAAGGATAAAAAGAACGATAACAATACCGACCAAGACCGCAGTGGTGCCGAGTACCAACGCGATATGGACGATGCCGAGGATGACCGTCATTCAACGGGCGGCGATACAGATATCGAAATGGGCAAGGACGGTTATGCGAAATGGTCGGTGCCATGGAGCCTGACGTTCAACTATTCGATTAATTATGGCTATGGGGCCTTTAACAAGGAAAAGATGGAGTTTGACGGGCGCATAACACAGAACTTGTCGCTGAGCGGCAACATACGCCCCACGCCGAACTGGGATTTCTCTTTTTCGGCATCGTATAACTTCGACACCCACAAGCTTGCATATATGAATTGCAATATATCGCGCGACCTCCACTGCTTTACCATGCGTGCAAGTTTCGTGCCTGTCGGCCCGTATAAGAGTTACAACTTCCATATATCGGTAAAATCCTCGCTACTCAGCGACCTCAAATACGACAAGCGTTCGTCGCTGTCGAACGGCATACGATGGTATTGAACCGCCTCCCATATCGCAACGTCGTATTCTACAATATCGTCGTTGCACTGTCGGCAATCTTGCTGTCGGCCTGGTTCGACCACGATGTGGGCGTAGTCATTAATTTTTATGTCACACTCGCTTTATATTTCGGCGAAGGCCTGCTGCTTGCGTCACCACTATGGTTGCTTCCCGGCAGGTGGCGTATCATTGTGCCCGTCGCAGTGTGGCTCTCAGCTCTCTTTTTGTGGGTAAATGTCCTTTACTGTCGGTATTGGGGCGACTTGCTGCCATGGTCGTTAATCATAGAGCCGGCGAGTTACAATGTTTTCGTATTCGACGCCATACCCGGGTTACTAAAATGGAGCGACATCATATATGTCGTACTGCCGCTATTTATCACATGGCTTTATCGTCGGTGGCGCATATCCGGGGCACCTATGCCGTCGTGGCAGAAGCGTGTGATGTTTGTCGCAATCGCTGTCGTGGCATATTGCCTCGGCATTTGCGCGTCGGTGATAGCATCATATAGGTATTATTTGCATTCGGGTAACACCACAAGCCTGGGCAAGGTCTTAAAGGAGAAAGTAAGCACGCTCTCTAACGGCCGTTTGTTTGAATGGCAGGGCAGGGGACTGCTGTTATATACCTATATACAGCTTGCACGTGACAAGGGCGCGATTGACAATTTATCCGACAATCAGCGAAATCAGATAGAAAATTATCTCGGCGAGATAGATAATTATCTCACAGCGGACTCCGCTTTTATACATAATAGAAATAAAAATCTGATACTTATAGTCATAGAGTCGCTCAACTCTTGGGCCATTGGCGAAAAAATAAATCATCACAGTCTTACGCCCGTGCTCGATTCTCTATTGAGGGCAGAGGGGACAGTAGCTTGTCTCGATGTTGTGCCTCAACGGCGCCACGGGGGCTCGTCGGACGGTCATTTCATGTATAATACCGGGCTCCTTCCCATATCATATGGAAGTGCGGCAATGCTGTTTGCCGACAACGACTACAGCGGTCAGACATTGACTCGGCACTTTGCCTCGTCTGTTGATTTCATAGTCGAGAACGGGAGTGTGTGGAATCACCGTGCGACCACGAAAGCCTATGGTTATGACCGTCTTGTAGAGCAAATCAATGTAGACGCCACACCAATCGACAGCACGCTTTTTGCCGTCGCTGCCGATACTATTCAAAATTTGGCGCGACCATTTATGGCTGAGATTATAAGCCTCGGCATGCACTTCCCATTTGTAGATAAGAACCTTGCATCGCCGGGATGGCTTGGAAATGCGGCTGTCAGCGACACTCATTTGCATAATTACTATAAGGCCGTATATGGATTTGATGCAGCACTTGGCGAATTCCTCGTAAAAATTAAATCGGAAGATTTATATGGTAACAGCGTGATAGTGCTTGTCTCTGACCACGACCTTGACGTCGGGAGTCGTAAGTCCGACGGCCGCATAGCGTTCATCGCTTTAAACACGGGGCTAACACGGCACATAGCCCGTACCGTCGGGCAGATTGATGTTTATCCGGCTATTGTTGAAATCATGGGCTTTGATGGGTGGCATGGTTTGGGCCTGTCTCTGCTTGATGAGCGCAACAGCTCGGCTGTATTGTACGACGGTACATTGATTGGCACTTCGGGCAGCGTAATCGACAGCCTCAAACATAGGGCGTGGCCTGTGTCTGACCTGATTGTGAGGTCTGATTATTTCAGAAAAAAGTAAGCGGCCCCGATTGCAGAGCCGCTTATGTTTTTGTATCTTGCTTGACAATTATTTTATGTATGCCGATATTATGCGGCCGTTTCCCTTGACCGTTACCGCAGCCATCGATGCCGGTATAAGGGCTGTCTGTCCTTGTGTAAGCTCGGTTACAACTCCGCCGGGAGCGATGAGCGATGCCGACCCTTCGGTAACTGTGACGATTGTAAACGAGTCGCGTTTCGATAGGTCGATAGTATACGTGCCGTCGACATAGAGAGCCGTTGTAGTGAAATGGTCGCAGTCGGCTATGACAAACTCGGTGTCTTTACCCTCGGGAATGTGT
>VSPF01000232.1 GCA_009775195.1 Muribaculaceae bacterium
TATCATAGGTATCGGCCTCGGGGTCGGCATCCACGACTTCGACCTTATCAAACGCTGTGTGCGCAACCTTGCCATGGCTGCCGGTTTCTCGGTAATCACGGCTACGATTTATTTCTTCATATCGCCGGTCAGCGAGCAGCACAGCGAATTGCTTGCGCGCACATCGCCGACGATTTACGACGTGCTGATAGGATTTTTTGGCGGTGGTGCCGGCATTATCGCGCTCGGGGCAAACAACAAGGGCAATGTAATACCCGGTGTGGCAATCGCCACGGCCCTTATGCCGCCCTTGTGTACTGCCGGATACGGCATTGCCACTTGGCAGCTCAATTATTTCTTTGGAGCCTTCTATCTTTTCTTTATCAACTCGGTCTATATCGCCTTCGCTACCTTTATCGGTGTGAAGTTGATGAAGTATCAGGCGCATACCGTTGGCGACAACAACCGTGCCCGCAGGGTCAGGCGCATTGTATATTCGCTGGCCATACTTACTATGCTGCCCAGTATATATCTGACCTACAATATGCTGCGTCAGAATAAGTTTACGATGAATGCCGATACGTTTGTCGCCGACGAGTGCCGCTTTCCCGATACCCAGGTGATAAGTCACAAAGCCTATACCGACCATGGCGAACGAGTGCTGTCGATGACCCTTATAGGGCAGCCTCTGCCGGCCGACTCGTTGCAGCTTGCTTTGTCGTCGAGACTTAAATTTTACGGTCTTGCCGGCACGCGCCTCGTCATAATACAGGGCGTACAGGCCCATCGCGATGCCGCGCAGTCGCAGCAGACAGCCGCCGTGGGCGATATCTACCGCCTTGCCCAGAGCACCATAAGCCGCCAGCAGGGTACGATTGATTCTCTCAAGACAATCATCGCCGAGGAGCGCTCGTCGTTTACGGCTTCGTCGGAGGTCGCTTCTGAAATCAAGGTGGTTTTCCCGAATATACACCGTATAGGCATCTCGACGGCAGTCTTTAATAATATCGGCGAACACGAGGGTACCGATACGACTACAGTCGCCATGGTGCATACCAAGGGTAAGCTGACAAAGGCCGAGCGTGTCAAACTTGCCGAATATCTCGAGGCAAGGCTGTCGGTCAAATCTATAGAAATAGTAGAAGTACCTTAAAATGACACATCACAACGACAGCTATATGCCCGGTGCTGCCACCGTGGTATTTATAGCGGCGGCTATCTTGCTGCTGCCGTGGCTTGGCGAGACTATGTTTAACAGCAAGGGCGAACCTCGCGAGGCTATTGTCGCCGTGTCGATGCTGCAGGGTGGCAACTGGCTGCTGCCTGTCAATTTCGGTACCGACATACCTTTTAAGCCACCGTTCCTGGCATGGCTAATCGCGATTTTTGCCAAGCTCTTCAATGGGGGCGTGGTCAATGAGTATATCTCGCGCCTGCCGTCGGCCTTGGCGGCTATTGCCATGGTTATGGCCGGGTATCACTGGGCTTCGCGTGTGCGTGGTCCACGCTTTGCCATAATCTTTTCATTTGTCACGCTGACCTGTGTCGAGGTCTTCCGTGCCGCAGTGGCCTGTCGTCTCGACATGGTGCTTACGGCCTGCATGGTCATAGCGATGTATATGTTGTATGACCTCGGCGAACGTAAGGGGCGCCTGCGTTGGCTGCGCTATATCGGTGTGGTTTTGCTGCTGAGTTGTGCCACTATGACCAAGGGGCCGGTGGGCACACTGTTGCCGTGTCTCATCGTTGGCATATACCGCTTGTTGCGTCGCGACCGCTTCTTCGCCGTTGTAGGCAAGTTGGTCGTTATTGCCGTGGCATCGCTGCTGATACCGGCTATGTGGTACTATGCCGCGTATCTGCAAGGGGGGCGCGAGTTCTACGACCTCATGCTCGAGGAAAATATAGGACGTCTGACCGGCACCATGTCGTATGAAAGCCATGTCAACCCGTGGTATTACAACTTTATGACCCTTGCCGCCGGACTCTTGCCTTGGACGGTATTGCTTGTCGCTGCACTTTTCGGGCGTCGCAGCGTCCATCGCAGCCCCTTGTCTCCGGCTGCAGTTTTCAGTATTTGTGCGGCGGTGATAACCGTGGCTTTTTATTGCATACCGGCAAGCAAACGCAGCGTGTATTTGTTGCCGGCCTATCCCTTTATATGCTATGGCATCGCGTCGCTTCTCGACGCGAGGGAGGCGACCGCCCGGGTCGTGCGTTTTTTCGCATGGTTTGTAGCCGTTCTCGCCGTGCTTGTCCCCGTGGCGGTCATTGTTGTCCAATTTGTCGATATCAAAGGTCTGCGGATTGAGCCGATACCATGGTGGCGCTATGTGTTTGTCCTTGCCCCGGTGGGTGTTGGCATCGCATGGTTTGTCAACCGGCACAGCCCCGTGGGGCATATCGCGGTAACAGTATGGAGCCTCTTCCTTGCATACGCCACTGCGGTGATGCCGTCGGTGCTAAATCCGAATAGTAACCGGGCAGAGGCCCGGCATATCGCCGAGGTTGCAAAAGATGGTGACATCATAACGCTCGGTACGCCGCGTTACTATACCCTCGGTTTCTATCTCGACGACCGCATAAGGCAAGTGCCCGATGTTGCCGCCGCTGCAACATACCCGGTCGGCACGGTACTGTTGGTGCCTCACGACGCCGATACTACGGGCCTTCATCAATACTACGATTATGAACTGCTTACCAAGCGCGGCAGCGACTACCGCAGGCCCATCGGCATGGCGGTAAAGAAAAGGTGATATC
>VSPF01000233.1 GCA_009775195.1 Muribaculaceae bacterium
GACGCGCCGGCCGTCGGATGCCAGCATGCTCGACTGCGCAGCCGCTGCCCGCGCGGTGCGAGTGCTCCTTGCCCGGGAGCGGCAGGCAGGGGCGGCAAGCGACTTCGGAGATATCGACACGAACGCGGTGAACGGCGACACGCCTAATACCGACTGGATGGGCGAACTCGACTATGACAAGAAAGGGAACGCAAAGGCATCTCCGAAAACACTGAAAGTTATCATGCTGAACGACCCATGCTTTAAAATGGTCCGTTTCGACCTGTTTAGCCAACGTGACACGATAACCGATGCCTCGTGCCCGTTTGTCGGGACACACGCCCCGGACGAAGTCGACGACACGTCGCTGTCACGAATGTGCAGCTACCTGTCCGAGATGTACGGCATCGAGCTTTCAATCAATTCCCTTATAGACAGGATGCTCAGGCCCACTGCCCCCGAGCGTGCCTACCACGCTGTAAAGGAATTTATCATGCGTGAGAAATGGGACGGCAAGCCGAGGGTCGACACGCTGCTTATCGACTATCTCGGTGCCGATGATACGCCTCTGACAAGGGCTGTAACTCGCAAGTGGATGGCCGGTGCCGTGGGACGTGCTCTCGACACCGACCCTGATGACGGAGAGGGCATCAAGTTCGACTACTGCCTCGTGCTGTACGGTGAACAGGGCACCGGCAAGAGCACGTTTGCCGAAACGCTGGCAAGCCGGTGGAGAGGGGCGATATCCTTCGCCGACGCCAAGAAGGAACAGTACGAGACCCTACAGCGGTCGTGGATAGTGGAAATCCCGGAGTTCAAGGGCATGAAGATGGCCGACACCGATGCCGTGAAAGACCTTATATCGAGCCGCTCTGACAATTTCCGCGCGGCATACGCCAGGCAGTGGAACAAGAACCCCCGCCACAGCGTACTCATAGGCTCCACGAACAACGAGCATTTCCTCAAAGACGTGTCCGGCAACCGCCGCTTCTGGGTAGTGAAGGTCACAGGCGGCATCGGAGTGAGGCACTGGCGTGACAGGCTGAAAGCAGAGACGGGGCAGATATGGGCCGAGGCGTATGCCATCTATAAGGCTGGGGAACCTTTGCTGCTGTCCGACGAACTCGACAGCCTGATGCGCAGCTATGCCGAAAACTTCAACGAAGTCATGGGCGACCCGCTGCGCGACTACCTTGCCGAATGGCTGGAGATACCGCTGCCCCCTGACTGGGACACATACGAACCCAAAAAGCGTGCCGACTATTTTAAATATTACGACCCTGTGGGGGCTGTGGGTACAGTCGAAAGGGAACGCATAGCCCTATATGATATAATTTGTACATGCCCTTACCCAGGCATATCAAGATACAGCCCGAAACGTATAGGGGCTATACTTAAAACACTCGGATGGGAAAGCGAAGTAGCTCAAAAAAGGTTAGGTGGCTACAAAGGTAAAGACGGCAAAAATTTAAAGGCCACTTTTTATCGAAAGTTACAATCTTTAAGTGAAGATGAAATTTGACCCTCTTGTAGCCACCCTTATAACCACCCTTATAACCACCCTATTTGTTATTGTTAGTCAGTTAATTATGGTTATGGTGGTTAGGTGGTTAGTAAGATTAATAAAAAACATGATAATATAATAAATAGAATGAAAGAAGTAATAAATTGTAATGTAAAACACAATACGGATGGGGTCTATCGCATGCATGCGCGACTAACCACCCCGCAAATGGAGAGTCCGGCATCATTGAGAAAATCGGCAGCAGCTATATTAAACGGCCTTAGATGCAGAGCTAAAAATGTGGTTTCATTTTGGACCGCAACACTTATCTTAGAGCTAAGGACCGTATAGAGGAGATGTCCGTGTATTCACAATACGAAGATTTCGTCAATGATACGAATGCCATTTATGCTTATCTTGAACGCTCAGTCAAGTATGGGAAGAATGTAGCGCCTGCCTATCTAACAATATTTAGCGAATGAAAGGTATTGAAAACATAACGGCCCATGCCGAGGTATCGGAGAAGGCCATAGAGAAATACCTGGTGAGACGTGCCACCGAGAACGGCATGCTCTGCCTCAAGTATTCAAACCCCAACATGGTTGGCTATCCCGACCGACTGCTGGTGCTTCGAGGCGGCGGCGTGGTATGGGTCGAGCTGAAGAGCCGTGGCCGAAAGCCGTCGAAGATACAGCAGCTGCGCATGGCCGAACTCGCTGCGATGGGTCACCGCGTACTGGTAATCGACAACAAGGCTGGTGTCGACGAACTGATTAATGCCGCGAAGATATGATATACAAGCCATACGAATACCAAAAACGAGCTATCCAGTTTGTTTTGGATAAACCGGAATGTCTTTTGGCATTAGACATGGGTTTGGGCAAGAGTTCTATTACATTGACCGCCATTCAGGAACTTATCGACGACTGCGAAATCTGCAACGCCCTCGTGGTGGCACCCAAGAAGGTGGCCGAGACCACGTGGACCACCGAGGCTGCCAAGTGGAACCACCTACAGGGCATGAGGGTGGCCAAGGTCATGGGCACCGAGAAGCAGCGCAAGATGGCGCTGGCCGAGAAGGCCGACGTCTATGTCATAGGCAGCGACAACTTCGCATGGCTTGTGGGCCTCTATGGCGGCACGTTGCCTTTCGATGTATTGGTCATCGACGAGCTTAC
>VSPF01000234.1 GCA_009775195.1 Muribaculaceae bacterium
ACATATTCATTGGCTGAAAGACCAATTACACAGTTAAATAATCTCAACTCCAATTAGCTTGAAAGATTACATTTTTTCATAATTTGTTAAGAGTTTTGAAACATTCATGAAATATTTTGTTGATTATTTTGCAGTAAAATAAGTAATCAACAAAATAATGGAAATCTTATTTCTTTGTGTAATAATCTTTTTATTCCTACTGGCAGTATTCGACCTGTCGGTAGGCGTGAGTAACGATGCCGTGAATTTTATGAATTCGGCAATAGGCTCGAAAGCGGCATCGTTCAAGAGGGTCCTAATAGTGGCGTCGATAGGCGTGTTTATCGGGGCAGCGATGAGCAACGGCATGATGGATATAGCACGTCACGGTATATTCAGGCCCGAACACTTCTCGTTCTACGACCTGATATGTATTTTCATGGCCGTGATGGTTACCGACATAATCTTGCTTGATGTGTTCAACACGCTCGGCATGCCTACGTCGACCACGGTATCAATGGTATTCGAGCTGCTCGGAGCCACCTTTGTAGTTGCAATCATCAAGATGGCCGGAGGCGTTGACCTCGGCTTTAACGACTTGCTCAATACCGAGAAGGCATTATCGGTTATATTAGGTATCTTCCTGTCTGTGGCGATTGCATTTTTCTTCGGCACCGTGGTGCAGTTTATATCACGTATGATTTTCTCGTTCAACTACCGTAGCAAACTAACGTGGAAGGTGGGCATATTTGGCGGAATCTGCGCTACTGCGATTGTATATTTCCTTCTTATCAAAGGGGCTAAAGACCTTGTGTTCATGACCCCCGATGTAAAATATTGGATAAACCACAACACAGGACTGGTAATCGCCGGCTGCTTCGTATTTTTTACCTTGCTGATGCAGTTGCTCCATTTGCTGAAAGTAAATGTATTAAAGGTCATTGTGCTCATGGGCACATTCTCGCTTGCCATGGCTTTTGCCGGTAACGACCTTGTAAACTTTATCGGCGTACCGCTAAGCGGCCTTGCGTCATACCAGGACTATATCGCCAACGGAGGTGGTGACGCACAGGGATTTTTGATGGGCTCGCTGAACGGCCCGGCCAATACCCCGCTCTATTTCCTAATAGGAGCCGGTGTAATCATGGTGGTAGCACTCGCCACCTCGAAGAAGGCACGGAATGTGACTAAGACCGAAATCGGCCTTGGCAGCCAGCAGGAAGGCGACGAGATGTTCGGTTCTTCACGGATAGCGCGCAGACTTGTAAGATGGGCTCTATCGGTAACAGCCTGGGTGCGCCGTATCACACCTCCACGAGTACGCCAATGGTTTGCCAAACGTTTTAATGTCGATGAAACCATAATAGAACAAGGAGCGGCCTTCGACCTGATACGTGGGTCGGTAAACCTCGTACTCGCCGGAGCCCTGATAGCCCTCGGCACGTCACTAAAGTTACCGTTGTCAACCACCTTCGTAACATTTATGGTCGCCATGGGTACGTCGCTTGCCGACCAATCATGGGGACGAGAAAGCGCCGTGTTCAGAATAACGGGGGTCATATCTGTGATTGGCGGATGGTTCATAACCGCAGGCGCAGCCTTTATCGGCGCCGGCATTATTGTGGCCCTGATGCACTTTGGCGGACAGTGGGTAATGCTCGGCATGGCCGTGCTTACAATAATTATTATAGTTCGCAGCAACCGACGCTTTGGCAACAAGCAAGCAAATGAAAACAGTGACGCCCTATTCCAGACCATAATATCGACCACCGACAAAACTCAGACATGGCCGCTACTGATGATGTACATCACCGAACAGCAACAGTCGTTTATGACGTATGCCGAAGGAAAATATAAGGATATCACAACAGCATTTATAAATGAAAATGCCGGAGCCCTCGACAAAGCCGAGTCAAGCCTCGCCAAACAAAAGAACGTACTCAAAAACGCACGCAGGAAAGAAACCCTTTGTCTGCGCTACCTGACACGCGAGATGGCCATAGAAAAAAGCACATGGTTCTATCTGAGCAACAACCTGTGTATGAATATCCTCTACAACCTGCGGCGCATCACCGAAGTCTGCAAAGAGCATGTCGACAACAACTTCCTGCCCCTGCCACCACGCTATGCCAACGAATACGAACTGATGAGGACACGCATCAGCACGCTATTTAACGACACTATAGCCCTGATGGAGTCGGGTGATATCGAGGCAATAAGCGCCCTGCGCAAACACTGCGACGAAATAAAAGATATAATATCTGACACTTATCACCGCGCACACGACCAGTTACGCGATGGCGACCCATCGGCTGTGGGCGTACTATATGTATATGTCAATATGTTGCAAGAAACCCAGGAGATGGTATCGTCAATCCGTAAATATCTAAGGGCCTTTGCAAAACTTCGCGACTCGGAATTCCGCAGCCGTCCGGCTCTGGCATGACAATAAATAGCAAACAAACCAAGGGAGCGACACAGGTTTTTCACTGTGTCGCCCCCGAATTTTTCAAAAAAGTGCGTATAATTTTTGAAGATATATAAGAAATGATTAATTTTGCAACGTGACCCGGCGACGGGCCCACATACATTTATAGGTTTTAAGGCACTGATTACCACTTAATCAGCCTGTTTAGATTTAACAGTCAGCCATTGCTGTGCCC
>VSPF01000235.1 GCA_009775195.1 Muribaculaceae bacterium
GAGTACGTCGACTACGAAGAGTGCCGAGGGAAGACGGTTGAGGTCGGCGATAGAGCCGAGGGTCTTCTCAAGTTTGGCACGCTGACGTGTGATTTGGAGACGCTCACGCTTCGACAGGTTGTCGAAAGTACCGTCTTTGGTCATCTTGTCGATGGTGGTCATCTTGCGGACGGCCTTGCGGATGGTGGGGAAGTTGGTGAGCATGCCGCCGGGCCAGCGCTCGATAACATAGGGCATGCCTACGCTTGATGCGAGGTCGGCGATAACTTGTTTGGCCTGTTTCTTTGTTGCTACGAAGAGCACTTTCTTGCCGGCCTTGGCCATGCCGCGAAGCACGTTTGCTGCCTCGGCGAGTTTGGCCTCGGTCTTATAGAGGTCGATTATGTGGATACCGTTGCGCTCCATGAAGATGTAGGGGGCCATTGCGGGGTTCCATTTGCGTTTGAGGTGGCCGAAGTGGCAGCCTGCTTCAAGGAGCTGGTCAAATGTTGGATTTGCCATTGTTGTTGGGTTGTTTGTTTACGTTCTTTTGATTTATGCAACCGTGGGGTAGGGAACGTCGGTCCATCGCCACGGTTTAGATACTAAACACTTTTCAGGCAGCCGCGTCAGGCGACTGTCGGTATGGGGAAAACGATTAACGTTTTGAGAACTGGAAGCGTTTGCGGGCCTTGGGCTGACCGGGTTTCTTGCGTTCTACGGCACGCGGGTCGCGGGTCATGAAGCCCTGCTTGCGTAGTACAGCCTTGTCGTCGGGGTTGATTTTGACCAGGGCGCGGGCGATGCCGAGGCGGAGGGCTTCGGCCTGTCCTTTGTAGCCGCCGCCGTCGAGGTTGACATGGATGTCGTATTTCTCGGCGCAGTCAAGTGTGTTGAGGGGCTGCTTTACGATATACTGAAGAATCGACGAGGGGAAGTACACGTCGAGGGGGCGCTTGTTGATGGTAATGACGCCGGTGCCTTCTTTGAGGATAACGCGGGCTACGGCGGCTTTACGGCGGCCTACTGCATTTACTGTTTCCATTGTGCGATTATTTCAGTTTGTTAATGTCGATTACGGTGGGGTTCTGAGCTTCGTGGGGATGCTCGGGGCCGTTGTACACGTGCATGTTCTCAATCAGGCGACGGCCAAGACGGTTTTTGGGAAGCATACCCTTCATCACGCGGATAAAGAGGGGGTGCATGCCGGGCTTGAGGTGCTTGTTGAACGATTTGCGCATCAGTACCTCGGGGGTCAGTTCTTTCTGGCCGCCGGGATAACCTGAGAATGTGTGGTAGATGCGGTCGGTCATCTTCTTGCCGGTAAGGCGTACTTTGTCGGCGTTGATGATGATTACGTTGTCGCCACATTCCATGTTGGGCGAGTAAGAAGGTTTGTATTTGCCACGGAGCAATTTTGCCACTTTGGCGCAGAGACGGCCAAGTACTTGGTCGGTTGCATCGATGACTACCCAATCGTGAGTTACCTCCTGGGCGTTGGGAAATTCGGTGCGGTAGCTAATGGTATCCACTGTTTAATTCGTTGATTAATAATTACATAATTCGACCGTCGCTCGCTGCCCGCTCGGCCAAAAGCGTGCCGCTACGACTGCCAGTCAATGAGTTGGACATAATCGGTGCTGCAAAATTACTGCTTTTGCCCGACATGACCAAATATTTTTTGAAAATTGTTAAACTTCAGCTTGCTACAGGTCAATGGTATCGGTGGGCTCTATATTTTTATCTATAAGTGCATCGTCGTCGTACAATCCGAGAGCAAACTCTGGCGTTTCCAGTTGGCGGGCACACTCCTCGCTGCCAAGCTCGGCTCCCTTCGACCAATAGTCATAGGCCAGGCGTTTATTTTCTTCAGAATAAATCTTGCCCAGGTAGTAGAAGGCTTCCACGTAGTCATCGTTACATGCCATGATAAACCATTGCTTCGCCAACTCTGTGTCGGGCTGACGGTTTGACTCCAAATCGCCCATTAGTATTCGGCCAAGATTGGTTTGCGCAGGGGCATAATCATTTTGAGCAGCCTTGATAAACCAATATATAGCATGGTCGAAATCGGCATCTGATTGAGATTTTCGCTTAGCCTTATGGTGGTAATAGCAACCCATGGCGTTTTGCGCACGAGGGTAGCCCTGCCGAGCCGCCTTTAGCACATTGGTGTTTGGTTCTACAAAGTAATATGTCGGACTCGAAGCGTATGGAATAAGTGCGTCGACGGCTTCGTAAAATAATTCTTGATTGTCGGATTCAAGCTGGCAGTCAAGTTTGTAGTCTTTTATAACCTTGCCTAAGCCGATTGTGTTGGCAATTAGTGTTATGACCACCGCGAGTGTGCCTGCACAAAGCAAGATAAACGAAGTAACTGAAACGGCTTTGCGTAATATGCCTTCGGATTTTTTAGAAGATACGAGGAAAGTTATAAAAAATACTGTGAGTGTAATGGCCTCAATCAGGTAGGCGGTAGAGAATTCCCAACGTGCGTAGAATGTCCTGAAGTGGTCGTCGTTCCAATGCCGCTCGGAATATAGGAGACATAAGATTAGTCCCGTCACGGCAATAAGCCATACGAGGGGTATGATAAATCTTATGTATTTCTTGCAGGCTGATAGCTTTTCCATCTATCTAATAGTGACTTACTCG
>VSPF01000236.1 GCA_009775195.1 Muribaculaceae bacterium
AATGTGTGTGGGGGCTGCGTCGGCGGTGTCGTTGAAATTTACAGCGGCTACAGACTCCTCGACATGCAGCTGGCGTGGATTTCCGGCAGCATCGCGCCGGTCGTAGTCGTATATGCGGTATGTGATGTCGCTGGTTTCCTGGATTTCGAGCACGAAGTTTCCACGACCGATGCTGTGTATCCGTCCGGCAGGGAGGAAAAACACGTCGTCTTTTTTAGGATAATATTTGCCGAGGTCGGCTATAATGGTGTTTTCGGCGATAGCCTTGCGATATTCGTCGGGGGTAAGGCTGTGGCGGAGACCGGAATATAGATATGCACCATCTGCCGGAGCGATGCTTACCCACATCTCTGTCTTGCCTGGGCAGTTATGGCGTTCATGGGCAATTTTGTCGTCGGGATGTACCTGTACAGACAAATCATCAGCCGAGTCGATTAATTTGATTAGTAGGGGAAATTCATGACCAAAGCGACCAACAAGCCGTGTGCCCATGATTTCGTCGGCATGTGTATTGATTAGTTCTTGTAAATTCATGCCTTCATACGGCCCGTCTGCCACGATTGATTCATGGCCGGGTACTCCCGAGAGTTCCCAGCTCTCGCCAATCTTATCGCCCTGCGGCGGCATGTTTTTGAACTCGGCGATACGCTTACCGCCCCATATAACGCTCTTGAACTGAGGTTTAAAAGTCAGGATAGGAAAATCTCTCATAACTATACGTAAATATAAAAATAGCGAGAACCCGGTTCGTGCCAGATATTTGGGCAGAATCGAAGGCCTTGCCGATATGGCGCCAAGCACCGAATTCCCGCTACTGATAAATATACTCGCGAAAACCGGGCCGCACTCAATTGCAAAATTACAAAAAATATTACAGTCTGGTTGAGTGTGCGTGCCGACGTGCGCGTATTAAGGATAAAAACAACCGATAACCAATAAAATCATCATGAAGAAAATCTACACACTTCTTCTCGCAGCCGCCGTCGGAGCGGCTACAGCCGGCGCCCAACAGACCGTGTTCATCGGTACGACCGGCTATGACGACCTGCCCTCAGCCGTCGCAGCAGCAGTTTCGGGCGACGTTATCACCATCAAGGGCGAAACCACCCTTTCCGGCAGAATTGACCGCGACGGGGAAATCGCCCTTACATTCCGAGGCGAGAACAACGCCAAAATTGTTCGTGAAGGCGCCAACATCATGTGCATTATGCGCCCCAAGAACAACTACACCTTCGAAAATATTACTTTCGACGGCACCAACACCAACAAGCTTGCCATTGAGAACAAGCAGGTCAACACAACCCTGAACATAAAGGGCTGCAAGTTTGTAAACATCCCCGGCCGTGCCGTGCAGACCAAGAGTACCACCGTACTGACAAACGTTGACATGAGCACTTGCGTTGCCGCCGACGGCGCTCTCTTTGTGGGTGTAGGCGACAGGGTAACTGTAGCCGGTACATCGAACTACTCGGTTTACATTGAAAGCAACTACAAAATCAAGCAGGGCGAGAACCTCGGCGGCAAAATCGACATCCGCCTTCAGACCTACGCAGCCAAAACCATCGTTTCAGGCGTTACCGAGGCTACAAAATCGTGCTATACCATTACCGGCGCGCCGGAAGGCTACTCGTTGGTCCTTAAGGACGGCAACCTCAACCTGGAGTACAACAAGCCCCTTGTGAAGAACGAAATCACCGGCGAGACCTACAGTTCGCTCCTCGCGGCCTACAAAGCAGCTGTTGCCCCCGAAGAAGGCATTGTTACTCTCACAGTGCTCGAAGATGTAGAACTCGATGACCGTATCAGCGGCATCAAATGCCCCATGATTATCAAGGGTGCAAACCCCGATGTGGTCGTTAAAAAGGTTTTCAATAAAAAACTGTTTGTGTCGAACGAGGCCAACCTGACATTCGAAGACCTGGTACTTGACTGCAACAATGCCAACGCAGGTTTCAACAACGAATTCGAGGCTAACACCAACACCCTCGCATTCAAGAACGTGCGCATAATCAACTGCAACGCCGCCGCCAACGTTTTCAACGTCAAAGACGGCAACCGCACGCTCCTGCTCGACAACTGCACCGGCGAGAACATCACAGCTCCCATGGGTGTGAACCTCAACGGCAAACTCCGTCTCAACGGCAACACCAACTTCAACGTCCGCATAGCCAATGCCGGTGCATCGATTACCGCCGCAGGCGAACTCACCAACGAGGCTCCGATTGAAATCAGCTTTGCCGACGGTATTACACGCAACGACGGCGACGTGATTGTAAACGGCACCGAGCAGGCAGCCAAGTTCAAACTCACCAACGGCAAGTTCCTCAATGCCGTAGAGGGCAACCTGGTAATGTCTACAACCGAGCAGACAGGCATCGAAGACCTTGAGGCCGAAAACGCCGCCCCCGTATACTACAACCTCAACGGCGTAGAGGTAGCCAACCCCGCACAGGGCATATACCTGATGAAACGCGGTAGCAAAGTTACCAAGGTCGTAGTCAAATAATCGACCTCGCAAATACAGCGAAAAACAATACAGCCGGCTGGCAGCTTTGTCAGCCGGCTCTTTTTATATAATGCAGATAAATATTAATATATGTTAAATATATAAATAAATTTAGTACTATGT
>VSPF01000237.1 GCA_009775195.1 Muribaculaceae bacterium
ATTTCGTATGCCGAGAGTCACGACGAACAGCGCGTGGCCTATAAAGTCGATGCCTATGCCCCCGACGCGGTAAAGGACAATAAAGATAACAAGTATGCGCGTCTCGGAGCTTTGGCAACACAAATGCTGCTTACGCCCGGGCCCAAGATGGTTTGGCAGTTCGGCGAACTCGGCAACAACCAAAACACCAAGAATAGCGACGGCGGCAACAATACCGACCCTAAAATAGTCGACTGGACCGGATGGCTTGGTGATGCCGACCGTGCCGCGCTGATGAACACATACTCGAGGCTCATCAACCTGCGCCGCAACAACCCCGGGCTATTCACCCGACAGGCAACATTTATCACCACTGACCTCAGCGGAGGATATAACGCATACCGCTATATGCGCCTTCTGAACGGCAGCAAAGAGGTAATAGCGTTTATCAATCCGTCGTTGACATCATCAATGACCGTATCGTGCCCGGCCAGCGTAATCTCGTATTCAAACCACGAACTTTATGCATCGTCAAAAGGCGTTGCCGACAACCTCAGCGGCTCGGGGACGGTGAGCGTGACGCTGCCGGCAAATGGATTTGCCGTCTATGTAAGCAAAGACATCAGCAGTACGGACGAAATCTCGGCAGCACCGGCCGCACGTGTCTACGGCGAAAACGGGCGCATCGTCATCGACGGGGATTATAAAGCCGCTTCGGTTTATGATATTTCAGGCCGCAGAATTGACGGCTTCGACGTGCCTGCCGGTATCTATATTGTAACAGTAGACGACACAACTACAAAGGTCGTTGTAAAATAACATAAGCCTTACCTATCCCCGGGCAGTCCATGCAGACGCATACTGCCCGGGGATATTTGTGTTCATTCAATCAGGTCTTGGCTGTCAGAGTACTTTTTACTAATTTTGTAACATGAAAATCAAAGCCATATTTTTCGATATCGATGGCACCCTGGTGCCATTTGGAGACCGTGATGTGCCCGCAGAAGTTAAGAAAGCCATAAAGACCATGCGTTCTAAAGGCATAAAAGTCTTCATTGCAACCGGACGCCATGCCGCCTGGATTGATAATCTTGGCGACATGGAATTTGACGGTTATGTCACAGTAAATGGTGGCATGTGTATCGCAAGCGACAAACAAACCATCATATATACCCACCCTATTGCGTCCGATGATATAAGCCGCCTTATCGCCGCATATCCCGGCCTTAACCTCGAGTTTAGCTTAGTACCTGCCGACGGTGATATTTTTATCACAGCGATAAACAAGTATGTGTCAGACGTATGCAAGCTTATTAGCGTACCCCCGGTACCTGTAAGGCCGATAGAGTCTATCGGAGACAAGGCAGTAGTTCAACTTATGGCTTTTGGAGATAAAGCCAATTGGTCTGACCGCACCTTGTACTCTACCGTTTTACAAGATTGCGAACCGACAAGCTGGAATCCGTATTTTTGCGATGTCATACCGCGAGGTAGCTGCAAAAGTGCCGGAATCGACAAAATGATTAAGCATTTCGGCATCTTGCCTGAAGAAACCATGGCCTTTGGAGACGGAGACAACGACATATCAATGATTCGTTACTGTAAGGTAGGCGTTGCGATGGGTAATGCCTCGCCAGATGTCAAAGCTGCTGCCGACTATGTCACTACCGATGTTACCGACCATGGTATCATCAACGCCCTGAGGCACTTCGGCATAATATACTGACATTTATTTTGCCTTATAGGCAAACCTGTGGCCGAGTTTGCTTGTTACAATAGTATCAGAACGTTTGCAACTAAAAAACGACTACTATGGCAACTAACGACACAAACAGGCCACAAGAAAACGGCACAAAAAGCCTCAAAGGCCATCCTGAGAATCCAAAGCTTAACGCACATCAGGAATCCGCACAACTACGTGCCCATAATGACGATGATGATATCATTGTACCGGCCGTAACCGCCGATGTCGATGAGACACCAGGCTTCGTACGTTACGGTGCCGCTATCCTTCTCGGTCTCGCTTTCGGTGTAGGCTGCTACGTGTGGGTCGACGGTGTACCTTCGGCCCCACAACATAAATACACTGTCAAGTCGGCTCCTACCGAGACTTACTTCACGCAGATGGGGCTCTATGACAACCCCGGTTTGAAAGGCACCCTGCCCGACCCCTTTGTTTCGCCATTCGAACCGACACTCGATTATAGTACAGCCGGAAACACGACAAACCCAGGGACGACTGCCAACATGACGGCCACTACGGTTGCGACACCCGAATATGTCACAATCAACCCTGTCGGGTCAAGTCTGATATACCTTTTCAAATATGATTCGGCCAACGTTCCCGAAAATTCTGAATTGACAGCCTTGGCACGAATTGCCAAAAATAAGGGGCTGAGCCTCGACGTAAGGGCATATACCGACGAACATGGCCGTGCCGTCTATAACCAACGACTTAGCGAACGCCGCGCAAGGGCTATTGGCGACTACCTTATCGCACACGGAGTACCGGCGGCAAAAGTCTCGGTAAAGGGCAGGGGGCCCACACACGCTTTTGCCGACGACAGCC
>VSPF01000238.1 GCA_009775195.1 Muribaculaceae bacterium
ACATATATATATATGCGTAAAGATACCATAAATGGTATGAAAATGGATAATTATTGCAAACGAGCCATGAACATATAGACCTTATGGGTGGTATAAAAAAACAATTGTTATATGCAATGTTTGTGTATTCACACCATAAGAAGAAAAGTAAAGAGGCCCAAAGCGTTACATAAAGTATATGCTTGATTGTGTGCTTGATTTTACATAAATCAATTCCATCCTTTTGATATAAAAAGAAGCCAGAAATCATAAAAAAACATGGAACGGCACATCGTGTCAAGGGCAATATTTCTTCTTTAAAATTCCATGGTATGTGTATTATTATTATCAAAAAACAGCAAATAGTTTTCAATATATCGATTGAATAATTACGTTTCATACATGATATAGCTTAGAGGCAGTTTAATGCATTGAAAGGTAAATGCCAGTTTTATCGTATTGTGAATCAATGAAATGCTGTTTATCACTCTTGCATACATTTGTTAAATCGCGTTCAAATTACTATACGTAATATAAAAAAGTGCATCTTCACCGTTTGTGATATTGCGAGGCATATTAAGCATGGATTGAGACATAACGACTCTGCGATATAACTTCCCCTAAATCGATGGAGGTATAGCCCCTTGCAGAATAGCATTTTGCCACTGGTATGAGCTAACCGAACTCTCAATTTTTGTCGTTGGCGGTGTTAAGAAATCCACCCATAAGGGCGGTATTATTACCAGCTGATGATTAAAGGTCTGTTAATGCATTTGGTGGTAGTGTGTCGTAAGTGTCGACGAATATCACTCACTGGCGTGTTACCTGTTCTAAGGCTCTTTTTCGTGCCGTAGAGACATCTCCATTAGAGTTACCTATAAGAGTTAAATTAAAATTCGGATAGTCGATTATGAATTTTCTTATAATCTCGACTGTACCGTTGGAACTGACATCGGTCGATATAATTATCTCGTAATGACGAATGTTTGAGTAGCTACTGACGCCAGGCTTTGCTCAATGAATCTTTCAGCATTGTAGGTGGTAATAAGAATTGAAATTGATTTAGCCATTATTTTTATATTTTATCATAATAACGGGCATAACTCTCGACCATTTTTGAGATATCGAATTGATCGGCTCGTTTGCGACATGCGTTTGCGACGGAGCTATATTTTTGGGGGGAATTCTCAAGAGCCATTATCTCGTTGGCAAGAGCCTTTGAATCACCATGAGGGAATAACACCCCGGCACCTTTGACTACCTCGCGGAGACCGTCGACGTCGGATGTCAGGAAAGGCTTGTCGACGCTCATGCCCTCTACAGAGGAAAGCGACAGCCCCTCGAAGTGAGATGACATGACAACATAGTCTGCGGCGTGGAGCAGCTGCGGGACGTCGGTGCGCAGACCGAGGAAATGCACGCGGTCGGCAAGGTTTTCATGCGTGGCGAGGGCTTCGAGTTCGGGGCGGCGCACCCCGTCGCCCACGAGGAAGAGGTGGAACTTAGACGGCAGGTGCTTTAGCGACCTGATAAGCGAGTCCTGGTCCTTCTCCCAGCGGAAGCCGGCGACCATAATTATTTTCCGGCTCCCCGGGGCGATGCCCTCTAATTCTGGCGACGGCTCAGCAGAGGCATAGCGGGCCACGTCGATGCCGTTGTTTACCGTGAGTATTTCGGCCCTGGACGTGCCGATGAACTCGCGCAGGTTGTCCTCGGCCTTTTTTGATATGCAGATTACCCTGCGGTAGCGGTTGTACATCCATCGGTCGACGGAGGCGTACCACTTCCATCGACGGCGGCGGTTAGAGGTGTTATGCTCGGTGGTGCACAGTATCGCGGACGCAGCCATGCTGCCTATGGCGGCGAAGAGCTGCGGGGCGGTGTTGTGGGTGTGGATTATGTCGTATTTTCTGAGATAGGGAATGAGTTTGAGCATCCGTACCGGCGAGTAGACCGAGCCGCCAGTGCCGAGGTCGAACACCCTTACCCCGGCGGCCTCGATGTCGCGCCTGAAGGGGGTGTCGGTACCGTCGAAAAGCAACAGGTCCACATCGAGCCCCCGGGCCTTGAGCCTTGGCAGCAAGTCGACCATCAGTTTTTCCGCCCCACCGGTCCGCAGCGAGGTTATTACGTGGAGAATTTTCATCTAAAAACGATTTTGTCTTTAATATGGAAGAGCACTCCGACTGGGAATAAAAGTTTTCCCCATCCGGCTATTGAAATTCGCTCCCCAGGGGCGGCACATAAGGCGAATCGCCAGAAGTTGACAGCCATGCGCAGTTTCGCCTTGACGGAGCCTGCAATTAAAAACCACTCGGAATACGTGAGCATGGATGCCACGGGGCTTTTCATCCGCGCAAGCGTTATGCCGTTTGTCAGTCCGTCGGGTTGGTACTCGGCCGTGTAGACTGGTTTGTTGAAATAGCGCAGTTTGTATCTCGCACCGATTCGGTTCCATACTAATACTTCGGGGCAGAACCGTTCGCCTGGGATTTCGGGAAAGGGGAACTGCCGGATAACGTCGGTACGGAATACTTCCTTAAGG
>VSPF01000239.1 GCA_009775195.1 Muribaculaceae bacterium
TATTGCGCACTTCGACTTCTATGGCAAGGTTTTTACCGTTGGCTTTGCAGTAGTCTTTAGCTGACTGCACGGCCTGGGGAATACCACCGGCAAAATCGACATGGTTGTCCTTGATAAGTATCATGTCGAATAGGCCGATGCGGTGGTTCATGCCTCCGCCGATTGCAACGGCCTGCTTTTCGAGTATGCGCATGCCCGGGGTTGTCTTACGGGTGTCGAGCACGTGGCACGGCAGACCTTTGAGCTTATCCTGATATTTGGCTGTCATGGTGGCCACGCCGCTCATGCGCTGCATGATGTTGAGCATCAGACGCTCGGTCTGTAAGAGCGAACGCACGGGACCTTCGACAACGAAAGCTATGTCGCCGGGGCGAACGTGTGCGCCGTCTTCGATAAATACAGTCATTTTCAACGACGGGTCGAATCGCTCGAATACATGACGGGCAATTTCAACGCCGGCGAGTATGCCTTCTTCTTTTACAAGGAGATGCTGGCGCCCCATGGCGTCTGGGCCTATGGTAGAGAGGGTAGTGTGGTCGCCATCGCCAATGTCCTCGGCAAAAGACAGGTCGATAAGGGCGTCGATAAGTTCTTGTGGGGTCTTCATGATTAGATTGACAGGCGGCGGAGAGTGTTGAGCAATTCGCGGTTGATGGGTTTGTCGTTCTTGATAGCCTTAGAGAACGGTACGTAAACTATTTCGTCGTTCTTGATGCCAATCATCACATTGCGCTGGTCTTCCATAAGGGCGTCGATTGCTGCCGCGCCCATGCGCGATGCCAGGATGCGGTCGTGGGCTGTGGGGCTGCCGCCACGCTGCAGGTGACCGAGGATTGATACTCGCACGTCGTAGCTTGGATATTCGTTCTTCACACGTTCGGCAAGGCCCATAGCACCGCCGGTTACGGGGCTTTCGGCGACGAGGACTATCGAAGAGTTCTTGCTCTTGCGGAAGCCGTTCTGAATGAGTTCGGCCAACTGGTCGACCTCGGTCGAAATTTCGGGGATGATTGCGGCTTCGGCACCCGAGGCTATTGCGCCGTTGAGGGCGAGGAAGCCGGCGTCGCGGCCCATGACCTCGATAAAGAAGAGGCGTTCGTGACTTGTGGCGGTGTCGCGGATTTTATCGACACATTGCATGATGGTATTGAGGGCCGTGTCGTAGCCGATAGTGGTATCGGTGCCGTAGAGGTCGTTGTCGATAGTTCCGGGCAGACCGATTATGGGGAAGTTGAATTCGTTGGCAAATATGCGGGCGCCGGTAAGCGAACCGTCACCACCAATCACAACGAGCGCGTCAATCTCGTGACGGCGGATTACGTCATAAGCAAGCTGACGCCCTTCGGGGGTCTGGAATTCTTTGCAGCGCGCAGTCTTGAGTATTGTACCGCCCTGTTGTATGATATTTGAAACGTTTTGTGTACGGAAATCGACAATCTCGTCGGTAATAAGTCCGCGATATCCACGGTAGATACCCTTGACTTTAAGTCCGCTGAAGATAGCAGAGCGAGTGACGGCACGGATGGCTGCGTTCATACCAGGCGCATCACCGCCCGAGGTAAGGATGCCAATGCATTTGATTTCAGACATATCTAATTATGTTTTCGGTTCTGATTGCAAAATTACGTTTTTTTGTTGGATTGCCGAAATTTTTAATTAGCCAAAATTGCGATAATATTGGTAGTGAAAAGAGCGCGGACATTCCGATGCCCGCGCTCTTGTATCTCTTAGTGTTCGGTATGTTTATTCGGCTTTGCCGGCACTTCCGAGTACGTTAACGATTTTGTGACGATAGAGTTTCTCCATGTTGTCACGAGCCGGACCGAGGTATTTGCGGGGGTCGAACTCGCCGGGCTTCTCGGCGAATACGCGACGCACTGCTGCGGTCATGGCCAGACGGCTGTCGGAGTCGATGTTGATTTTGCATACGGCGCTCTTTGCAGCCTTGCGGAGCTGCTCTTCGGGGATACCGATGGCGTCGGGAAGTTTGCCGCCAAACATGTTGATGGTGTCAACCTCTTCCTGGGGAACAGACGAAGAACCGTGGAGCACGATGGGGAAGCCGGGAAGTTTCTCCATCACAGCGTCGAGTACGTCGAATGCCAGGGGCGGCGGAACGAGCTTGCCTTCGGCGTTGCGGGTGCACTGTTCGGGAGTGAATTTGTAAGCACCGTGTGATGTGCCAATCGAGATGGCAAGCGAGTCGCAGCCTGTGCGTGTGGCGAAGTCGATAACTTCTTCGGGGTCGGTATAGGTGTGGTGGTCGGCCGAAACTTCGTCTTCAACGCCGGCAAGAACGCCGAGTTCGCCTTCGACTGTTACGTCGAACTGGTGAGCGTAGTCAACAACCTGCTTGGTGAGAGCTACATTCTCCTCGTAGGGGAGGTGGCTGCCGTCAATCATAACCGACGAGAAGCCGAGGTCGATACAGC
>VSPF01000024.1 GCA_009775195.1 Muribaculaceae bacterium
CCGTTATATTTAGATACGGATTCGGACAATAGTACCGGATATCAAATTCCAATTCGCTTTAAATCTATAAGCCTGTATTTTGAATGATGAATGATGCTGAATTATGGAGCAAGGTCTTAAGCGGTGATATGACAGCTTTGTCGCTGTTGTATAAGGATAACTATAACCTGTTGTTTAACTGGGGCATGAGGTTCGTTTCCGATGAGGAATTTGTCAAAGACTGCATTCAGGATGTGTTCGTCAAGATATGCAGCAGCCGGAAACTTTCTTCCACTCCATATGTGAGGTCTTATCTTCTGACATCATTGCGCAACATGATTTTTGACAGGGCCGCGTCTTCACACGATGATGTGTCAATCTCGGAGCGACTATTTGAAATTGATGACAATGACACCGGGATTGAGATGCTGTTCAAGGATGACGATGACTCGCGTATGCTGGGACGCCGGCTTGTCAGGGCATACAATTCTCTGACATATAATCAGCGAGTGTCCGTTTACCTCAGATATGTCCGCGGTCTGTCGTACAAGGAGATTGCCGCTGTGATGGAAATGAATCCGCAGTCTGCGATGAATCTTGTGTCCAGGGCTCTCAAATCTCTTAGGTCAGAGATGGGAGCAACACCGTTCTTGATTTATTTATGCATGTTATTGTCATAATGTGAGTAGGAATTCTGAAAGATTCCGTTAATATATTAAACCTGTCAATTTTTTGCGATGACTCCCCGAAATACCAATATCAGCAGACTGCTTTATGGCGTTGTGGACATCTTCAGGAAACGAGAGAAGGAATTTTCTATTTCTGAAATCGACCGAGCATGGGATGACTGTGAACAGCGGATAAAACGCGCCGCCTCCAGAAACGCCATGCGCCGGAGAATATCTATATGGTCGGGAGCTGCAGCTGCGGCTGCGGCTGTGATTCTGGTATTCTGGCCCGACGGTGCAGACCTTGCGGATACTCCAGGTCTGACGACAATACAAGACATTACAACGTATGCCCTAAATACAGAGGTGGCCACGACATCCGGGCACATTATCAATATAGTGCCGGGCTGTGACACCACCATGGTTGAACAGAACCGTGCCAGCATCAACTGTCTCGCAAATGGTATGGTTATGGTCAACGGACGTCCTGTATCAGGAGACGCAGGCAATCCCTCTGCCGATAGATATTGCCAATTGGCGGTTCCGAAAGGACGCAGAGCCGAGATTGAGTTTGCTGACGGCACCCACCTCTGGGCCAACTCCGATTCGAGGGTGGTCTATCCTCTGGAGTTCTCGCAAGACAAGCGTGAAATATATGTATCCGGCGAGGTATATCTCGATGTCGCTCCCGACAAAAATCATCCTTTTATAGTCAGAAACACTGATTTCAACGTGACGGTTCTCGGGACTTCGTTCAACATTATGGCCTACGGCAACGGTGCTCCTTCTCAAGTTGTACTTGTCTCCGGCAAAGTCGATGTTGACAATTCTTCCAACGGCACAGTGACGATGAGCCCGGGGCAACTGGTCGACATCACCGGCTCTGCCATCAGTTCTCCAAGGAATGTCGATGTTACTACTTATGTGAGCTGGAAAGACTATATGCTGGTGTACAGCGACAAGTCTCTTGCCGATGTGTTCTCCAGACTTAATATTTGCTACGGACGGGAGTTTGTTCTGTCATCCGATGTGGCTGACATAAAGGTCACTGGCAAGCTGTATCTGAAAGACGATATCGAAGATGTGCTTCACGCCATCGCGTTCTCTGCCCCGGTTAGATATGAGGAGAGCGGAGACAGCATATATGTCTTCAGGACTGGATGTGCGGGGACTGCGCCCTAATCATTCAGCGTATTCCGACGAATAATCGATTGTGTAATATATAACGGGCTGAGTTTAAACTCGCGATCTAAACCAAGCCCAAGATTTAGAAAACCTTAAACCAATGCACTATCATGGATAGATACATCCGCATGATTAATGCGAGGAAAGAGCTGTCGCGCATAATCCTGTTGCTATGGCTGAGTCTGGCTGCTTTATCATCACAGGCAGCCGTCAATGGAAGCTACGTCAACTCTAAAACTTTTACCGTAGAGATGAACAACACCCCGGTGAAAGAAGTCCTTGATTACATCGAACACAACAGCAAATACATCTTTTTCTACACAAGCGGGTCGATTGACATCAGACGCAAGGTGAACGTCAGAGTCTCATCACAGCCCGTGACATCTATGCTCGACCAGATATTCAAAGACACCGGTGTCAAATATGATATTGACGGATACCAGATTGCGCTGAAAAAATCTGACGAAACAGATGCTAAGGCCGTTCAGCCTGCAAAAAGACACGTCAGAGGCAAGGTCGTGGATGCGACCACCGACGAACCCCTCATCGGCGCTCCAGTCATATTCGATAAAAATGCCCCCGGTGCAGTGACCGATATCGACGGCTTTTTCTCAATCGAAATGCCCGAAGGCGGCCAGCTCTATATCTCTTACGTGGGGTTTCAGCCCGTATCCGTGAAACCAGGAGACGAGACTGATTTGACTGTACGCCTCATGCCCGACAACAACATGCTCGACGAGGTGGTGGTGGTCGGGTATGGAACGACTACCCGTAAAAACCTCACCACTTCGATTTCCACCGTCAAAACCGATAAAATCTCCAAAGCCGCGAACAGCAGCGTCTCGAGCATGCTGCTCGGCCGCGCGGCCGGTCTGCAGGCCACTGTCAGCAGCACTCAGCCCGGTGGTGACATCAATATCTCTATCCGAGGAGGCGGCAATCCCATATATGTCGTCGACGGTGTAATCATGCCCAACTCTTCGCTCGAAGCCGGCAGCGGGGAGACCGGTCTGCCCGACAATGTGAAACGCTCGGCTCTCGCCGGTCTTAACCCCGGCGACATCGAGTCTATTGAAATCCTCAAAGATGCGTCTGCTGCCATCTACGGTATCGGTGCAGCCGACGGTGTGGTACTCATCACGACCAAAAAAGGTGCCGAAGGTAAGCCCACTATCACCTATGAGGGCAGTTACTCAATCCAGAAGCGATACAATTATGGTCTCAACCGTCTCAACAGTGCCGAGTACATGAACCTGGTCAACGTCTTCGACAAGGAAAAATACCTGCTCAACAACAACCAGTATCCCTACGGAAACCTTGCTTACGACGGCAAGTGGACACCGGTGTTCTCCCAGACCCAGATTGATAACGCCACCGACACTGACTGGCAGGATTATGTGCTCAAGACAGGACATATCAACAACCATTCGCTGACAATCAGCGGCGGAACACAAAAACTGAAATATTACCTTGGCGTGAACTATTTCAATGAGGACGGCATCATACGAAATGCCGGTATGGAACGCTACTCTCTGCGCACAAACGTCACCGCACAACTGTTCCCGTTCCTGAAACTCTCCACTATCGTCAACCTCAACAGGAACAAATACGAGAATGGCCTCGTCGGCGGAGATACAGGCAATCAGGGCAACTCGGCCTCGGGCTCGCTCTACTCCGCGCTGCATTACCCGGCCTATCTTCCTGTATATGACAAGAACGGCGAGTACACAATATTCGGCCGCGTGCCCAATCCGGTGGCTACACTTGACATCATCGACGAGTCGCGCCAAAGCAGCTACTATGCCAACTTTGCCATGGATATAGATATCATCAGTCAGATGCTCTCGGTCCGTCTGGTTTACGGTATCAATCATGAGACCGGCCGCCGCACGTCTTATATCCCCAAGGATGTCTACTTCGGGCTTGTGAAAAAATCGCGCGGTAGCCTGGGATATGTCGAGCGCCAGTATGAGACTATAGAAGGTATGGTGAATTTCAACCATACTTTCTGGCAGGTTCTCAATCTCAATGCTGTCGTAGGCATGGGACGTTATGTCGACAAAGGCAACGGCATGACAGTCTCTTACCAGAACGCCAACGACATGATTCAGGATACTAATCTCGGCGCGGCAGACGGCCCTTTCGTCCCCTCGTCGTATAAATACGAAAACGAGAAGCGCTCACAGTTCGCACGCGCGTCGTTCATTCTCTTCGACAAATATGTGCTGGCCGCGACAGTCCGCCGCGACGGCACGGACAAGTTTTTTGACAACAAGAAATACTCCTGGTTCCCCTCTGTGTCGGGTGCATGGAAAGTCTCTCAGGAAAAATTCCTCCGGGACCTCACATGGCTCAACCTCCTCAAAGTGCGTGCCAGCTACGGTGTCACCGGCAGCGACAACCTGGGGACATCGCTCTACGGTACAGTCGGGGTGTCGCGTGAAGACATCAAATTCTCTAACGGCAGCATAACTTATGTGCCGTTCGTTCTCCTGGGGGGCAGCTATGACGACGTGACATGGCAGAAGACCACAATGAAAAACATCGGTATCGACTTTGTGGTTCTCAACAACCGTCTGTCTGGCAGCATCGACATCTTCCGCAATGACGTGACCAACATGCTCGGAACCGCCTATACATCGCTGCTCAACATGTATCCTACGCGGCCGGTCAACGGCGCCCACTACAAACGCACCGGTGTAGAACTCTCGCTCAACTCCGAGAATATCCGGACCTCCGATTTTACCTGGACAACCTCGCTTGCCCTCTCACACTACCGCGCCGACTGGGTAGAGCGTATGCCCAACTATGACTACAAAACCTATCAGAAGCGTAAAAACGAGCCGATGAGCGCATACTATTACTATAACACCACCGGCATTATCAACGCCGACCGCAGCAATATGCCCGAGTCTCAGCGCTCTCTGCCGGCTGATGCACAAAAACCCGGTTTTCCCATAATCGACGACCGCAACGGCAACGGTGTGATTGACGAAGGCGACATCTACATGGACGACCTGCTACCCAAACTCTACTACGGTTTCGGCAATACGTTCATATACAAGAACTGGGACCTTGACATCTACATGTATGGCCAGCTCGGCATAGAGAAATACAACAACACCAAGGCAGCCAACTGCTCGGCCGGCAATCTATCAAGCGGTATAAGCGCGGCCAATCCCACCGACTACGCATTTACCGTATGGAACTCTCAGACCAATCCCAACGGCACGACTCCCGGCGTGGCCACCAAGGATGTGACAATGCCCGGCAACGCAGGCATAAAGCTCTTTTATGAGAAAGCCGACTTCCTGCGTGTGCGCAACATCACACTGGGCTATACATTCGATGCGCGCAAATGGAAATGCTTCAAGGGATACATAAAGAGTCTGCGTCTGTATACCGATGTCCAGAACCCGTTTACTTTTACAGGGTTCACCGGCGATGACCCGGAAATTGTCATTGCGTCAAGCTTGCTGTCGGGATGCAACTACCCTCAGTTGAGAACATACTCGTTCGGCGCAAAGATTATCTTCTAAAAACACTTATCACTGTCAAAACACAATATGAAAATCAGAATAATATCCTCCCTCATGGCGATTATGATGCTCCTCACAACCTCCTGTGAGGACAATTTCGACGCCAAGATATACGGAGAGCTGCTCCAGGGCAAATATCCTTCGACAGAGAGCGAATATGTGTCTTACATGATGATTTGTTACCTTCCGTTCACAACGCCCTTCACCTATACTATAAACGAAGGGACAGGTATGCACGGCTGGTATATCGCCACCGGCGGCGACATCCGTTTCTTCGACTCCACCTCGGATATCATGGCTCCGGGTTACACGCGCTGTGGCGGAGAATGGCTTCAGCTCTCCAAAGCCAACTACGAAAACTGCATACACTACTGGCGCGGCTGGGTGGCTGACGACAGCAATCCCAACCATTTCATGAAGACTGCTGAAATAACCCGCTTCACCAATATCATGGACGTTCTGCAGAAAGCCCCGGCCAATGTTATGTCGGAGGAAACACGCGATGCCCTTATCGGAGAGGTTCGCCTCTGCCGTGGCATGATGATGTATTATCTCATGCATGTGTTCGGCCCGGTACCCGTAATCGTCGACCCCGACAAGGTGTTCGATGACGAAGCGCAGCGTAATACCACGCGCCCGACACTCGACGAAATGTGCGGCTACATCTACGATGACCTCTTGTTCGCAGCCCGGCACGCGCCGGAGGTACAAACCGAGAAAGGACGCTATACCCGCGATTACGCCCGTTTCTGCCTGATGCGTCATTGTCTGAACGAAGGTTCGCACATGCCCGGATATTATGACACGGGGCTTGAGATGTTCTCTGAACTACAGGGCAAATACCAGCTTTTTACCCAGGGTGACAATCCTTGTGCCGACCTTTATAAGAACGCCAACAAGTTCAACAGCGAGATTATCATGGCTGTAAGCTGTGACCCCCTTGCTGACGGCTCGCCCAAGCACGGTAATGCCAATATCCTGTCGATGTGCACCGTACCATGGGATGCCGCCGCCCTCGACCCCAATGACAACCCGACAGTTTTCTACCCCCAGAATGGCGGCTGGCAGGCGTTCTATAATGTTGCCAAGAAATTCTATGATAGTTTCGAGGCTGGCGACCGCAGGCGCAATCTCATAGTAACCGAATGGTGGAACAAGAGCGGCGAGAAAGTCACCGCCAACGACCTGGGCACACGCTGGGACGGTTTCATCTGCAATAAATTCCCCATCGAGACTTCCGGTTCGTTCCAGGGCACCGACATTCCCATCGCTCGCTGGGCCGATGCATTGCTGATGTATGCAGAGCTGTCGGTGCGCAAAACCAACAGTGCCCCGTCGGCCACTGCCATAGAGGCTGTCAATCAGGTGCGCCGCCGCGCCAATCTCGGTAATCTCGACGCTACAGCCACCTCGTCGGCCGACAAATTTCTCACCGCCATCCTTACTGAGCGCGGCCATGAGCTTTATTACGAAGGATGCCGCAAGATTGACCTAATCAGGTTTAACCGCTATGCCCGCGAGACATCGAAAGTGAAAGGCGAAGTGCCCACCCGCCAGTATGTGCCGCTCCCCAACTACGCGGTTGAAGCTGCAGCCGCCAACGGCTGTAAGCTCGACCAGTTCTATTCGCGTCCGGGATGGGATGTCGACTACAGTCAGGCACAAGGCATGTAAAACTCCTCAAAAAGAAACAACAGACCATGAAGAAATCAACATATCTCATGAACATATTTGGCTGCCTTCTTCTGGGGCTGGCCTCCATTGGCTGCAATTCAGAAGAAGACCCCACGCCGGCACCTGAAAAACCGGTTGAAGCTACCGACGGCGGATATCTCTTCGCCCATATGACCGACGACAACTACGGCTCACTGTTCTACAGCGTGTCGCGCGATGCATATAACTGGGAAACCCTCAACGACGGGCGCACAGTGCTTCCGGCCTATTGCGGGCACCCCGACATCTGCAAAGGGCGCGACGGATACTACATGATTAGCGTAAAGAAAGGCTCGGGCATCCCATTGCTGTGGCACTCGACCGACCTGGTCAACTGGCAATACACCAAACTGGCCAAATCGATATTCAACAAAATCAAAGAACTCTATGGCCATGTCAACGAGGAGACATATTACGGCGCGCCTAAGATGTTTTATGACGAACCAAGCGACCAATATATGATTACCTGGCATGCAGGCAAGACGGGCAACGACTCCGACACTGGCGAATGGGAAACAAAACGGACATTCTATATCCTGACCAAAGATTTCAAGAGTTTCTCAGACCCCAAACTGCTGTTCAACTTCACCGGCAGCGATGAGAACATGGCCACAATCGACGTAATCATCCGCCATTCAGGCGACAGTTATTATGCGATATTCAAAGATGAGCGCACTCAGGAAGTGGCACCTGAAACCGGCAAAACCATCCGCATAGCAAAGGCTCCGGCTCTAACAGGCCCCTATGCCAACCCCGGACCACGCATCACAGACCTTGCCCGCTGGCATGAGGCTCCGATTATAGTTCCCACCGTGGACGGAAAAGGATTCTACCTCTTCACCGAGAACTACCCCCTGCAATACGACATGTTCGAGGCCCAATCGCTCGACGGCCCCTGGACAGAACGATATTTCGCTGGCCCGAAAGCCCGGCACGGTTGCATGGTTCGCGTAAACGAAACCGAATATCAGGCCATCATAAATGCTTATAAACGCTAACACTGAGAATCATCTATCATGAATAAAACATTATACCCTGTCATATTGGTGACAGGCATGTGTCTGGCAAGCTCGTGCTCTGACGAAGTTATTCGTCCGGATGAGTGGCCTGAATGGCCGGCAAAAGCCGTGGTGAAAGTCAACGGACTCGAACTGACCGACACCTATTACACCACTTTCAACGGCACAAAGCTTTCGCTCACTCAGGGCCAGACCGTAGATTTCGACGGGCTTGACAAGCTGCAATATACCTTACAAAGCCATTTTTGGGATGTGACATCGGCCGGGCAGGCGGTGTTCAATGGCGCGACGGGCAATTACGACGTAATCTACGACCATATCAACAACCTTCTATATATCGAGCAGCCAGAAGCGGAATATCCCGATGCGCTCTATGTCATCGGCGAACAGCTCGGCCACTCGGGCGCGACCGAAGCTATATCCACTTCCTGGTCAATCGATGCTCCCGACAATGTGCAAAGCTGTCGCCGCGTGTCGTCCGATAAGTTTGAAATCAGTCTATATCTGGCACAGGGATTTAAATTCAAATTCTTCCGACACCATGGCTGGGGCTCGCATGAGGAAATCGAGATATGGGCCGAAGACCTCACCATCAACCAGCCGACTCTCGTTACAGGTACAGGCGACTTCTGTGCCGGGCCGCTGTTCCAGGCGGGTGTGTATGACATCACAGTCGATTTGACCGCCAGGACTTTCGATATTGTGAGCCGTGTGCCGGTTCAGCAGGAAGATTATTATGTCAACGGTGCGCTGATGGAGCCTTCCGGAGCGTTTCTACATACCCGTCAGACCCTTACAACCGGTCAGGAAGTGGTGTTCGGCAATTTCGGCGGTATCGCCGACATGGTCCAGCCTCAGTTCTTCGAAGTCATCTCGGATGTCGAGGGACGCGCCGAGTTCATCGGCCCTACAGGAGAATATGACATTTATTTCGACGCTTCAGGCATGCTCATCTACACCGAGTGCCCGTCGATGAACCAATACGACGGCACTGCGATGTGGGTTACCGGTTCGGGATTTGGTCATCCGAAAGCCAGTCGTGCAACTGTTGGAGCATGGAAACTTACAGAGCCGGCCGGTTCATTCCAAATGGTCAGAGTGGCCGAGGGAGTTTATGAGACATCGATGTATCTCGCCCACGATTTCGATGTGAAATTCTATCGCGCCCGCGACTGGGGCAGTGCCCGCTCGACCCAGCTTTTTGAGCCTGTACCTGGAAATCTGCTTGCCAAGGGTGTTGCTGGCACAACAGACTATTGCATGTTTACCGGCGACCTGCTTGCAGGGCCCGACTTCACAGCCGGGAGCTATACGGTGCGTGTAGATTTCAACAACAAAATAGTATATCTTGCAGAACTTACGCCAAAGGAGATGGTAGCCCCCGTAGACTATAGGGTCAACGGAGTGTCGCTTAAGGCGGGCCGCTATGATGAGTTCCTGGAGGCTACCGTCAGTCTAACCAAGGGCGAGCGCGTCAGCTTTGAAAACTTCCAGTGTATCGACTATATGCTACAGCCAGAATATTTTGTACGCAACGACGACGGTTCATACACCTTCAACGCCATGAGCGGCGAATACCGCGTGCTCTATGATGCCGACGGTACCGAACACATCTGGACTGAGCGAACATCAGACGACGGCCTCTGGATTACCGGACAATATTTCGGCCACGGCCGCACCGGCGGATGGGATGTCGGATATCACGACGATTCTATCTATATATCCAAAGGCTGGAGCTGGGACAATCCGCGCCAATATCTATGTTGCGCCGAGACCGCTCCAGGCATCTATGAAACCACGTTCCTTATCCACAGCAGTTGGTCGCAGTTGACCCTTTACAGAAACCGTGGCTGGGACAACCGGATAATGTCGAGCGAGGTCACTATCACCGACACAAGTTCTTTCGGACGTTCATTCGCCTGGCAGGACGGAGTGGGCAATGATGCCAACTTCGGATGTACGGTCGGCAATATCGGCCAGGAATACGGCACATACCGCCTTGTGATTGACACAAACCAGAGTCCCATCGTTGTGAAGCCTGTGCTGCTCGACGGCCATGGTCATCATTAAATCTCCAAATAAATCCCCAAGAGATTAACCGTTAAAGAATTTTGAGCGTTTTTGCGGAGCCTTGATGCGCATCTTATTTTTCCAATAGGTTGTATATAATCGCATCAGGCTCCGCTTATTTAATCAGAAACTTGAAATCTTAAAAATCATGAAAAAACAAATCAGAGCTTTAATCCCCCTGGTCTGCATGGCACTGATGTGTTCTTGTAGTCAGCAAGGTAATGATACAGACAGCCGGATGGACATGTTTATCGACAAGCTGATGGGGCGCATGACCCTTGAGCAGAAGCTCGGACAAATGAATCTTGTCACCGGGGGCGACATGGTCACCGGGCATGTGATGAGCAATGAGCTTGAGCAGATGATACGCCGCCAGGAGATAGGAGGGGTGTTTAATGTCAAAGGCGCCGGAAAGATTCTTGAATTGCAACGCATCGCTGTCGAGGAAACGGAACTCGGAATACCATTGCTTGTCGGTGCCGATATTATCCACGGCTACGAGACTGTATTCCCCATTCCCCTCGCTTTGTCATGCAGTTGGGACACGGTGGCCATTGAAAAGATGGCACGCATATCGGCCATTGAGGCAAGCGCATCAGGCATCAACTGGACCTATAGCCCCATGGTGGATATCTGTCGTGACCCTCGCTGGGGCCGCATCGCCGAGGGAAATGGCGAAGACCCCTATCTCGGGTCGGTTCTCGGGCCGGCCTACGTGCGCGGCTATCAGGGAAAGGATATGTCGGGAAAAGATGAGATAATGGCTTGTGTGAAACATTTCGCTCTCTATGGGGCTGTGGAAGGCGGACGCGACTACAACACCGTCGACATGAGCCGCCAGCGCATGTTCAACGAATATTTTCCCCCTTATGAAGCTGCCATCCGCAGCGGCGCGGCCAGCGTGATGAATTCATTCAATCTTGTCGATGGAATTCCGGCTGCAGCCAACAAATGGCTTATGGTCGACGTGCTTCGCGACCGGTGGGGATTCGACGGGCTGCTCGTGACCGACTACGATGTGATTTCCGAGATGTCGACCCACGGCTATGCCTCACTTCCCGAAGCCTCGGTAAAAGTTCTTGAGGCCGGCACAGACATGGATATGGTGTCGTCGGGATACTACTCTACCCTTAAGCAGTCGCTTGACAACAAGGCTGTGACAATGGAGATAATCGACAAAGCCTGTCGGCGCGTGCTTGAGGCTAAATACCGGCTCGGACTATTTGAAGACCCTTACAAATATTGCGACACGGCATCAGTTGCCGGAAAAATCTACACACCTGAACACAGGCGCGTGGCCCGCGATATCGCCACAGAGACGTTTGTCCTGCTCAAAAACGCCAATCAGACCCTGCCGCTGGTGCCAAAGGGGCGAATAGCGCTGATTGGACCGATGGCCGATGCCGCCAACAACATGTGCGGCATGTGGAGCATGACGTGCACCCCTTCTGCCCATGAATCACTGCTTGCAGCAATGACCAAAGAACTTCAGGGAAAAGCAGAGTTAATCTATTCCAAGGGGTGTAATATCTATGCCGACAGTACGGTAGAGAATAATGCCAACGGCATAAGACCTATCGCGCGTGGCGACAACGAGCTGCTGCTGCGGCAGGCTATGGCCGCAGCCTCCAAGGCCGATGTCATCGTGGCCGCCTTGGGCGAATCGGCAGAAATGAGCGGCGAATCGGCATCGCGGGCCGACATCCGGCTTCCCGATGTGCAGCAAAAACTATTGCGAAGCCTGGCTGCGACCGGCAAGCCTGTGGTGCTGCTCCTGTTCACTGGCCGTCCGCTTGTCCTCACCTGGGAAGATGCCAACGTCGACGCCATACTCAATGTCTGGTTCGGGGGCAGCGAGGCCGCCGGTGCCATCTGCGACGTGGTCTTCGGCAGGGTGTCGCCCTCTGGTAAACTAACTACGACTTTCCCACGTCATGCCGGACAGATACCTTTGTATTACAATCACATGAACACCGGCCGTCCCGACCCGGATGCGAAAGTATTCAACCGCTATACCAGCAACTATATCGACGAGAGCAACGAAGAACTATATCCCTTTGGCTACGGACTCAGCTATGCCACATTTGAATATGGCGCTGTGAGCCTCGACAAAACAACACTTACGGCCGGCGATTCCATTACGGCCTCGGTAAAGGTTACCAACACGGGCCACTGCAGGGCCACTGAGACAGTGCAGCTCTACACACGCGATATCTACGCATCGCTTGCCCGTCCGGTCAAGGAGCTAAAAGGTTTCAGACGAATTACACTCGAACCCGGAGAAAGCCGCGAAGTGACCTTCACTATCACCCCCAACATGTTGCGTTTCTATAATTCCCAGCTTGAATACGTTTGGGAACCCGGAGAATTCGACCTGATGACAGGCCCTGATTCAAAGAATCTCAGCTCCGTCCGTTTTGAACTGAAATAACTAAATATAGATATGCGACAAAATATAATAAACAAAAAAATAGTTCTTCTTGCCATACTGGCTGCAGCCATATCGCTCTCGGCCGCTGCCAGCGCTGTGGATTTGCCTGCCACTTGTTTTCTTATGCATTCGAGCGGACTGCATCTGGCCAGGGACAGGCAGGGCCACGCAGCCCTGGAGAATGCGGATGTGACCAGTCCGCAGATGCTCACGATTACCTCTGCTTCCGACGGATATTACAATCTCTTCGCACATGACGGTTCCGTGCTGTCACTCAGTGGCGACTACGACGCCTGCTTCCTCAGCGATGCCTCGTCGTTTAACGCCCAATACGCTATTGAGGCCGTCTCTGACTTCTATGTCACCCTGCGTTGCCGGGCAAACAACAAGTATGTCGGCGTAGACAACACTTCGCCCGGCTCGTGGGCTTATTCTGATAAGGATGAGCCAGACTATTGGTACCTGTCACGCGACCCTGCGCAAGCGCCGGCTCTTGACGAATGTTCATATATCGTCGCGCCCGGAAGCCGACGACATCAGTTCGAAGGTTGGGGAGTGTCGCTTTGCTGGTGGGCCAACATGTGCGGAAAATGGAGCGATGACAAAATCGACAAAATCATAGACTGGCTTGTCAGTCCTGACGGGTTGAACTATAACATATTTCGATATAATATCGGCGGGGGTGACGATTCATCCCACGCCAACTGCCGCGAGCACCATATTCGCGACGGCAAGGGGGCGCGAGCCGAGATGGAGGGATTCAAGGATTCTTCGTCCGGCCCATATATATGGAGCCGTGACGAGGCGCAGCGCAAGATAATGCTTAAAATCAAGGAAAAACGTCCCGATGCCATATTCGAGGCGTTCAGCAATTCCGCCCCGTACTATATGACATACAGCGGATGCGTTGCCGGCAATCACGACAGTAAGTCCGACAATCTCCGTCCGGAATGTTACGAAGAGTTCGCAGACTACCTCATAGATGTATGCCGCCATTACAAGGATAAGTACGGCATAGAATTTCGCACGCTTGAACCATTCAACGAGCCTATGACCGACTACTGGTATGCCGGCGGCGAACAAGAAGGATGCCATTTCGGAGTCGGGTCGCAGATAGATTTCCTTAAGGTACTGGCCCCGAAACTCCGCCAGTCGGGACTTTCCACCACCGTCGCCGTCTCCGACGAGACAGCGGTAAATCAGTCTGTGCTTGATTTCATTGCCTACCGCGATGCCGGTGTCCTGGATATGGTAGGACAGTGGAATACACATAGCTACACCGCCGACGATTTTTCGCGAGCCAAACTCAGCTCTTTGTGCAATGAAGCCTCCATATGTCTGTGGATGAGCGAGGTCGGTGCCGACGGCTCAGGAATACGGGGCAACCTGAATCTTGCCCGAAGACTTGTCGATGATATCCGTTTCATGATGCCTTCGGCCTGGATTGACTGGCAGTATATCGAGGAAAATCATGACCAGTGGGGACTGGTGACGACAAATGACTATCTCAATGGCGATGCGTGGCGTACGAAGAATTATTTTGTGCGTTCGCAGTTCAGCCGTTTCATCGGGCCCGGTTCGACTATCATCACGTCGCTCAATCCCAATACTCTCGCGGCGCTGCCCCCTGACGGAGACCGGCTTGTGATTGTGGCTCTGAATACCTCTCCGGCCGGCATCATTCATAGGGCAGACCTCTCCGCGTTCGAATCTGTAAAGTCTCCCGTTGCGGCTTACATCACTGATTCGTCGCACGATATGGCCTGGTTCAGTGATTATGAGCTCGGAGGCACCACTCTGACATTCTCTCTCCCTCCGACATCTGTGGCAACACTGATTGTACCGGTGACCACCGGGCCGCTCCATGACGAGATAAACCCTGATGCCTCTTATCTGCTATGTCCTCGTACAGCCTCAGATATAGTGGTCACGGCCGATGACGACGGTGTGCGTCTGAAACCGGCGGTAATGAGTCCGGACCAACAATGGAGAATCACACGCATCGGCGACCTATATGAGTTCAAGAACCTCTCTGGCCAGATTCTGACAGAGACCGATGAGAACAATTACTATCTCGACAGGGAGAATTACAAGACAGGTCGCCAGGTATTCAGGCTCAACCGTATTGACCCGGTCCATTATTACATCACAAATGCCGACGGTTCCAGGGCTTTTGACCTTGAGGGAGAATCATCTTCGGTCAATACTCGTGTAGGATTGTGGAGATATGACGATACTCCCGACGCGCCTGTACACCGGCAATGGTCGCTGATAGAACTTCCGCAGAACGACATCTCTTCCGGAGATACTTCCATAGATATCGCAGACGGCCTTTCTCCTGTGACAGTGCGCGTACTGACCGATATCCCCGGTATGATGACGGTGAAAACCCTCAGCGGACATAGCGGCCCCCTACGAATTTACAATGTGCGGGGAGTCTGTGTCTATTCCGCCAGTTCTCCTGGCGAGACTGTGGTCCTCGATATGCCTGCGGGCTTTTATGTGGTCTGTCTCGGGTCGTTGTCGGTTCAGACAGTGGTGAAATGATATAACACATATCTACGTATGAAATCAATAATTATATCGCTGCTGACTCTATCAACAGGATTGACAGGAATGGCGCTTGACATTGACGATATAAATGTGCGTGACCCATTCATCTTCGCCAACGAGGCAGACTCTACCTATTATCTCTATCGCTCCAAAAGTCCTGCATGGGACATTGCAGCCGAGAGAGGCGGGGTGCAGGTGTTGACGAGCCGCGACCTGAAAACTTGGTCCGAACCGGTCCAGGTTCTTGAAATTCCGGCTGATAATTGGGCAACGGGCACTATCTGGGCGCCGGAGATGCATGAAATCGACGGTCGGTTCTATATGTTCGCCACTGTCAATGACTCCATTTCCTGGAAAGCAACGCAAAACGGCAGGAAATATGAGCAAAGAGGCACTCAGATTTTTGTCGCAGATTCCCCCTCCGGGCCTTTTGTGCCGCTCGGCGAAAAACTTCCGGCCACCCCGGCAGGCCAGATGTGTCTCGACGGGACCTTCTACCGGGAAGACGGACGCAACTATATGGTATATTGCCATGAATGGGTCGAGATGTCCGACGGAACGGTAGAAATGGTGGAGCTTGATTCTGACATGAAGTCCGTGTCGTTTCCGGTGAGACTGTTTTGCGGTTCGGCCCCGGCATGGGCGTCGGGATGGCTCTCCGGCGATGAGATGTGCTATGTGACCGACGGGGTGTTCCTGTATAAATCGCCACAGTCGGGCAACCTTTACATGATATGGTCGGGAATGAGCGCTGACGGCTACGCGCTCGGGGTGGCCCGTTCGAAGACAGGGCGCATAACCGGCCCTTGGATTCAGGACCCCGAGCCCGTATTTTCCCAAGACGGAGGACACGGCATGATTTTCAGGGATTTCGGCGGTGCCCTAACACTGGTGCTTCACCAGCCAAACAATCCGGAGGGCGCGGAGCGTATGCGGCTGTTTGAGATAGTGGAGACCGGGAATACCTTGAGACTTAAATAATCTCTCCTACGGATTCCGGAAGGGCACGTCGTAACTTTTTTAGTAACAATTCGTTTTTTCCGGCTATAGTTTGAGTAGATATTTCTGATGATGACGTTATTATAATATGAACCTTTAAATCTATCATATCATTTATGAAGAATAGTATTTTACTCCTATTTTGCATGGTCGGGCTTCCGGCTTTCGCCGCTACCGGGATTGTCCCCGGCACACCCTATTACATGCGCAACGTTGCTAACGGAAAATTTCTAACCGCAGGTGGCTGGTGGGGCTCTCACGCAATTGTCGGGGAGTCTGGACTGCCGGTGACATTCGAAGCTGCCGGAGGCTCCAACGAGTTTCGCGCAGTGAACCCATCCGGCTATTTTCAGGCAAGAGACATGTATCTCGACAAGCCGGTAGACCAGTCTTGCGTATGGACTGCAGAGACTGTCGGGAATGGAAAATTTGTGTTCAAATACACGGTCGATGGTCAGGAAAAGGCCGTTGGCATGGATGGGGACATGTATATCAACGATATGCCAATCAACACCGGAGATGCAGCCCAGCAGTGGGAGCTTTTCACCCGCGAAGAGTTGATTCAGCAGCTTGCCGACGCCGACGTTGACAATCCGATGAACGCCACATTCCTCTTCCCCGGCTCGTCTATAATCCCCAACAGTTCGGATAACGCCAGATGGGTGCGCACCGATGCCGGCGAAAACGCCCTCTTCGAGCTGGCCTCAGCCACCACTAATGAAAATGCATGGCGTTTTACCCGCGTTTACAAATCTTATAACAATCCGGCCGAGGATGGCGCCACAACCGCCTACACAATCACGAATTCCGCCGAGGGACTGCCTGCGGGCGCCTATGTGATGACAGCTTATGTGGTTTCAGACGGGGCAAGCCCGGTAATGACAGTCAACGGCCTTGACGTGACCTATACGCGCGTTGGCGACGCTGGCACTTACAGCGCCGTAGATTTTGGCACAGATGTTTACGAAGGGCGCTATAAGGTTTCAATTCCCGTAAATGTTACCGACGGCAAACTCGAAGTCAAGTTTGTAAAAGGGGCGGATGCCAACCCTACTGTGCTCTACTTCGACAACTTCAATCTGCTTTATATCGGCAACAAAGGTGGCGACGCCTATAACGTTATGTACAAAAATGTCAAGGAAGCCATGAACGATGCCGAAGCTATCGCAACACGTCTGGGTCTCACAGGTTTCGACAACCGCGAAGTCCAAGACCGTTGGGATAACCATAGCATCACAGGCGACGGCACCGAAGAAATCCATATGACCTACGAAGCTCTTGCTGCCGCATGCAAGGCCCAGGATGTGGTACCCGCCGACATGACCTATGCTATTCTTAATCCCAGTTTCGAGCTTGGTTCATGGGGATGGACTTTTGACACCGGCGGCAACACTGTCATTGCAGAAAATAAAGATGACAAGGCAACCGAAGGCGGCGACGGCAAATATCTCTATAATACATGGGATAATGCGAAAGGACACGCAATCTCACAGATAATCAGCGGCCTTCCATCCGGCACTTATACAGCGGCTGTAAAAGTTTCAGCTCCAGCCAACAGCACTGTCTATATCTTTGCCAATGACTCTCATCAGGCTGTGACTATTCCTGAGGATTCAAACGAAGGTGTATTCCATCCTGTTGAGATACGGTTTGAACTCGCCCCCTCCCAACAGCTCAGGCTCGGAGTCACCGGTGGTGACGAGAATGGCAACTTCGTGGCCGACAATGGTGCCTGGTTCCGTGCCGACAACTTCACCCTTGCCCACATGATTCAGACTTCCATAACACCTGTCGTGACAAACTCAGACAACGCTCCGGTGGAATACTACAACCTGCAGGGTATCAAGATTACAACTCCTGTATCCGGCCAGATTTACATCGTCAAGCAGGGCTCAACTGCCAGAAAAGTAATGATGTGATAAATTTATAAAAAAATGGCAATTGTGTCTGACTGACAGACGTTTCATCGATTTTTAGATTATCTCGGCGCCGTACATTTGAACACATGCGTAAAAATGTACGGCGCTAATAGTTTTCGTTAAACTTTATGAAGAAAATATTCGTAGCCGCCCTGTCGGCGTTATTAGGCATTGTGAATACACTGGCCGCTGAATGGCAAGTAAGGACTGCATGTGCCGGAGACATCAAAGTGGTTTGTCAGCAACCCGGGGGCTGGAAGTTTGAGCTGCATGTCGACTCGATTGACGGCAAAGAAATTCTTGCTGTCGGGCTGACGTCCGACAGCCTGCGGCTGCCACCCCGGTTTGATGTCATCATATCGGTGCCCCAGCTTGATATTCACCACCTATGGCGCCCCGGCGATATGGACCGCTGCCAGTTGCGCCCCGAATGGATGGGATATTATTCGAGCCATCTTGCATTCGATATGCCTCTTTATGCTTTTATAAACAGTAACAACGGCAACCGGCTGACAGTAGCAGCCAGCGAACCGCTGCGGAATATAGATGCTCAGTTCGGTCTGGTCGAGGAAGGGTGTACCCTGTTGGGGAAACTCAGCTATTTCAACGGACCACAGACTCAGATGACACGCTATGAGACGAAAATAATGCTCGACCCGCGCCCAGTAATGTGGAGCGAAGCAATCAAAGAGGGTGCCGAGTGGATGACGGCCGAGGCCGGTCTGGAATCTGTTGCGGCTAATGAAGAGGCGTTTGCCCCCCTCTATTCAACATGGTATAATTTCCATCAGAATGTCACGGCCGACCGCATAGAGCGAGAATGCCTTGAGGCTTCGCGGATGGGGATGAAGACTATTATTCTTGACGACGGCTGGCAGACAGACGACAACAACCGAGGATATGCTTTCTGCGGCGACTGGCAGGTAAGCCGTAACCGCTTCCCGGATTTCGCGTCGCATGTGAAGCGGGTGCACGACATGGGCATGAAATACATGGTTTGGTATTCGGTTCCTTACGTTGGGAAAAAAAGCCGCAATTACGAGCGTTTCAAAGGAAAGTATCTTTCTGAATCGGCAGAAGTCTGTGTGCTTGACCCACGATTTCCGGAGATTAGGGAGTTTCTATGCTCTACTTATGAGAATGCGATGAAAGAATACGGTCTTGACGGATTCAAACTCGATTTTATCGATAGCTTCCGTTTTGACAACGAAGACCCCGCAGAAGCCGACAATTATGCCGGACGCGATATAAAATCACTGCCTGCGGCCATTGATATCTTGATGAAGGAAATATACAGGCGGTTAAGCGCCATCAACCCGGATGTGCTGATAGAATTCCGTCAGCGATACATGGGGCCGGCAATGCGTCAGTATGGCAACATGTTCCGCGCAGGAGACTGTCCCGCCGATTTACAAAGCAACCGTCAGCGGATAGCCAACCTGCGTTTGACCTCGGGAGAGAGCGCAGTACATTCCGATATGCTGGAATGGAACCTGACCGAGACTCCGGAGAATGCCGCACGCCACATACTTTCGGCTCTGTTTAGTGTAGTACAATATTCGATGATGCTCGGAGAGCTGCCCGAGAATCATACGAGAGTGATAAAGCATTGGCTTGATTTCTCGCAGAAACACCGCGAGACATTGCTCAAGTCAGAATTCCGCCCTTATCATCCGGAGAAATGTTACCCGGTCATCGAGGCTGAAAGTGACGAAGAACTGATAGTGGCCGTATACGATGACATGAGTGTACCTGAGATGAAGACATCCGGAAAATGCACCTATATAATCAATGCCTCGGGAACTCCGTCGTTGGTGCTGGATATGCCTGCGGCCCCTCGGCGTGTCGTGGCATACGATGTGTATGGCTGCGAGACTACCGCACCTGAAATCGTCAAGGGGGTGCAACGGGTAGCAGTCCCTTTGAGCGGATATCTACAGATTGAATATTGAACACAAGAGAAGATAATCCCGGCGGTCGCCTGTGCCTTCGGTAACTGGTGACCGCCCACGTAGTTTCATGCACACAGACGAAATGCGGGTCATCAGTCAAAAGCAAGGTTGACATAAGGTTTCTAATGAAGAAGCTGGGAATATAACAATGATTTGGAATCCAGCACAAAGCTACTTCTGTCACTTATCCTGTATCCCCTATCTTCTGAATATGCGGATAAAGCTTTGTTTATTTTTTCTCGCTGAATGTTGGTTTCTTCTTTTGACAGGTTATGGGCAAAGTTCAAATCAAGATCAACGCTCAATCTCGGAAGTCTATCGAAGGCAATTAGGTTTATTGCTGTGCCTCCTTTCAGTAATAATTTCCCTGCAAATTCTTCCAGATGGTTCAGGTCGTCTAATATCAGGCAAAGGCGTATCACCTTCTCCACATTTGTTGCTGTGTAGGAGTGTTCAGAGGCAATCCGCTGGATTTGCTTTTTATCGTATTCAAATTTCATAAAACTTTTATCTGTGCTTGAAGATTGTCAGGGATACAAAGATTCCACTCTTTGTCAAAACTATTGCAAAAATACGGATTTATTATGTAACTCTGATTGTTACCCATAGCCATTTTGCATTTCCTAAAGAAATCAGCTGACAAATGTAGTTTCTTTCGGAATATCGAAAACAGAAATCCAGCACGTTGCCACAGACTTTTGTTGTCATATAATTCAAGACAGTGCAGTAATTCTTCTTCAACTATGCCATCTGCCGGACATTCCGCCAACGCATACATAAGCTCCTCAATTCCGCCTGCAAGATTGATATTATACATACAATCCACCAGTGTCTGCGAAATTGATGTAACCCTTAACGCATAACCGCTACTGTCATTTATTTCGACAACATTATTAAGAAATTTGAGCTTTTTACAAGAATAGTTTTCTCCAAGGTACTCAAAAGGACGGAAATTCTGCGTAGAGTGGATATACATTTCATTAAACTCCTGTGTTTGCAGAAGATAATATTCCAATGCAGAATGATATGCGAGAACACCATCCTGTACGGCATTACATCCTATGATAAATTTGTTGTCAACTTCCACAGGCATATATACGCCCCTACGGACAGATGCAAGCAAATTTTTCTTTTTCCCCTGGCGAAGACGCGACCACATTACCGATTCCTTGACAGGCACCGGATTGGATGTGATATAGGCATTTGCCAGCTTATATGTGGTTGCTATATTCATATACTTAGAATAACACGCAAAGATATAAAATATTTCATTATTGACAAAAATATTATGTTAGAATGTGAATAGCCTAACGTACATAATTCTGTGATTATAATCTGATGTAGGTACAAATTTTTGCGATTATAACTGCGATTATAACAAAAAATTGAGTTTAGGACACATTTCACTGCGGAAACGGAGAGAGGCGTGGCGGCTCACGGTGTTGTCGTCGGCTTTGCCGTCAGA
>VSPF01000240.1 GCA_009775195.1 Muribaculaceae bacterium
ACAATATATATTGTGCAATAGTTCATCTGGATTTCGCTAATTTGGGAAGAATATCAAAATAATTATCAGTAAAGTTATGAAGATTACACGAATATGGTTTGACAGCGACTTTATCTATGGAGTTGATGAGTCGGGCAAGGAATATAGGCAGTCACTATTATGGTATCCGGCTTTGAAAAATGCTACCGAAGCCGAGCGCTCCAATTATAAATTCGGTTTCCGAGGCATACACTGGCGCGGATTAGATGAAGATATAAGTTTTGATAGCTTTGCAGCCGACGACGCCGAGCCTTCGGCACTGCAACGGTTTTTCCTTACCCACAAGGAAATTAAAATATCAGAATTTGCTAAAATTGTAGGCATAGATGCCACATTGCTACGTAATTACGTAAATGGCTTTAAGAAACCGTCGAAGGAACGTGAACAAGTTATCTTGGGTGGAATACATGCTCTTGCACGCCAATACGCGGCTGCGGAGTTCTAAAACGCAGAGGGTGAATAAGCCCAAAAAAGTTATCTTATCGCTGAAATCGACCTCAGAATACTATTTTCATACATATTTTGATGCGATTGCCCTGAATTAGTCACGGTCGGGTTTTGTTATTTGAAAATATTTCCTAACTTTGCGTATTTTAATGATTTGCAAATCATCAAGCAGACTAATCAACATAGCCCCGATGGATATAAACGAATACTACGAAAAACTGACAACCCTCACCAAAGACGGCAGCAAACCCGCCCTTGGCCGCATCGAAGAAGCCTTGGCACTGAAAGAGGCCGCCAAGCCCGACGACGCTGTCGAGGCTGCGCGATTCGACAGCGTCACATACCAGGTTCTTGCAGCTATGCTCGACAGGGAAAATGTCGACCACTCCTACGACGTAGAGATGCTGCAGGTGCTGACGCTCGGCGCCGAAGCAATGGTGGCCGGACAAATCGAGCGGTCGCTTAAGGATTACAGATTGCTTGTAGACACTCTGATTGCCGAATGTACAGTGTCTTTCGATATGTTGCAGCTCACTGTCGGCCGCATAGTTGCCGCCCTGCGCAAGACTGTCTACAACCATGACCGCTATGGCGTTTTGGATGCGTTTATCCGTCGTGCTGCTAAGGCCGTGGACAATGGTGAAGAGGTCGACCGCGACGCTGTCGCCGATATGGCGCGTGAGCTGTATCGTCTTGATAATCTCCTGTCGATTCATGGTGCCGACGACGAGGCCATCCTCAAATTCATCACTGAGGACGAATTGTTGGAAATCAGGGAAAATCCCCAGGAAGGTTATCTGAAAAAAGACCCTATCGAATATTCAAGGCGTTGGGAAAACGTATATTACGACGTAAAGGACGAGCTCGACAAACGTTTTGCCGACACTCCCCGTGGTATGGGCTTCTGCTTCGAGTACTGGCATGCCATGGCCGACATCCTGGCCAAGGAACACCGTATACTCTGGCGTAACCCCCACCTTATGAACCCCAGTGTAATATTTGACTAAGCCATGAAATTACCCAAGCCCGTATATCTCGTCCTCTCCGAATCTCCCCACACGCTCCCGACCGGCTCGTCTCGTTTCTGGGGCAATCCCGACCTGCCCGAGGGCTTCGACTACCCGATGTATGTCGACGACGAAGGCGACGATTACCCTTATTATTTTGTGTGTCAAATCAATCTGTCCGACCTTGCCGCCTTTGCGCCAGATAATCCCCTGCCCAAGAGCGGCTTGCTGTCGTTCTTCGCCAAAATCGACCACAGTATGGGCCTTTTTGACGCCCCTGTCGGCATACAGAGCCATTTTAGCGACCCCGAAGATGTAAAGGTTCTCTATTTTGCCTCTATCGACAATATGCGCCAGGTGGTGCTTGTCGATGATAACGATGAGCAGACGGCACCTATGGAGTTGGCTGTCGGTTTTGCCGAAAAAATCAGGCCCTATGGCGATGAACACGCACTATTCGCCCATCCTACCCACCGCGAATGGGAGACCTGGGAATACCCCTACGAAGACTGGCGTGTACTGCTACAGGTCGATTCATTTGGCGGCAGTGATTTCGACCTCAATTTCATGGACTGCGGCGTGCTCGACTTCCTCATCTCTCCCGCCGACCTTGAAGCCCAAGACTTCGGCAACGTGAGGGCTATCATCCTTTCTACCTAAAACATCCATTAACCCATAAAAATATCACAATAATGGCTACCGACACTCCGGACTACGGACCTCGCGATATCGACGACGAATATTTCCAGGATATTTATAGGGCCGACCGCGCCCTGGCCCGCGCCGAAAAAGGCGACATCGATGCTATGCTTAAAATCGGTGAGTGCTTTTACTTCGGCGAGGGTCGAGATGAAAATTATCGCCTTGCTATCAAAT
>VSPF01000241.1 GCA_009775195.1 Muribaculaceae bacterium
TGGTGTACACCTCGTAATTAATAATTTAAATAAACTTAAAATAAAAAATTTTAAAAATTCAAAATTAATTAAAAAACGCCAAAAAACACCCGGCCCGACTCTATTTTGCCATAATTTAACTTTAGTAGCACAATTTAGCCCTATTTTTGATATAAAAGCACCTATAGAAATACAATAATTTTGCGTACCTTTGCACAAAGAAACAAAATATACTGATATATGAAAAACGTTGCCCACCTATTGGCAGAGAAGCTTCTGAAAATCAACGCGCTGAAATTACAGCCCGCAAACCCATTCGTATGGGCGTCGGGTTGGAACTCGCCTATCTATACCGATAACCGCCGCACACTGTCGTATCCCGACGTGCGTTCGTTTATCAAAATCGAGCTTACGCGCATGATTATGGAGAACTTCCCCGACGCCGAGGCAATCGCCGGTGTCGCCACCGGTGCAATCGCACAGGGTGCGTTGGTTGCCGACCTGCTCAATCTCCCATACGTATATATCCGTTCGTCGCCAAAAGACCATGGTCTTGAAAACCTCATCGAGGGTGACTTGCGCCAAGGTCAGAAAGTTGTCGTAGTCGAAGACCTCGTGTCGACAGGCAAGAGTTCGCTCAAGGCTGTCGAGGCTGTGCGCAATGCCGGCAGCGAGGTTGTGGGCATGGTGGCCCTGTTTACTTATGGTTTCCCCGTGGCCGAGACTAATTTTGAGGAGGCCGGTGTGAAACTTCTCACCCTGAGCGACTACAACACGATGCTCGAGGTTGCTCTCAAGACAAATTATATCTGCGAAGACGACCTCGAAACACTGCGCCGCTGGCGCAACGACCCGGCTACTTGGGTACCCGAACGATAAGATATTGACATGGCAACATATACATCTAAACCGACTGTAGTGGCAATACCAGCCGCCGAACTTGCCGCCAAGTTTGGCGATTTCCGCGCCCTGCAGTCCAAACTCGACGAGATGCCGGCCGAGCAGCGTCAGCAAATCGGCGACGTGGCCTTCACCGAGGATTCCATCGTGATAACCACGCCGCAAGTGGGCGCGATAACGCTCCGCGCCGTAGAACGCACACCCGAAAAAATCGTTATGCAGGCCGAAGGGTCGCCCGTGCCCATGACTATCTCGGTCGCTATTACCCCGCTTGCCGATAACGAGAGCGAGGTCGTAGGCAAGATGGAGGTCGAAATCCCGGCAATGCTGCGTCCGCTCGTCGGCCCGACCCTGCAAAAGGTCGTTGACCAGTTCGGCGGCATGTTCGCTTCTCTCGCCTGACATGTGTAAATCATTAATAACGGCAGCAAGGACGATTGTCCTTGCTGCCATTGTCGCCCTTATAGCGGCCTCTTGTCATACCATCGACGATGACCGCATACCCGTCACGCCGGTCAATATAGTCTTTAACACCGTCGCCGACTGGAATATCTATGGCGTTACCGGCGCTATGGATTATCGCTTGTTTATCCGCGACCAGCGCAAGCCTGCCAACTTCCCCTATACGGCTATGACCTATACCGGCTTTGGAGGCGTGCTCTTGGTGAGTGACGTGATGGGTAATCCGCAGGCATATGACCTGTCGTGCCCAGTCGAGGCACGTAAGGATGTGCGTGTCGAGATTGACGACGAGATGCTGGCGCACTGTCCCAAATGTGGCAGCACATATAATGTGTTTTCGCTCCAGGGTCACCCGGTCGGAGGCAAGGCTGCCGAGATGGGCTATGGTCTGCGCCACTACCACGTAGGTCCCGGCCGCGACGCATCGGCATATATGGTGGTGTCGTATTAGGGCTGAAATTTGATTTTGATGTCGCTATTGTAAAAATTTGTATATGGAATATAGCTTCGACCGCTCTAAACATGTGTTTCATTCCCCGGAGTTTGAAGAGCTTGTGAATGACACCATCAGATTTTTCAATGGAACACCGGTGCAACCCGTACCTCCCATAGAGAAATTTGAAGGAACCGGTGTGTATGCCCTCTATTTTATAGGCAAAGGTTCACTTTATAATCAGTATCATGAAATAAATCGTCTGGAATACAGGCAACCAATATATGTTGGCAAGGCTGTTCCGCGTGGATGGCGTCAGGGGAGGGTGACTTCGGGTAAGTCGAACGAGCTTTATCGGCGTTTGCGAGACCATGCAAAAAGTATCGCACAGGCTGAAAATCTTTACATAGAGGATTTTCTTTGTCGTTTCATGATTCTTGAGAATGAGGCCAGTAACCTGATTGGTACTGTCGAAGCTGCTTTAATTAGGCATATCAGCCTTTATGGAATTGTCTGATAGACGGTTTCGGAAATCATGACCCGGGCAGAGGCCGTTATAATC
>VSPF01000242.1 GCA_009775195.1 Muribaculaceae bacterium
AGAACCTTGCGCCGTAGTCCATGATGTTGACGCCGTGGTCGGTGAGGAGTTCCTTGCCGGTGTATTTGTAGCGATTGGCCGTGGGGTTGGTCGACTCGGCCATGGGCATGCCGTAGGGGTAGTAGTAGGTGGCCTGTTCGAGGACGGCCTTGCCGTCGGCGCCCTTGCGCACCACGGCGCGGATGTTGCCCTGCCAGTCACGCACGGTCTGCGCCACAAGAATCAGGGTCGATGATGGCAAAATGCTGCAAAGAAATGACAGTCGCATCCTGGATAGTTTATTTTGGGCCCAATATAAATGCATTTTGCCATATTTCAAAACGCTTTCATAAAAACAAGTCAAATATTCCAAATAATTGTACTTTTCGACTAATATTTACCTGCCAATTTTGAAAGTCGGTGTAATAGAGGTATAGTCGCGGATTTTCATTATTTTTGCAGAAAATATTTAAGTTATGTCAGAATTTAGTCTTTATCTTGCCGAGCATCACTGCTTAGGGCTCGTGGTGGGGTTGGCAACTTTCCTCATCATAGGCATCTTCCATCCCTTGGTCATCAAAGGTGAATATTACTTCGGCGTACGCTGCTGGTGGGCGTTCTTAGTCTTGGGTATTGCCGGCTGTGCGGCATCGCTGTGGGTCGACGACAACGTGGCGTCAATCCTCTGCGGCGTGGTGGCCTTCTCGTCGTTCTGGAGTATAGGAGAGGTTTTCCAGCAGCGCGAACGAGTGCGCAAGGGGTGGTTCCCAAAACGGCCATCGCATAAGAAGTGAGCAAGTCGGTGACTTGCCCACTGTTGATAGTTTATTGGTTAGGGGTCAGACTTGACAGTTTGTTACTTTCGGAACTTGAATTAACAATTATATCGAAAATTTGTTATAACTTTGTAGACACCAACATGCCTCCCCTCTATGGAAACGGAAACCTCGCCCAAACTATTCATCATAGCCGGCTGTAACGGCGCCGGCAAGACCACCGCCGCGATGACGCTGCTGCCCGAGATGCTGGGCTGCAACCAGTTTGTCAACGCCGACGAAATCGCCCACGGGCTGTCGCCCTTCGACCCTGCGAGCGTGGCCTTCACGGCCGGCCGCATCATGCTTGCCCGGGTGGCGATACTGATGGCTGCCCGCGCCACCTTTGCCATAGAGACCACGCTTGCAACACGCTCGTATGCCCAACTGGTCAAGGCCGCGCGCAAGGCCGGTTATACAGTCGAGCTGCTGTTCGTATGGCTGGCAAGCCCCCAGGCGGCAAAGGTGCGCGTGGCAAGGCGCGTGGCCGAGGGCGGGCACGACATTCCCGACCATATAATCGAACGTCGCTATGCCGCAGGGCTGGCCAACCTCTTCGACGTGTTCATGCCCATAGTCGACTTTTGGACGATTGTCGACAACTCGCAGGGCCTGTATGAAATCGTAGCCTCGACATTGAAAATAGAAAACCCAACGACTTATTCGCAAATAAAAGCCACCTATGACCGCAACCGAAATGGAGCACCGTCTGTCGCAACTGAGGACCGGATTTGACATCGTCATAGAGCGCACCTTGCGCGACAAGGCCTCCAAAGGTCGGCCTATCATTGTCGTCGCCCCCGACGGCAGCCCCGTCATGCGCAGTGCCAAAAACGCCCTCGCCGACTTCTACCGCAACCGCCGGCGCAAACCGGTCAAGGCGGTGTGATTTAAGTTTCGCAAGTCTAAGACTTGCTCACTGTTAATAGTTTATCGTTTAGTGGTTAGCCTTAGTTAGCAAATTGTTATCACTAATAATATTGTTAGTTGCATTTATCAAACCATAATCTATAATAAAAAGGCTACTAACAGAGGGTGTATCAAAATTATAAGTCGTCGGAGACGACGCCTTTGTGGTTAACCCCACCATCATTGGTGGGGACTGACAAAAGTTCTAAGACAAAAGACCTCGGAGAGGTCGCAAACGACCTATTCCCAGCCGATTGCATCCTCTCCGAGGATTATTATATTGATTCCATGACTACCCCACGAATAATCGTGGGGTTAACTATGATATCGTCCTCTCCGAGGACTCTTATTTATTATCCTTTTTGATACACCCTCTTGATTTGAGTGATGTTTATTTCTTCATTTCCGCGAGGGCGGCGGCTGCTCTTTCATGCCCCTGGGCGGCGGCTTTAGACAGCCATTTGACAGCCTCGTCGAGATTTCGCTCCACGCCTTTATACGCACCTACTTCTTCCCTTTCGCCTTCCTGATATATGCGTCCGAGATAGAATTGGGCATCGGCGTTACCCATTTCGGCAGGCTTGAGTAAGCTTTCT
>VSPF01000243.1 GCA_009775195.1 Muribaculaceae bacterium
GCTCCTGCCTTACAACTACAAAACTTAAAGCCGACCTGAAAATCAAAAATCAAGTCGGCTTTTTTCGGACGGATACCGTTCGAGCATGGCGTCGATACCTTCGCCTGACGGCAGATAGCCAAGTTCGTCATGCAAAAGTTTCTTCAGTATTTCATTTGGTGAGACTTCCATAGCTACTCTAAGTTTCGCAAGTCGGTGACTGGCTCACTGTAAGTCGTTCTTTGGTTAAGGGTTATGGTTTGATAAATGCGAATAACAATACACTGGTGTAAAACAATTAGTTTGGCAGGGTTAACCCCTAACCCATAAACTATCAACAGTTTCGCAAGTCACCGACTTGCGAAACTTAAATCAGCGGCGGCAAATCCAGGCATTGGGGTGGCGAGTGTATTCGCCCGAAGCGGTGGCCGCGCTGTTGAGGGTGTCAAAGCTGTCGCCGGTAAGGGTGTAGATGCGGTAGCGGCCGTCTTTTTCGAGTATTTTATACTCCGGCCCGTAAGTCCTGACATAGTCTTCGGCATCGGCACGAGAGGCGAGCGATGCCACGACAAGACAGTATTTTGCCGGCAGTTGCGCTATGGCGATAGGTTCCGATTCCACCGGGCACGAGGCATCGGCGGGCGTGTTGAATATAAGTACCAGTGAAGGCTCGGCCTGGACGCCGGGGACGATGGGCTGCACCGGGAGGGCACTTTTTTCAAAGCCCATCGACGCTACCTGCGGGTCGCCTGTCTGACGGCCCGGCATCTGCGAGAAGATGAACGCTATGAGGGCGAAGATGGCTATGGCGGCGGCCGACGATGCCGTGCGGCGCAGTGAACGCATGAAGGCTTCGCGACGCAGCTCGGCAGCGGCATCGACAACATCAGTTGTCTCAAGTTTGCCGAGCGGTTCTATTGCCAGGTCTTGCAGCCAGTTGTCGTAGGTTGCGGTTTCGAAAGTCAGCGTTGTGCCGTTGCTGCGCAAAATGCCGCACGAGGGTATGGCGCTCATGCCATCGAGGCTGATTTCGCGGCGTATGCCCTCTATGTCGTCAGAAATTATGGCTGCGGCCTGTGTGGTGTCACATTCGAGTGCCCGCGACAGCGAGGCGCACAGGTCGTCGTCGGCAAGAATGCCGTTGTAGCTCTCGAAGCTCGTGGTAGCACCGGGAGCGGCGACACCGTTGTCATTCAAAGTCGATGATACGCGCCGCGATACAAACGTACCAAGCCCCGGCACGGCAACGTAGCCGCGCTCCGAGAGCAAGTGTGCGATATGTAGCTTGGTTGTATTCAATGCTTTAAGGGAGAATGATGCCTCTGGGACCTGTTTTTCTTCTACAAAGTTAGAAATTTTATTTCAGAATTTTGTGATTTCGACAAATATTTTTTGAAAAAATAACTACACCGTCGCTACCAGGTAGGCCACGTATGCGATATAGCAGGCGGTCATTATCGCGCCTTCGCCGCGCGTTATGGTGCGTTTGCCAATCAACCATCCGCAGAACCAGAAGAGCAGGCAACTCGCGGTAAGGGTGAGCAGGTCGATATTGCCGATTGTGCCGAATGGCAGCGGCCTTATGACGGCCGATGCTCCCAGTACCATGAAGATATTGAATATGTTGCTGCCGATTACATTGCCCAGGGCTATGCCGGGCTTGCCTTTGAGGGCCGCAGCTACCGAGGTCGCCAATTCGGGCAGCGATGTGCCGGCGGCAACGATGGTAAGGCCGATTACGGCATCACTGACGCCAAGGCCCGAGGCTATCCCCGAGGCTCCGGCCACAAATCTGTCGCCGCCGTAAATCAGCCCGGCGAGGCCGCCGACGACCCACAAAATGGCTTTCCACATGGGCATGGTTTTGATATTCGATGCGCTTTCGGCTGCAGGGTCGCCGGGCGCGCCGGTCTTGGCCTGCGAGAAGGTATAGCGCATAAATATCATGAAGAAAAGCAGAAGCAATATGCCGTCGACACGCGATACGACCGGAGCGTTGCCGTCGAGCATCGAGGAGTTTCCGATGGCAAGCAGCGCCAGTGCCGACAGTATGACCAGCGGTATCTCGTTGGTCATTATGCTGCGGTCGATTTTTATTGGTAATACCATCGCGGTTATGCCGATGATTACCAATACGTTGAATATGTTGCTGCCAACAACGTTGCCGATTGCGAGTTCTGCGCTGCCGTTGATTGCCGACACGATGCTTATGACG
>VSPF01000244.1 GCA_009775195.1 Muribaculaceae bacterium
GTCAACCTCCTTCATGTCTTTTGGGCAAATGTTAAAAATGAGGCGGCCAAACCGACATAAAAATGTCATGTGCTATGATAGTATGTCTAAAGCTGTCGTATATCACATGTCTATTGTCATGCCGGCATTTATATAAGTATGCAAAGCATGACTACGAGGATGGTCAACAAAGTCTTCATGTTGTCGTATGGGTTATTATGGTATAACAATTATTTGCAAAGTTCGGTGTTTTTGCGAAAACAAATCTCAACATTTGTTGAAATCTCAGTGGAATGTCTTATTTTTTCCCATATCTATATCTGCGCCCGGCCCAGGCAATAAAATGTGGATATGAAAACGTGAGCCGTACGCCATGTAAATCGTAGGTCCTTAGAAAACCTTGTACAAGATGACGGTAGCGGCTCACGCGGTACGTGAGAAACCATCATGCTGTCTTCTTGTACTGTTATCGGAAATTTCTCAGGTTTACGATTTACAAGATGAGCATAACGCTTCATATTTTTCCAAAATGTCGTGGCAAGTTGCAACTTGCCGCTGCAAAGATAGCGAGAATTATCGGAATATCGTCATATCGAAGCCTTATTTCTCTCCGAAATGACAAAAATATAGGTGATATATTTCGTCATGAGACAATTAATGGTTATTTTTGCGAATGTTATCGCTTTGTCACTCTTATGCCCATGATGATTAAACATTTGTTGAATGCGCTCGCATTGTCATTATTAATCACATTTTCTATTAACCCCGAGGCGCAAGCCCATAGCCGGTCAGAAGTCCACCCCCAGGCACCGGCCCCTGTCGTCGGTCTTTCGGCAACTCCCGACCTCGACGGGCACAGGTTTGTCGATATTGCCTTTACCACGCCGGCAACAGCCGTTGATGGTTCGTCGATTGCCATAATCACCGGTATAAGTATCAGCCGCGACGATGTATCTATAAAAGAATTGAGGAATGTGCCCACATCGACTAAGATATTGTTTGTCGACGAAGATGTGCCCGACGGTTGGCATACATATTATGTTACTACCAGTGATACCGGCGGCCATGGTAGTATGGCAAGCACTCGCTGCTATGTAGGTATCGAACGCCCGACTCCGCCAACGGCAGTCAGCGTGACAGAGACCGGGCGCACCGGCGAGGCGTTAGTATCGTGGTCTCGACCTATAGTCGGGGTTAATGGCAACACGATTGTGGGTGACCTTACATACGAGGTGTACAGCAGGGGGGATAATGGCGAATATCGTGTCATTGGCACTGGCATACACGACACCGAATATGTCTGCCGACAAGTCAGCGGCTTTGTCAATTATTGTGTCGTAGCCATCAACGATGGTGGCCGGTCAGACTATAGCGAAGTATTCTACACGTATATCGGCGTAGGCCGGGAAATGCCCTATAAGAGGTCGGGGTTGCATGGCTATGAAATATACTCATGCAATAATGCCGAACATGGTTTCTCATGGCGAGTCAAAGACCAAGACGGTATGCCGGGTGCGGTCGACGATGACGGCCGTTATTTCAATTTCAGTCGTGTCGACGGCAACGTAATCGATGGCGCTTGTGCGACTATGATGTTCGAAAAAGTTAATGTTTCGGAGCCCGATGCCGCACTGAGTTTCTATGTATATAAGCATTATGACAGTGCCAACGAGTTACTCGTAAGCCTTGTCAGCGGCGGGGTAAAGATGCAGGCGCAGTTTGTCAAAATCTCCCAACTGCCGACAAACGAAAGTTGGAACAGGGTTGTAATACCGCTTGAAGATTATTTTAATAAATCGGTTGTAATAATGTTCGAAGGAATATGCCGTAACGCCCCGGCTATTGCCGTAGATTGCGTAAAGGTATCGGGTATTGATGACTGTGGGCTCGATGTATTAGGTCTTAAACCTCAATCTATATTTATTTGTGGCGGCGCGATAGAGGTAGCTTCACCCGGGACTATCACGATTATTAATATTAATGGACAAATCGTGGCACAAAACAAATATAAACTCCGGGTGAAATTATCGCCCGGAGTCTATCTGGTTAGGACTGACAAAGGCACTCGCAAAGTAATGATAAATTAAGACACGGCTGGCTTGAAGGTTTCAAAGCTCCCGTCTGTATATAATACTATAATCGAAGAAATCTTTTTTGAATCGTCTACCGCTATGTCTGTCGCCGCAGGGGGC
>VSPF01000245.1 GCA_009775195.1 Muribaculaceae bacterium
AAAATATACCATAGGCTCCCTCGAACCGGTAGTAGAAACGATGGCCCTTCCGAACGACGGCCTCGGTTACAACGCAAGTCTTAGTGGCACAATTTCGCAGCTCACCTATCCAACCCCCTCGCTCAACGGGATTGACATCACTGTCGAGGTGACGAAGGTAAACGGCCAGCCGAACAAATCGCCCTACGCCAAGGCATCGGCAAAGCTCACCATCATACCCGAGGGTAAGGGCTACCGCCGCAATGCCGTTATCGAAGAGTTTACCAGTACCAAATGCGGCTACTGCCCACAGGGCATCGTGACTATGGAATATATCCGCGAGAACTATCCCGACGGAGGCCTTATACCCGTGGCCGTCCATGGCAACAACATGGGCACCGACCCCATGACGGCACAGTCGTTCTCGCAAGTCGAAAACAACTTCGCCAACGGCTACCCCAGCGCGGTCATGAACCGTCAATACCGTGTATTCCCCTACCCTGCCTCGTCGGTCATCAACCTTTACAATGCTCTGAGCGAAGTGCCGGCCCTCGCATCGGTAGAAGCGACCGCCAATATCGACCCCGAGAACGAGAACCGCCTGGTGTTCCATACCACCACTCAATTCTCGTTTGACTACACCGACGCTGCCTACCGCTATACCCTCGCCTTCGCAATTACCGAAGACAACGTAGGCCCGTATCTGCAGCACAACTACTTTGCCGGCACAGACGAAGACATGGGCGGCTGGCAGAATATGGCCGAAGACGCAAGCACCATCTACAACGACGTGGCACGCCAATACGCCACCAACCATGGCATCACAGGCAGCATCCCGGCCACAGTCGTCGCTGGCGAGAAATACGACTTCGAGTATAAGATGAACATGGTATCGGCCATCAAAGACACCGACAATATCCATGGTGTGGTCTACATCATCAACAAGGCTACCGGCGTGGTCGAGAATGTGACCTCGGTCAAGAAAGTCGGCGGCACATCGGGCATCGAAGACATCGACGCAGCAGCCAACAACGCCCCGGTAGAATACTACAACCTGCAAGGCGTCCGCGTAGCCAACCCGGCCAACGGCCTCTACATCCGCCGCCAAGGCTCCACCGCCACCAAAGTACTCATCCGCTGATAATCCCCTGACATATTAGAAACATAAAGACAAAAAGGCAAAAAGAACAAAAAGCCTTTTTGTCTTTTGTTTTATCCACCCCCGACCGCATCACGCGGCAATGCGGTTAAACAAGAATATGGGGCTGTATCAAAATAAGAAGTCGTCGGAGACGACGCTTTCGTGGTTAACCCCACCATCATTGGTGGGGACTCTAAAGCAACTACGAATGACCTCGGAGAGGTCGCAAACGACATGTTGTCAACCTTTTGCGTCCACTCCGAGGACTTTCTTCTTATTTGTTTCCGCATTACCCCACGAATAATCGTGGGGTTAACCACAATAGCGAGGGTGTTGCAGAACTAAAATTTTGGAATTTCAATGTGCCCTACAAAGCCTACATGGCGTTAACAAACGTGAAAACGCTCCAATTATGGAAGTTCTGCAACACCCTCTCCTGCCTGTATCCTTTTTGATACGCCCACCAAAACCGAAACTTGAGTAGGGTCGATGCCTGCTACCCTACAGAAATCGATTATTTAAGCCCCCTATTTGAACCGCATTGCACCATGCCACTCACCCAGGCGAGGCCATTATAGGAGCTTGGCTCTCCGAGACAAGCCATAGGGCAGGCGTAATATTTATCCTTCGCCAAATATGCGCAAAAATTACCACAGCCAAGCTCATTTATAACCACCGCCCGTATCGCATATCAACAACCAATAGCCAATTATAATAATGCTACCCTCATTCGATTTATCAATCTTTTGCGAATAAATTTTTTGTTTATAACAGTCCCACTAACAACATTTTTTATTAACTTTGCACATGATTCCAACCGAGCTATGAAAATAGAATAGTTAGGAGTCGGCACATTTTAATAAAAGGTGTTATTGAAATTTTATCTTCCATTATCGAACTTGGCGGTTTGAATTGTAGCGAGGATGAGATTGGCAATGGCACCTGCATCGGTTGCTTATACCCTGCCGTGATTGGCAGCTTATATAGCAAAATCGGTGTGGGGCTATTGTTTTATCTGCTACAAAGGTACGCCAAGACCTGATAATG
>VSPF01000246.1 GCA_009775195.1 Muribaculaceae bacterium
ATTTATAGATATATAGATAAATCTTAGCTGGTTAATTGAACAAAGCCTCAACCCTGCCAGGCACAGGGCTGAGACCTTGTGATGATGGTGTAAGCAGGTGTAATTGCTATCCCTGTTTCGTGTATGGCGTAATTAGTCTTACGTCAGCTTATTGGCTATTATTTTACCAGCACTTTCTTGCCGCCGATGATATAGAGGCCGGCAGGCAGGTTGCTGGCATCACCGGCAACGCGGATGCCTTGCATGTTGTAAACCTCGGTGTTAGCTTTGCTTCCGACGGTAACATCTTCAATGCCGTCAACGACTCCTGCAACAGTGAGTGTTGCATCGGCAGTCGGGGTAAATTCGGCAGTGTTGTCGGCATCGAATGTCAACGGGGTGTCGCCGAGGGTGGCTGTGTATGCGGCTGCATCAGGCACTGTGACATGGTATACAGTGCCGGCATGTGCAGTCGATGCTGTGGCAAAGTCGGTAATCGGGGTGATAAGGTCGCGACGTACACTGATACCCTCGGTGTTTTCGGGCATTACGAAGCTAAGGGCATATTTGTCGGGTTCGCCGTTGATAAATACTTTCACGACGTCGTTGTCTGTCATGCTCAGTTCGTAGCTGAATGAGCCGGCATAGAGGGGCGATTTGACTTCGCCGTTGACAAAGACTATAGGAGTAGTATCGTTTTTGGGATAGAAACCGAGACTTGCGGGATTGTCGACGGCTCCAAAATTAAACTTGTTGTAACCTTCGCTAATTTGGCAAATACTCAGATGGGTGTTAGTGTTCTCGAAGCTGAAATAGTGAGAATCATTTATACCGCTTACATACATAACGGCTGTCCAGTCGCGAGTAATCTTTTCGGTAACGATTACAAACTCGTCGCCCTTGGCTACGGTAGTATACACATCGCTGCCGCTTAAAATTTCAGAGCCGTTTTTCTTTACAGATTTGAGGAGACCGTTATTAGAAGATATGATGTTGACATAGATGCTGTTGCCGCCCATGCTTTCCTGGAAGGTTAGGTCTTGTTTGCCTGCTTTAAGCTCGAAAGCTGCCGATGGGTCATAGCCGGTATAGATAATGACATTGTCGGGGTCGTCGATGTCAAACGACGCAGTGAATTTTTCCGGTTGGCGGGCATATATCTTGATGTCTGTGTCGGCTTTTGCCTTAAATGAGTAGTCTGAATAGAAATATGTCACAGTCTCGGTGCCGAGTTCCATCTTTTCGAAGATATACGAACTTGTGTTACCTTTGATTACAATGGTAGAACCGGCATGAGCTTTGAAACTCTTGTAGTTCTCAACTGCGGTTCCGTCGACAGTCACACCCGTTACGAAGCCATCGGCTCCCTCCATTTCGGTGATGGTATAATTATAGTCAACATCAGGAGGCGTCATTTTTACATATAGTTTGTCGCCGTCTTTTATATCAATAGAATACGAACCGTAAGATGCTTCTACGTCTTTATCGTTGAGTTTTACTTCATAAAAATCGTCGTTATATGACTTTTCGAGCATCACTGGTGACTCGCTTTCCGGGTCAAAACGGACTTGCTGGGTATTTGACGACAAAGTTATGCCACGATATGCTCCCGAGAAACGCAGTGTCAGTTTTTCGGGGGCGTCGCACTCGACGTTGAGTGTCGCTGTGCGTGCGGCGGCCAAGTCCTTGGTTGTGATTTTGTAGTAATGGTTGGCGTCGCTGCTGTCAAAATAGAAGTATGCCTGGCCGCTGTAGACCGAGACAGGAGTGCCGGCTTTGTTGACAACACTTTCTACGGCATAATCGTTGCTGACGGGTTCGACCTGTACATACATGCCGTTTTCGCCGATGTCGTCGATGATAAAGGTATTGACACCGTCTTTGAGCCCGGTCTTTTCTTCGTAATTAATCTTTACCTTCACGCGGTCGGCATGGTCGATGTCGAGCTGGTACATGCTGGTAGTCGCATAGCCCGTGACTGCCCATGCTACCATTAAAAGCACCAAAGTGTAAAACTTTTTCATTTAAGTATGATTTTATGATTGGTTTATTAAATCTCCGAATAGGCGGTGAACAAATCTGTCCTTTTTACAATTATTGTGTATGAATGAATTTGCTGCAAAGCTATGAAAAAATATTTGTTTTGGCAAGTTTTTTGAAAACAAAATACAATAATTCAGATACAC
>VSPF01000247.1 GCA_009775195.1 Muribaculaceae bacterium
TTAAACATAGCGTTTTTGATTGCAAAGTTCGCAACCCAAGACGCTATGTACAAGCCGGCCTATTTCGGACGGATACAAGGAATATGTTAATCTTGCTATCGGTGAATATACAGGCACCGGGCCGCGATGTTGTTGCGTCATCGCGGCCCGGCGTCTGATGTTCGGTATTTAAAATGCCTTAGAGGTATTTTGTAATCTTGGTGGGCAGTTCAGAGGGAGTTTCGACGCGCTCTACGAGTTCGCCCTGTTTGTTGATGATGTAGAATAGCGGCATTGTGCCTACATTATAGTTGACAAGTACCATGCTCCCGTCGCTGGGGGCATTCCACACTGCCGTCCATGGCAGGTTGCGGGCGGCCTCGCGCCAGCTTACTTCGTCAGAGTCAAAAGCCAACTGATATATCTCGAGACCCTGTGAGTGGTGCTTGGTGTATATCTCGTTGAGCATGGCATTGATAGCCGGCGAACCCTGCAATTCGTAAGAGGTAAAGTTGAGGATTACAGCCTTGCCTTGGGCGAGTTGGGTCAACGATTGTTTCTGACCTCGGGCATCATAACGCTCGATTTCAAAAAATCCTGTTTCGGGGATTTCGAATACCTGTTGTGCCTCTTGTGTTATTTTGCCAAGTGCACGGCGTCCGTCGATATACGACTGGCGCACAGCGTTTGCCCTCGGGTCGTTGGGGCGGTGCATTGCATAGAGCTGTGCCACGGCACCATAGGCGCGGTTGCCAAAATTCTCATTGGGGTCAAACAGCAGCTTGCCGCCGAGCGATTTGCCCAGGGCGTAGTAGGCCACTATGCCGGTGGTGTCTGTCGTGATGACATTTATCAGGCCGCGACGCAGGGCCTCGGGGTCGGCGGTGGAGTTTACGATGCTGTCGACACGGTTGATGCCCCATGCAAGGGGCGTACCGCTTACAGTGTGCTTGCTGCCGAAGTTATCGGCGGTGGCAGTGACTGTTACTTGGTCGATACTGTCGATTGGGAAATATACGCTGCCTTTGCCCGGCAGGGTGAGGCGCAGTATGTCCTGGCCGGTATAGGGCGCCGGGGCATTGTATTCAAATTTGCCGTCGGAGGCTACTTCTACGGAGTCGAGTACGTACCAGTGCCCGGCATTATTGGCCTCGATAGCGAGTTTGGTACCTTTGTCGGCTCCCTCTATGTTGCCTTTCACGCCCCAGCCGTCATGGTGTGAGCATCCGGCAAGGGCGAGGACTCCGAGTCCGCAGAGAATGATATGCGACGATTTCATGCCTTTTCAAATTTTTCAGCGATGGCATTTGCTATCTCGGCCATGCGCTCGGGGGCCAGGCTGAGCTTGTGGCGGAAGTCCACATCGGCCTCGCTGTTGATGGGTATGAGATGTATGTGTGCGTGAGGCACTTCGAGGCCGAGGACGACTTCGGCTATGCGCTTGCATGGTATAGCCTCGCGCTGCGCCTTGGCGACACGTTTGGCAAAGAGGGTCAAGGCTGCATATTCATCGTCGGGGAGGTCAAAGATATAGTCTACTTCGTGCTTGGGTACGACTAGCACGTGGCCCTCGGCGAGAGGGTTTATGTCGAGGAAGGCATAGTGGTGCTCGTCCTCGGCAACGCGGTACGAGGGTATCTCGCCTGCGATTATGCGTGAGAAAATCGAAGCCATATCAGAGACCGATTTCGAGGATTTCGAAACGCATCACGCCGGCGGGTACGGTGATATCGACAATCTCGCCGAGCTTGTGGCCGAGCAGGCCGCGCGCGATGGGGGTGCTGATGGCGATTTTCTTTGCCCTTGTGTCGGCTTCGCTGTCGGCTACGATGGTATATTCCATCTCGCTGCCGGTGTCGACATTGCGCATTCGCACGCGGCTCAGAAGCTGGATCTCGTCGGTGGTGAGCTTGCTCTCGTCGATGATGCGGGCGTTTGCAACCAGTTCTTTGAGCTGGGCGATTTTCATCTCCAGCAGGCCCTGCGCCTCTTTGGCGGCATCGTATTCGGCATTCTCGCTCAAGTCGCCTTTATCGCGTGCTTCGGCGATGGCGCGGCTGATTTCGGGGCGCTTGACGGTTTCCATATAGTTGAGCTCTTCCATCTTGCGGTCGTAGCCCTCTTTGGTCATATAGGTT
>VSPF01000248.1 GCA_009775195.1 Muribaculaceae bacterium
GGTCTGTATCGGGGCATATATCGCATCCTCGGCCCATTTCACAACCTCAATTTTACGCCATTTACTGAATATCCCTATAATAAACCAATCATTTTCAGTGACGGGGGTGGAGACGGCGGTCTCCGACAGCCGCTCAACGATAGTCGGCAAAACGCTCCTGGAGGCGTTTGCGCGCATAGTAGATGCGGCTTTTGACAGTGCCGAGGGGCAGCGAGAGCTGCTGGGCGATTTCTTCATATTTATAACCGGCGACATGCATCGAGAACGGTTCGCGATAGTCGGCCGAAAGCTCGTTGATGGCTACCTGAATTTCAGTTGCACCGTAGCTGTCTTCGGGTGAATCTATCCCGCTGTCCTGGCTCAGGTTGAGGTGGTAGAGGTTGTCGGTAGTATCGACTATGGTTGCCGCACGCACACCGCGACGATAGTTATTGATGAAGATATTGCGCATGATGGTGAAGACCCAGCCTTTGAAGTTGGTACCTTCGGCATATTTTTCTTCGTTATCAAGAGCCTTCAGGGTGGTGTCCTGCAACAGGTCGTATGCATCATCGCGGTTCGAGGTGAGCATATATGCGAAGTTCAACAGATTGCTCTGGAGGTTCATCAAATTGGATTGAAATGTTGACGATGTCATTGCGATGAATTATTAAGGGTTGTTTTTAAGTAAATTTTGTCGTTCTTTTTGTTCGACGTGTCAAAATTACGCACGATTTCGACGTTTAGATAATTTTTAATGTTAACAAATGTGAAATGAATTATTTTTAATATATTACATATGCAATTCATTGATTACAAACTATTTATAAAACACTAAAATTGTTACGAGATTGTTACATATCGCAAACACACCGATGATTGTATCATAATTGTAACATATTTGTGTGTGGTTTGCATCGTTTTCGTATGTATACATTTTTACTTATCTTTGCAAAAAATATCGAACCATGGCCGAATACCCACTGTTAGAGCGCCTCGACGGCATCGAAGCCCGTTTCGAAGAGGTCAGTACACTCATCACCGACCCGGCTGTCATTGCCGACATGAAGCGCTATGTGCGACTGTCGAAAGAATATAAAGACCTCGAACGCCTCGTGAGCCTCACGCGCAAATACCGTAGTCTGACCGAGAATATCGAGGAAGCCCACATGCTGCTTGCCGACGAAAGCGACGCCGAGATGCGCCAGATGGCCAAAGAACAACTCGATGCCGCCACCGACGAGCTGCCACGGCTCGAAGAAGAAATCAAGCTGCAACTCATACCGGCCGACCCCGAGGACGGCAAGAATGCAATCATTGAAATACGCGGCGGCACAGGCGGCGACGAGGCTGCCCTTTTTGCCGGCGACCTGTGCAAGATGTATATCAAATACTGCGAGAGCCGTGGATGGGCCGTGGCTGTAACCTCGGCCAGCGAGGGCGCTGCCGGAGGCTACAAAGAAGTGGTGCTGTCGGTCACGGGCGACGGCGTTTACGGCGTGCTCAAATACGAGAGCGGCGTGCACCGCGTGCAGCGCGTGCCGGCCACCGAGACACAGGGCCGGGTGCACACCTCGGCGGCGACGGTGGCAGTGCTACCCGAGGCCGAGCCTTTCGACGTTGAAATCAACGAAGGCGAAATAAAATGGGACACCTTCCGCTCGGGCGGGGCCGGTGGCCAGAACGTCAACAAGGTCGAGTCGGGCGTGCGCCTGCGATATATGTGGCGCAACCCCAACACGGGCGTCACCGAAGAAATACTGATTGAATGTACCGAGACGCGCGACCAGCCCAAGAACAAGGAACGCGCCCTGTCGCGCCTGCGTACATTTATCTACGACAAAGAGCATCAGAAATATATCGACGACATAGCCTCGCGGCGCAAGACCATGGTCAGCACCGGCGACCGCTCGGCCAAAATCCGCACCTACAACTATCCCCAGGGGCGCATCACCGACCACCGCATCAACTACACCATCTACAACCTACAGGCCTTTGTCGACGGCGACATTCAGGATGTCATCGACCACCTCATCATAGCCGAGAACGCCGAAAAACTCAAAGCCGCCGAGTTATAAAATGGTGTAAGTA
>VSPF01000249.1 GCA_009775195.1 Muribaculaceae bacterium
AAGCCAACCCGACTCCCGAACATCCTTTCGTTCTCGGCTGCCCCACCGGCAGCTCGCCACTCGGCATGTACCGCCGCCTGATTGAGCTTTACAAGGAAGGCAAGGTATCGTTTGCCAACGTCGTGACCTTCAACATGGACGAGTATGTGGGCCTGCCCCAGGAGCATCCCGAAAGCTACCACTCGTTTATGTGGAACAACTTCTTCAGCCACATCGACATCAAGCCCGAAAACGTGAACATCCTCGACGGCAACGCCCCCGACCTCGAGGCCGAGTGCCGCCGGTTTGAAGAAAAAATCGCCGGCTACGGCGGCATCGACCTGTTTATGGGCGGTGTCGGTCCCGACGGTCATATCGCGTTCAACGAGCCGGGGTCGTCGCTGACCTCGCGCACCCGTGTCAAGACCCTGACACAGGACACCATCATCGCCAATTCGCGCTTCTTCGAAGGCAATACTGACCTGGTGCCAAAGACGGCCCTCACTGTAGGCGTCGGCACAGTGATGGATGCACGTTCGGTGATGCTGATTGTCAACGGCTATAACAAGGCCCGTGCACTGCACCACGGCGTAGAAGGCGGCATATCGCAGATGTGGACAATCTCGGCCCTCCAGATGCACCCCAAGGCTATCATCGTAGCCGACGAGGACGCCTGCGCCGAACTCAAAGTCAGCACATACCGCTACTTCAAAGACATCGAGAAAGCCAACCTCGACCCCGATACACTTTAACGAGGTAACCGAATGAACAAAATAACAACTATGGCCGCCGCCGTTTTGGCGGCGGTTTTTATTTCCTCTTGCGGAAATAGGGCAAACGCCCCTGAAAACGAAACCGACCTCTCTGTTGCACATAAATACACAAATCCCACACCCGGCGAATTTCCAATACTCGGATGGTTCTCTATCCGTGGCAGCGAGAACCAGACCCGTGAAAGGTATCTCGAAATGGCCGAGTGCGGCTTCAACCTGTCGCTGCCCTACGTCGACTCGCTGTCGGAGGTGCGTCTTGCCCTCGATGCCAGTCGCGGCACAGGGGTAAGGATTATCGCCAAATGCGCCGAACTCGACTCGCTGCCCGAGCAGACCGTTGGCGAGCTGATGTCGCATCCGTCGCTTGCCGGTTATTTCTTTAAAGACGAGCCGCACATGGAACTTTACGGCCAACTTGCCGACAGGGTAAGGCGAGTACGTGCCGTCGACGACTCAAAGATGCTGTATCTCAACCTCTTCCCCACCTATGCAGGCCCGGTACTGCTCGGGACTGACAGTTATAACGAGTACATCAGCCGATTTATCAAGGATGTAGGCACGGGCATGGTGTCGTATGACCACTATTCCATCACGGCCGACACGCTCGGCCACACGGCCCTAAACCCTGACTACTACAAGAACCTCGAAATCGTATCGGCCGAGTCGCGCCGCGCCGGTGTTCCATTCTGGGCATTCGCACTGTCAACTGCGCACTACAGCTTCCCTGCCGCCACTCGCGAACATCTGAGGCTGCAGATGTTCAGCAATCTTGCATACGGCGCGCAGGGTGTGGAATATTTCACTTATTGGCAGTTTCCCGGCCTCGGGGAGTCGCAGGATGTCCCAATCACAAACGCCGGTCAACGCGGTACATCGTGGTACATCGTGCGTGACCTCAACCGCGAAATCCGCGCCCTTACGCCTGTCTTTCTCGGTGCCGAGGTGGTGGGCGTATGGCATAGCGGCGACTCGATACCCGAAGGTACACGCCGACTCGAGAGCCTGCCACAGGGCATAAAGTCGCTTAAGGCCGAAGGCGGCTGCGGAGTGCTCGTGTCGCACCTGCGCAACGGTCACGACAACTATATGATGGTTGTCAACCGCGACCTTCATCACCAACAACGCCTTACGGTCGAGGCCGAAGACGGGGCTGAATACGTCGACGACGACGGAAACATGGTCGATTATGACAAAATGTCGCCACAGCACCTGCTGGCACCTGTATCTTATACACATAT
>VSPF01000025.1 GCA_009775195.1 Muribaculaceae bacterium
ACTCGGTGCCGCTGCCCCTGCCGATTGCGCCGCTCATACCGCGCAATTACGACGACCTGATGCGCGAGGAGCTGGCCTACGACCTTGCCTCGCCCTCGAATATCACCACCGAGGCCGACTACGACCCCGCTACGGGCTGCTATATAGTGCATACGCGCCTGGGCGACATCGACATAGCCACGCCCTTCATGCTCACTGTCGAGCAATATAACAACTGGCAGTTCCGCCGCTCGATGCAACGCTACTACCGCGAACGCAATACAGCCCTCGTCACCGAAAAAGAGAAGCAGCCCTTCAACATCTTCGACATGAACTTCGCCCTCGGGCCGCTCGAAAAAATCTTCGGCCCCGGCGGCGTGTCGCTCAAGACCCAGGGCTCCGTACAGGTCAAGATGGGCATCAAGAGCAACAAGACCGACAACCCCTCGCTGTCGCTCTCGGCCCGGCGCAAGACATACTTCGACTTCGAGCAGAAAATCCAGGCCACGATTCAGGCCGGTGTCGGCGACCGCATGAAGTTCAACATGACCTATAACACCGATGCCACCTTCGATTTCGACTCCAAGAACCTCAAACTTGCCTACGAGGGCAAGGAGGACGACATAGTCAAGAGCATCGAGGCCGGCAACGTGTCGATGACCACAGGCTCGTCGCTAATCCGAGGCTCTACAGCTCTTTTCGGTATAAAATCTAAGTTGCAGTTCGGCAAACTTACGGCCACGGCCCTGGTGTCGCAGCAGAACTCCGAGTCGAAGACCGTCAACACCCGTGGTGGGGCACAGACTACCGAGTTCAGCGTCAATGCCGACGAGTACGACCAGAACCGCCACTACTTCCTTGCCCATTTCTTCCGCGACAATTACGACCGCTTTGCCTCGCGACTGCCCTTCGTGTCGTCGGGCGTCAAAATTACCCGCATCGAGGTGTGGATTACCAACAAAAACGGCAAGTTCGACCAGTCGCGCAACTTCGTCGGCTTTATGGACCTCGGCGAGGAGAGCCACCTCGCCAGCGATTACTGGACTCCGAACCCCTCGCTGCCCAACCCGGCCAATGCGTCGAACAACCTCCTCCAGACCATCAAGACCGACTACCCCGGTGCGCGCAATATCAGCCAGGTCACACAGGTGCTCGACCCCCTGACGGCCTACGGCATCACCGGTGGCCGCGACTACGAGAAGGTAGAGAGTGCCCGTCTTCTCTCGAGCAGCGAGTACACCCTCAACTCGACCCTCGGTTACATTTCAATCAAGAGTGCGCTGAGTGCCGACGAAGTCCTCGCCGTGGCATACGAGTACACCTACAACGGCCAGGTGTACCAGGTGGGCGAGTTCTCGGGCGACATCACCACCACCGACCAGTGCCTCTACCTCAAGATGCTCAAGAGCACCACCAACTCGCCCTATCTGCCCATGTGGCACCTGATGATGAAAAACGTCTACTCGCTGGGCGGCTATCAGATACAAAAGCAGAAGTTCAAGCTCAACATCAAATACCTCTCCGACACCACCGGCACGCAAATCAACTACCTGCCCGTGCCGGGCCTCAACAACAAGTCGTTGCTCCAGGTGATGAACCTCGACCGTATCGACAGCAACGAGGAGAGCAACCCCGACGGCTTCTTCGACTTTATCGACGGCTACACCATCATGCCGCAGACCGGCAAGGTCATCTTCCCCGTCGTGGAGCCTTTCGGCAGGCACCTCGCCGAGAAAATCGGCAACCCGGCGCTGGCCGAGAAATACGTCTACCAGGAGCTCTACGACTCGACTTTGGTCGTGGCGCGCCAGTATGCCGACAAAAACAAATTCATACTCTCGGGCGAGTATATGGCCTCGGCCGGGTCGCAAATCCGCCTCAACGCCATGAACGTGCCCCGTGGCTCGGTAATCGTAACCGCCGGCGGCGTGCAGCTTACCGAGAACTCCGACTATACCGTCGACTACGCCATGGGCATAGTCACCATCACCAACCAGAGCATTATCGACTCGGGGCAGAACATCAGCGTCACCCTCGAGAACCAGTCGCTCTTCTCGATGCAGCGCAAGACCCTCCTCGGCCTCGACCTGCAGTACCAGCTCAACAAGAACCTCAACCTCGGCGCAACGCTGCTCCATTTCTCCGAGAAGGCACTGCTCGAGAAGGTCAACATCGGCGACGAGACCGTCAACAACTCGATGTTCGGCCTCAACATGGCCTATAACGGCGAGTTTATGTGGCTCACCAACCTCCTCAACAAAATCCCGACGGTCAACGCCACCGCTCCCTCGCGCCTGAGCCTCACCGCCGAGTATGCCCGCATCATGCCTCACGCGCAGAAGTCGGGCTCTAACAAAGGCTCGTCGTATATCGACGACTTCGAGAGCACCCAGACCGGCATCGACCTGCGGTCGCCCTATTCGTGGTTCCTTGCCTCCACGCCCTACGACCCCTCGGCCGACGCCCTCTTCCCCGAGGCCGCATTGAGCAACGACCCTGCCTACGGCAAGAACCGCGCACTCATCAACTGGTACTATATCGACCGCCTCTTCACCCAGCGCAACTCGTCGATGTGCCCCGGCTATATCAAGAGCGACCTCAAGCAGCTTTCGAACCCATACGTGCGCGAGGTCAAGACCTACGAGATTTTCCCCGGCCGCGAGGTAGGCTATGCCGAGACCGACTACATACAGACCCTCAACATCTCCTACTACCCCGACGAGCGCGGCCCCTACAACCTCGACAGCGACAACATCAGCGACACCGGCAGCCTCCTCAACCCCGAGCGCCGCTGGGGCGGCATCATGCGTCGCATGGACAACCCCAACTTCGAGCAGTCGAATATCGAGTATGTGCAGTTCTGGCTCATGAACCCCTTCCTCGACCCCGAGAACCCCAACTACGAGGGCGGCGACCTATATATCAACTTCGGCGAAATCAGCGAGGACATACTCAAGGACGGTCTCAAGAGCTACGAGAACGGCATACCCTACGACGGCGACGACCAATACCTCACCGAGACCGCATGGGGCCGCGTGTCGAAGCAGAACTCGCTTACTTACTCGTTCGACAACAACACCGGCTCGCGCCTGGCGCAGGACGTCGGCCTCGACGGTCTGCACAACGACCAGGAGTTTGTATTCCCCACATATCAGAATTATCTCGACTCATACACTCGCAAGCTCTCGGCCGGCAGCGTTGCCGAGCAGCAGACCGACCTATTCTCGCCGCTCAACGACCCCGCCGGCGACAACTACCACTTCTACCGTGGCTACGACTACGACGAGCAGCGCCTCGGCATCCTCGAGCGCTATAAACGCTATAACGGCGTAGAGGGCAACTCGCTCTCGCCCGAGGATGCCCCCGACCCCCTCTACCAGTCGTCGCGCTCGGTGCCCGATGTCGAGGATATAAACCAGGACAACACCCTCAACGAGTACGAGCGGTACTTCCAGTACCGCGTGTCTATCCGCCCCGAAGACCTCGTCGTCGGCAAGAACTTCATCACCGACAAGCAGGTGTCAATCGTACCCGTGCGCGACGGCTCGAACCAGGAAGTCGAGTGGTACCAGTTCAAGGTGCCCCTGAGCGAGTACGAGAAGGTCGTCGGCAATATCACCGACTTCTCGACCATACGCTTTGCGCGCCTCTTCCTGACCGGCTTCAAGCACACCACGCACCTGCGTTTCGGCAGCCTCGAACTCGTGCGCGGCGAGTGGCGTACTTACGATTTCAACCTCAACAACCGTGGCGACGCCCCCGCCCAGGGCCAGCTCGATGTCAGCGTGGTCAATATCGAGGAAAATGACGAGCGCACACCTGTCAACTATGTGCTGCCTCCCGGTGTGACACGTATCACCGACCCCGGCCAGAGCCAGATTACGCAGCTCAACGAGCAGTCTATGTCGATGAAGCTCACCGGCCTTACCGCCGGCGACGCACGCGGCGTATATCGCAACACCCAGCTCGACCTGCGCAACTACAAGCGTATGCAGATGTGGGTACACGCCGAGGCCCTGATTGACAATGCCACAAACCTGCAGTCGGGCCAGATGTCGGTCTTCGTGCGACTGGGCTCTGATGTCAAAAACAACTTCTATGAGTACGAGGTGCCCCTCGCCCTCACTCCTCCAGGCACTTATAATCGCTATCTTGCGTCTGACCAGTATATAGTGTGGCCGCAGTCGAACTACCTCGACTTCAATCTCCAAAACCTGGTCGAACTCAAAAAGGAGCGCAATCGTGCCAAGCGCAACGAGGAGAGCGGCGTGGGATACGGCACGCTCTTCAGCGGCCGTGACCCCGACAACGAGCGCAACCGCATGGCCGTGATGGGCAACCCCTCGCTCAGCGATGTGCGCGTAATCTTGATAGGAGTGCGCAACAACGCCGCCACTACCAAGGACGGCATCGTATGGGTCAACGAACTCAAGGTCACTGACTTCAACGAGGCCGGCGGCTGGGCCGCCAAGGCCAATGCCACCCTCAGCATGAGCGATATCGCAACTGTCAACCTCGGCGCCCACATCGAGACCGCCGGCTTCGGCAGCGTAGACCAGTCGCTCAACGAACGCCGCCTCGACGACTACGAGCAGTATAACTTTGCCGTGCAGGCCGACCTGGGCCGCTTCCTCCCCGAGAAGGCAAAGCTCCGCGCGCCAATCTACTACTCGGTGACAAAGGAAAAGACCTCGCCAAAATACAATCCCCTCGACCAGGACGTGCTGCTCAAAGACGCCCTCGACGACTGCGCCAACGACCACGAGCGCGACTCGATTAGCGCCTTCGCCATCGAGCGGTCGACCATACAGAATTTCTCGGTCTCGGGCCTCAAATTCGATGTCAAGAGCAAGAACCCCATGCCATGGGACCCTGCCAACTTTACACTCAATTTCTCCTTTACCAAGCAGAGCAAGAACGACCCGACCACCGAGTACGAGAACACCAACGACTATCGTGGGTCGCTGGCATACTCTTATTCGCCCTTTATCAAGCCCTTCAAACCGTTCGGCAAGGTGAAGGGCAAGGGCAAGAACGCCCGCTTCTTGCGCGAGTGGGAGCTGCAGTGGCTACCGAACAACATCTCCTTCCTCACCACCATGACCCGTTACTACTACGAGCAGCAGACGCGCTCCGAGGCCGACGTGATGTTCCAACTGCCCGTGTCGGTAAGCAAGAACTGGCTTTGGGACCGCCAACTGTCGCTCACATGGAACCTCACCAAGAGTCTGCAGTTGTCGTTTAGCTCTAACACCTCGGCGCGCATCGAGGAGACCGTCGGGGCTGTCAACAAGAAGCTTTTCCCCGACAAATACCGCGACTGGAAGGACACTATATGGCAGAGCCTCAAGTCTATGGGTACGCCGTGGAGCTACAACCAGACCTTTACCGGCTCCTACAAGGCCCCCTTCTCTAAAATCGCGTTCCTCGACTTCCTTACCGGCAATGTGAGCTACAACGCCACGTACCGCTGGGACCGTGGTGCCACTATCGACGGTGTGCGCATGGGCAACAGTATCGCCAACCAGGCCGCGTGGACTGCCGACGGACGCATAAACTTCGAGACTTTCTACAACAAGATTCCCATCATGAAGGAGGTCAACAAGCGTTTCGCCAACCGCCGCCCGACATCGGCGGCGCAGAAGAAGGCCCGCAAGTTCGAGCGCACATATCAGCTCAAGCCCGATACCACACTCACCATCAAGCACAACCTGCGCACTAAGAAGCTCAAGGTTGTCGCTGTCAATGCTACCGACAACAAGCCCGTGCGAGTCGAGACAAAGATTGTCGACAATAATACGCTCGAAGTCCTCACCCGGGGCGAGCAAAACCTCAAGTTCACCATTACCGAGGTGCTGAAAGAGGAGAAAAACCTTGCACGCGAGATTGGCGAGTATGCCCTGCGCTTCGTCATGTCGCCGCGCTCGGTGTCGGTGCGCTACCGCAACACGCGCTCTCTTTCGCTCCCGCTTTTCCGCCCTGACATAGGCAATGTCTTCGGCCAGTCGCAGCACTACGGGCCCATGTCGCCCGGCCTCGACTTCGCCTTCGGCTTTACCGACGAGGGCTATGTGCGCAAGGCCCTCGACCGTGGCTGGCTCATCACCGACGACGGCCAGACTTCGCCTGCTGTCTGGGCAAAGACAAACGAGCTCAATATCGAAGGCGTCATCGAGCCTGTCAAGGGTCTCAAAATCACCCTGACATTCAACCGTACAGATAACCGCAACTCGCAGATGCAGTTTATGTACGAGGGTATGCCCACCACGCTGTCGGGCTCCTACACAAAGACTCATTGCGCCATACTCACCGCCCTCAGGTCGTCGAACGCCAAAGACGGCTACCGCTCGGCGGCTTTCGACCAGTTCCTTGCCAATATCCCCGAAATTCGCGACCGCGTAGAGGCGCAGTATGCAGGGCTGGTATATCCTACCACCGGCTTCATGGCCGGTAATCCCCTCGGCGGACAGCCATATTCCCCCGAGACCGGCGCGGTGAGCGAAACGTCGTCCGACGTCCTCATCCCGGCCTTTGTCGCTGCCTACACCAAGACTAATGCGCGTCGCCAGACCCTCGACCCCTTCCCCGGCTTCTCGTCGGTGCTCCCCAACTGGCGCATCAACTACGACGGCCTGATTAACCTGGGCAATATGCGCAATATCTTTAAGTCGTTCTCGCTCACTCATGCCTATCAGTGTACCTACTCGGTCGGCTCGTTCAACTCCTACCTCAACTGGGTCAGTGCCGACGGCAAGGCCAACCTTGGTTTCACACTCGACGAGCTTTCGGGGCAGCCCATACCATCGTCGCCCTTCAATATCTCGTCGGTTGCCATCACCGAGCGTTTTGCACCGCTTATCGGCATCAACGCCACGCTTAAAAACGACTTGCAGTTCAACCTCGAGTATCGCGACCAGCGCACGCTCACTCTCAACAGCGCGGCCGGACAGGTCGTAGAGGCTTCGTCGCGAGGCATCACAATCGGTGCCGGCTACAAGATTGTGGGCTTCAACACCGTGCTCAAGATGAAGGGTTCCCAGACAGGCGTCAGCAACGACCTCACGCTCAATGCCGACTTCTCGTTCCAGAACAATCAGGCACTCATGCGTCGTATCGAGGGCAACTATACGCAGCCTACCAGCGGCACCAACACTATCAACATCAATTTCACCGCCTCGTATATATTGAGCAAGCGTCTCACCCTGTCGGCTTACTTCGACCACCAGGTCAACAGCCCAATCGTTACGACAAGTGCTTATCCCACCACAAACTCGTCGTATGGCGTGTCGCTCAACCTCAACCTGGCCCGATAGAATGTAAATGTTGATGGTATTGCTTGTTATCTTTGAAAAAAGTCGTCGGAGACGACGCTTTTGTGGTTAACCCCACGATTATTCGTGGGGTTAAAAACTCGCAGTCAGGTCTTTGTCCTCGGAGAGGACGCCAAATATAATGTTATGATTTGAATTATATATGAAACTTTCAATAATCATCATCGGCGACGAAATACTGCTCGGGCGCGTTACCGATACCAACTCAGGTCTCATCGCCCGCGCCTTTAGCGAACAGGGCTGGCAGGTTGCCAGCGTACGCACCGTCGGCGACAATGCCGCCGATATCCGCGATGCTATCGAGGCTTCCCTCTCCGTTTCCGACCTCGTCATTACCACCGGCGGACTCGGCCCCACGCGCGATGATATTACCAAGGGTGTAATGACCGAAATCTTTGGCGGCACTCTCGTAGAAGACCCGGATGTGTCGCGCAACGTTGAGCGCATCTTTGCCGAGCGTGGCCTGCAGCTCAACGACCTTACGCGCCGTCAGGCATGGGTGCCAACCTCGTGCCGCGTCATTATGAACGCGCTTGGTACGGCGCCGCTCATGTGGTTCGAGCGCGACGGCCACGTCCTCGTCGCCATGCCGGGAGTGCCCTTCGAGACTCGTGGCATGCTGCCCGAGGTGCGTCGCCAGGTGCGCGAACACTTCGGCATGGCCGACCATATCATGCACCGTGAGTTTACCGTGACAGGCATCACCGAGTCGGGTTTGGCCGAACACCTTGCCGGTTTCGAAGATGCCATGCCCGAAGGCTTCAAATTGGCCTACTTGCCCTCGCCGGGCGAGATTGTGCTGCGCCTCGACGGCGCACCCGGAGCCCCCGACGAAGTCTTTGCCGACCAGGCGGCAAAGCTGCGCCTCGCCCTCGGCGACAAACTTGCAGGCGAAGGCAAACTTACCCCCGCCGAAATCGCGCTCCACAAACTCCGTTCGCACGGCTGGACTTTTGCCACCGCCGAGAGCTGCACTGGCGGCAACATCGCCCACCTCTTCACAGCCATACCGGGATGCTCCGACACCTTTACAGGCGGTGTCGTGTCGTATGCCAACGATGTAAAGATGGGCCTCCTCGGCGTGCGTGCTGAAACCCTCGAAAACGACGGTGCCGTCAGCGAAGCCACGGTGCGGCAAATGGCCGAGGGCGTCGCTCGCGCATGTTGCGCCGACTGCTCAGTGGCAAGCTCGGGTATCGCCGGCCCCGGCGGTGCGACCCCCGGCAAACCCGTCGGCACCGTATGGCTTGCAGCCCACACCCCTGCCGGCACAGTGACACGCCTCTGCCACTTCTCGGGCGACCGTGCCGCAGTCATCGACCGCGCCTCCGCCACCGCCATAACCCTCCTCTGCCAGCAGTTATGAGTTTCTACGAATTCAACTTAGTAAAAATTCGCGCAGAGACATTTGTCTGATGCCGTTGTATGTGTTGGGGGCAGATTCGGAATAGGTGACAACTATCTTTTCATAATTGTCTGGTATATTCTCTAAATTGCCGAATTCGCGTCGGGCTGTCGCTTCATTGAGAATGGAAAGAGCGACCTGCACATATCGGTATTCATTATCTTTTTCGGCTATAAAGTCTATCTCGCGCCCTTGTATGCCAACACCTATTTTGACTTCATAGCCATGGGCTCTAAGATGGTTATATACTGCGTTTTCCATCAGTCCGCCTATGTCGTTGGGACGATAGCCGACGATTGAGTTGCGTATTCCGAGGTCTTCGAAGAATATTTTTTCACCTATCTCAAAATAGCGCTTGCCTTCGATATCCCAACGCCTTATCCGGTTTATTATATAGGCTTCTTCTACGTAGGCGATATATGATTGAACCCCTGTCACACTGGTGGATATTCGTTGCGATTTGAGATAGTCCGAAATACGCTTGGCATTGAAGATTTGTCCTATATTATCGGCCAAAAATCTAAGTAGACGCTGTAGGAAGTCGGTGTTGCGCAAAGAATGTCTGCTGACAACATCTCGGTAGACCACTGCATCGGTTACCCCTCCAAGATATTCTGACCAAGTCTTTTGTTCGGGAAGATGCATCAGATAGGGGAGACCTCCATATCGGAGATATGTCGCAAGTGATTCGTCGGAATCTGTGTATGAATGAAACTCTAAAAACTCGCCATAAGTGAGTGGGTGTACATGGATTTGTATGCTGCGGCCGGCCAGTCGTGATGCGATTTCTGATGATAACATGCTGCTGTTACTGCCGGTAAGGTACACATCGTTTTGAGGGTTGAGTATAAGGGAACGCACAACTTTGTCGAAACCTTCTACCTCTTGTATTTCATCAAGAAAGATATAATTTCTTTTGCCGTCGGCCAGTTGCAAAGATATTGCATCGTTGAGTTCTTTGGCATCAGTGATATGCGAGAAGGCGAAATCTTCGAGGTTGATGCTTATAATGTTGGCTTCAGGATTGCGATGTCTGACTTCCCAGGCAACTGCTTTTAGGATATAACTTTTACCTACTCGTCGCTGCCCGACAAGGATTTTAATTATATTGGTGTCTATATATGGGGTTATCCTATCCATATATATAGGCCGTTCTAAAATCGTGCTTCTTTCTTCCATAAACTAAACTTTTTGCAAATATAAGTAAAGTTTAGTTTATAGACAAAACTTTTCCTGAAATTGGCGTAAGTTTTGTCTATAAACTAAACTTGTTGGCGGAGGCCCTCAGCGCACGATTACCTTGGCGGTAACGGAGGGAGTGTGTACGAGGTAGATGCCGCTTGCCACGGGGATATGCGTCTCGGCTGCGGCGGTGACTGTCGTCACCGTGCGGCCGTCGGGAGTGTAGACGCTTACTTCCTGGCCGTCGGCACCGTAGACGGCGATTGCGCCGTCCTCGGCCTTGATGCTGATTTGCGAAGCATCAATCTCGGCAACAGATGACATTTCGACTGTCACTGCGTTTGACCCGGCAGATTCACCGTGGGTATAGACTGCCGTTGCGACGTAGGTGTTGGTCGAGCCAGTGGCTAGAGCATCGGTATATTCAAAGTCTTCAACGGGCTTTTCGTTGACCTTGGTGCCGTTGCGGTAGATGTTGAACCCTGCAAGTGTGAGGCGTTCGTCTTCGCCGGCTGCGTTGTAGCGGATGTCGTCAATCATCAGCATCATGGCATCGTCGGCGCAGTAGCGTATGGCGAAATATTTCGTCCCGACAGGAAGAAGAAATTCGTATGCCGTCCACGTGTGAGGCACAGATGCAACCTTGCCCACAAGGCTGAAATCACTGTTTGCCGTACCATTGGCCGAGGCAAGGACTTCGAATTCTTCTGATATTGTAGAGCTGTAGCTCTTTGCATAGAGCGAAACATACTGCATTTCGCCTGATAGCTCGGGGGATATGGCCCAGTCGTCGTTGCGGCCGCCGATGGCATACATTGCCACAAGGTACTTCGAGCCGGAAACGGCGGCAAAGCTGCTGCTGTAGCGCGGCGGTATGGCATCTGATGCCGCGTCGACAATCCAGAACGACTGCAGCGAGTTCTTATCTATGCCCGGCATGACCACGTTTTGGAACGTGCCTGTCGGCAGTCCGTCGCCATCGACAAATGTCCAGCCTTCAAGGCTCGGTTTGAAAGCCTCGCAATCTTCCATGTCCTCTGATTTTGCAAGCGGCAGGGCGAAGTCGTCGTAGTCGGGTTCGCTCCATGTCAATACCGGTTTGCCGGAGTTGTGGAGCGTGCCATGCAGGTCGGTGACGCACGGATAGTTGGGCACGACAGGTTTTACAGTGACGGCCGCGCCGCTGTCGTTGTCGCTATTGCCGTCGGTGCTGAGTATGGCCTTGGCCCGGAGGGTTACGTCGTCGCTCTGCAAGGGGTGCATGGTCACAGTAAACTGGCGTGCCCCGCTGCCTCCGGCCGCGATGGCGTTGCACGGCAGCGTTTGTAATAATTCATCGTCAGCATAGAGGGCGAGGTCGAATTTATCGACAGCCTTGGTGCCGAGGTTGGCGTAGAGTACTGATACCTTATACTCCTCACCGGCGCGTACATGCACAGGTGCGGAGAGTGTGTTGACTGCTATGTCGTGGTCGATATTGCTGCCAACGCGGATGTTGTCAATCGGCGTGTAAGAGAAGTTGACAACTTCGGCTGTAATCTTGAATACGATGCTCTTGCCGGCATATTTGCCCAGCGGCACGCTTACAAGGTGCCACCCGGCTTCGGCTCCAATCGCGTCGATAGTGGTGGCGAGCTCGCTTGCAAACTCACCCCCTGCTTCGGCTATGGCGACCTCGAGTTTGTTGCGCGAGGCGTGCCCGGCAGCAGCGTCGGTAAGTGTAAATGTATAGAAGGTCAGAGTTGGCTCTACCATGCCTCTGAGGCTGATTTTGCCGCTTGCGATGGCCGCGCTTGCGCCCACGGTGTTGCCGCTGATGGCGATTATGCCGTTGTCACCGTCTTGCGAGGGCACGCCGTCGGCATCGGTGTGCAGGGCCACGCCGCCTTTGTTGACGCGCTCGATGGCGAGGGGTGTCAGGCAGAAACCACCTCTGAATGACTCCCGGTACCCCTCTGAGGGCGTGCCGACGACGATTTGCTCCGACATGGCCGGGTCGCCTTCTATTTCTTCGTCGCCGTTGACGATAATGGGGAAGACGACAAATTGCATGTATTCCTGCGACCCGTCGGCGATGGCGCGGAATGTGGCACTATTGTCGCTGAGCTGCATGGCGTTGAGGTCCATGTCGCCGTTGATATATGTTGCCACGTCGTATGTTATCAGGTCGGGATTGATTGGGCCGCCATGTATGCCGCTGCTGACCTTGTCCCAGCTCACGGTGACAATGCCGTCTTCGATTTCGACAACTTTAAGGTTGCCCGGCATAGCCGGTTTGTCGAGTCCTGCAAATGCCGTCGCGGTGGCCTTCTCGCTTGACCCGGCTGCATTGTAGGCTGTCGCCGAATACTCGTTGACACCGGGTGCCGGCGTAGTGTCGGTATAGTCGAGGTGTGCTCCGGGTGCGGGGGCGTCGAAGGTCTTGATTAATTCCGTGCCGCGATATACCTCGATGCGGTCGATGTGGTCGAGGGCCTCGCCGGTAAATGTCTTGTCAGGCGCGGTGAGGCTGAGATTGACAAGCAGCTTGCCGTCGGCATCGCCACGGGCCGTAAGGTCGGTGATAGTTGCCGGCACGCTGTTGTCGAGCGGTGCCTCGATGCTGATGTTGTCGATTTTTAGACCCCATGAGTCTACAGCCATGTTGTGGAAGCCTATATGGTATAGGCCGTCGGTAGCAGGAGATAGCAGGCCGCTGTAGTTGACAAACGATTCCGATGTGATTTCGAACGGGGCAAGGACGGTGGTGACCATATCGGCGGCACTTGTGCCTTGTCCCATTTTTACTTCGAGCTTTTCTGCATCCCAACTGCCCATATCGGCGAGTGCGTCGAAGGTGAGTTTGTAGGTCTTACCTCCTTCGAGCTTTATTGCCGGGGTGAAGAGCCATGCATTGCCGTCGGCATACGATGAGTAGACATATCCTTTTCTATCATAACGCCATGTGCCTGCGACGGTAAAACTCTCAAACGATGCCGCGTCCGCGAAGTCTTCGAGATATGGCGGTTCTATGGTGCCGACGCTGTACGAGTTAGACTTCACGGCCTTAGATTCGGCATCGCCCATGATTGCCGTTACAATGAAGTTGTAGACGGTATAGCCATCGGCGGCGGGGAGTTTGCCTGTGTATGAAGTTTCAGTCATTGCCTCGGCCACTACAGTCGCCCCGGGGTTTTGTACGAGTCGGTAGCGCACGTCACCGGCATTGAAATAACCTTCGCCGGCGGCAGCCGTCACTGCATCCCATGTAACGGAAACATTGTCGCCGTCGACGGTCATAACTACGTTTGCCGGGTCTTTAGGTGTCGCGAAGCCGGCGGTGAAACTGCCTTTTAGTGCTGGTGACTTACCATCGGCGTTGCTAACTGTCACGCTGACTTCGTGTTTGCCGCCCTTGTCAAAGGTGACAGGCACCGCTACCTTCTGCCCGGGTGTGCATGTGCCGTCGTAGTTCTTTGTGCCGTCGATGGTGAGGGTATAGCTCAGTTCGCCGGTAAGTGCCGAGCCGTCGAAGAGTGTCGACGGGGCTGTGAAGCCAATAGAGCCCTCGAGCGACCCCTTGACAAAGTCAAATGCAAGGTCGGTGGGTGCCGCAGGAGTGTTTGCCGACGACGTGGCGGCAGGGATATACATGCCCATGATTTCCTCGTTGCCCGGGAGGGCGTAGAGCAGGGTGGCAATGCCGGTGGTAAGGCTCACTTCGTAAATCGAGCCGGTGTTGTCGGCCGGGCAGACGTTCCATAACATACGGTCGGCAGAGGCGTCGTAAGTCATTGATGACTGATACAGCGGCTGTTGGCCGGTCTCGCCTATTTTGGCGACTTCGCCTTCCTCGATGTCTACAAAGAGATAGATTGCCGATGATTTTACGGCATTGCCCTCGATTTCGCGGCGTACGCCATAGAGGTTGCCGGCTTTGTCGGCGGCAAGGGCGCACCAGTCGCCGGGGAGGTCGATGATTTTTCTTGTTTTCGGACCGGTGGGGAGATATTCGATTTTGCCAAGCATATAGCCCGACAAATCATCGTCTTTCCAGAAGATGCCGTAGATGGTGCCTGTGACTGGGTCGACAGTCATGTCGACGGCGGCGCGGTTGGCAAAATAGGTCTCTTCGTCATAGACCTTTTCAGAGGTGTTGATGTCATATCCTTGCACGTAGACCGTTGGGCCGAATAGGGCGTCGTTTTCCATTTGGAGTGCATAGAATATGTCGTCTTTCAGCACGCCGCCGTCGGTGGCCTTTGCTTTGTCGACGACTAATTTCGACCCTGCGGCGCTGAGTGTGTATACACCGTATTGCTTGGTGTCGCCCCAGGTGTCAGATATGATTACGCCACCGGCGACAGTAGGCAATGATGTGTCGCTGTTTTGCTGCGGTGCCCTCAGTCGCGGCGTGGCTGTCAGAGGCATTGACAGTTGGCCTTTAGCTCCGCGTACTCGTGGGGCAAGCACGGCTTCTGACGGGTTTGCCGTCTGGCTGACTTCGCGGGTCAGTTCTTTTTGTCTCGGATGCATACGCCGGGCTTCCTGGGCGGTCGATGCGATGCCGACTGCAAGGCCGAGGACGAGGATTGATGTCCGTAATATATTATGGTTCATGACTGTGTCTTTTTAACGGAGGAGTACTTTTGTTGCAACGTTGCCTACAATCAGTATGTATAGGCCCGGGGTTGTCGCTGTGAGCTGACAGTCGCCCTTTGAGGTGGCTACGTTACGTCCCATGGTGTCGCACAGGCGTACCGTGGTATCATGCGCCATGCCGCTGACATATACGGTAAGGCCTTCGGCGCGGATAGTAGCCGTGTCAGTAGCGACTGAGCTGATGCCGCTGAGTGTCGAAACCTCGATGTGGCGCGAGGGCTTCGACAAATTGCCCTCGTCGTCGGTGGCTGTGACTGTGTAGTAATATGTGATGCCGGGGCGGAGTCCGCTCACGGCATAATGTGTGGCATCACTCACAAGCACGGGGTCGTAGGGTCTGACGGGGGTAGCGCTATATGACGTACCGTGGCTGACTGCGATATCGTCGAGGGCGATGTTGCAGCTTTCGCAGAGTGCAGTGATGCGCACGGCATCTGTTCCCGTCGGAATGTCGGCATATCGGAGTACCTTACCACCCTTTTCGGTTGATACCGGCGATTCGTCTACGGTCTGCCAGCCGTCGGCGGTATGGGCCTCGATGCGTATGCGGGCATTGTCGGGAGTGCCGCTGCCTCGGTGCCATAGCGAAAGGGCAGATATGCCGTCGGTATATGTGGGCGACGTGATGGTGCCGGCGTGGCCAAGACGCAGCGACGGTGCCGACGAACCGGCCATTCCGGCCATGTTGTAAATCATTGTAGAGGTCGTGCTCCAGCCGTTTGCGGTGACATCGCCCAGGCCGTTGTCGAACGCCATGATGTCGGTCAGAGGCCCGGCGGCTTCGCGAGTAAACACTGTCAGATTGTAGCCTGTGGCGCCGGCTACAGCCTGCCAGCATGCTGTGAAACCGTCCGCCGTCACTTCCTCGGCTTCGAGTGCCGTGACTGATAGTTCGGCGAGGGGTGTATTGCCTGTGGTCACCGATATGGCTGCCGATGGTTCGCTCATCTGCAGGCCTTCGAAGCCTGTAACTGTGTAACTATACTCGGTATCAGCTACGAGGCCGTCGACGAGGTATGAACTGACTGCACCCACGTTGAGATTGTCATACCCGTCTACTACGCCATTGTCATCGGTAACGGTGAGCTTGTAGTTTACACCCTGGCGTGCGACCCAGTTGGCGGTGAAGCTGTGAGCGCCTATGTTTGTCGCCGCGAGTGCTTTTTCGGTAATCTGCGATGCCTTGCCGCCTGCGACCTTGAATGTCACTACACCGTCGGTCTCGGCTATGTCGGTCAGGGGTAGGGCGTCGATGCTGCCGCCCCATGCCCTAAGTGTGTGCGATGTGACCGAGGCTGTGCCCGGAAACGAGTCTCCGGCACGTGTAGAGGCTGTCGCCACCCCGTCGGCCTCGACGAGGTCGACACGCTGGTGGGCAGCGTCGTTGTTGACAGTGTTGGTTGCCCAGACACCCCCGTCGAAGTCGACATGCCATATTAGCATGCCGTGGCCCGGGATATATTTGTCCCAGCCATGCTGCTGGCGGTTTTCGAGCAAGAAATATTCTTGGGCCTGCGAGGTCTTTACAATTCCGGCCATACCTGACGATAGTGGCAGCAGTGTGGCATTGCAAGCCTCGGTGATTTCGACAGGCGATAGCCAGCCAAGAGCCGTGCGCTCAAAGGCCGAGTAGAGGGGTGGCGTGCAGCCGCTGTTGTTGTATGGCCCGGCATCGAGTGTTGACCATGCGCCGGGGGTGAAGGCGTCGCTCTCGACTGTGGCATAGAGGTCGGGAAGGCCGAGGACATGTGAAAACTCGTGGATAAACGTGCCCACGCCGTCGGGGCGCCCTTCCTGCCATTCATTCGAACATGCGTAGTAGTCGAGCCGCTTGCCGTCGAAGAAGTAGTCGCCAAGCTGGGCGATGTTCGACGAGTGCGGCCACACGCAGTCGTCGCCGCCACCGGCGGCTTCGCTCTGGCCGGCGTAGAAGACAAACACATTGTCGATTACGCCATCGCCGTCGGTATCGTATTGTGTGAAATCAATCTCGTCGTCGAGCAGTTGGCATGCCTCGATTACCATATCTTCTGGGTGGCGGTCGCCGTAGACAGAGTTGCCGCCATAGTATTCACGCGGCCTGGCCAGGGTGACAGGACCGACCACATCGAAAACAGGAGTAAATTTTCCGCCCGAATTTTCCTTGAAGAAATCTACTGCCGAGCCGGTACCGCCGTAGTCGGAGAACCCCGGTTCGTTGAGCATTCTGCTGAAATAATTCAGAGCATCATGGTGAGTCATCTTTACATCGGCATATTCGACAAGTATCACCAGGGCTTTGGGTGAGCCTTCGAGGGGGAAGGCTGCATCGGTATAAAGGCCCGGATATTTGTCGGCCTTTGCCGGACGGCGTTTCGCGCTTACGGCCTTGAATGCGGCGCGTTTGTCGATTGACGGCAAGGTCTTCTCGATGGCGGCATCGCCCTCGAAGCGCATGGTGGTACCGGCGAGGGTGCTGCCGTCGAAGGCGGCATAGTAGAAAATGCCGCCGACCGAAACGAGCGGATAGCCGTCGGGTGTGGTGTACATGTGGGCGCGTTCATCGCCTACGAGGTGTACGGGCACCGTGGTGCCGTCTATCTGCCTCACGGTCAGCAGGCCGGGCTTGGCCGGTATGGCGTGGGCCGACATAAAGGCGCCTGACAGAATTATTGCCGCGACAGCCTTTAGGATAGAAATTGTGTCCATTGCAGATTATTGTGGTCTGTTTAACGCGCCAAAGGTAATCAAATTTCCATAAATCAGCAAGAAATCGCGTCATTATTGAGCAAAAATTAGCAAAATGAATGTTGCGGTGATTTTGAGAGGCCTGTTTGCGGCTATTTTGCTGTTTGGGGAATTTTGCGTAAATTTGCCGTTCAATACGATTTATAAATTATACTAATGTACTCATCGCGACCATCGTTTTTCCAGACTATACCGCCGGTTGTCAAAAACCTCTTGATAATCAACGTGCTAATATGGCTGCTTATGGCTCTTTTGCCGGCGGCAGACCGTTTTTTTGACCGTTATCTGGCATTGTATTATTTTACGTCGCCGGCCTTCCAGCCGTTCCAGTTGTTTACCTACATGTTCCTACATGGCGGTTTTGCCCATTTGTTCTTCAACATGTTCGCCCTGCTGATGTTCGGCCGTACAATAGAGATGACTATGGGCTCGGCGCGGTTCCTGTTCTACTATATCACCTGTGGCATTTGTGCCGCGTTGGTGCAGATGGGTGTGTTTGCCATCTATATCAATAGTTTGGAAGGCATCTTGCCGCCCGATATTGCCTACCGTGCCATACACGAGGGTTTCGACTTGATACAGAGTGGGTATAACTACTCCGACCCCGACCTTGCCAAGCTCAATGCCTTTGTCAATACTCCCATGGTGGGAGCCTCGGGTGCAATTTATGGCGTGTTGTTGGCTTTCGGCTTCCTCTTCCCGAACTTGCCGGTATATCTCATCCTGGTGCCGGTGCCAATCAAGGCCAAATGGCTCATTTTGGGATATTTCGTGCTCGAACTTGTCTACGGTATGTCGGGTTCGGCCGACGGCGTGGCCCATTTCGCGCACCTTGGCGGCATGATATTCGGTTTCCTGTTGCTGCTGTATTGGAAGAAAAAGGGAGTATTTAGCAACCATTGGTTCTTCTAAGCCGCCGTTCTTTACAATCTTGGTTTAGAACGGAGTAAATATGTGTCCCCGAAGACAACAAAATGTAGCCGACACAACAGCAGCCCGGAAAAGGAGGCCGGTATGGCTACGTTTTCTGCGCGGCCTTACGGCTTTCGTAGATACCTTGGTAGTGGTGGCATTGCTGCTCACAGGTTATGCCGGCTGCGTGTCGCCGCTGAGTCATAGTGCCTGGTGGGGTGTGTTGCCTCTGGCTTTCCCAATATGTTTTTGGCTTGCCGTGATATTGCTGGTGTTGCAACTTTTGTGGTATCGCCGTGGTGCGTTGCTGCTCGGTCTCGGCCTTGTTGCCTGCGGTGGCCCTGTGCTGACATATTTTCCCCTGCATGTCACCACACCCAAGGCTCCCGAGGGGGCAGAGCAGTTCTCGCTACTTACATATAATATCCTGGATGGGGTGTATGCCGAAGACGGAAACACCGAGGTTGCCGACTATATATTGTCGACCAATGCAGATATCGTATGTACTCAGGAGACATATGCGATAGCGCTCCCTCGTCGCGATGCCACTACTCAGGCCCGTGTCGATAGTCTCAGGGCGAGGTATCCATATATTATTTTCGGCGGAGCGTCGGGCACGCAGGGTATAATGTCTAAATATCCTGTCGAAAACATACATCTCGACGTCAGCCGCTCTGATTTCTCGGGCGATGTGGCAGTCTTCCGGGTTACTTTGCCATCAGGACGCCGTATCTGTATATTCAATGTGCACCTGTGTTCGTTTGGCCTGTCTAACACCCCCCTTCGCGAGGCGACCGAAAACGCCCACGACGGCAAGCTCGTGCTCGACAAGTTGCGTACAGCCTCCGTTGGCAGGGCGCGCCAGGTCAATAAGATTATGCAGTGGCTGAGGCTCTACGGTGGTCCCGACGTGATAATATGCGGCGACTTCAACGATGTGCCGGGGTGCCATGCCATACGCACTTTTGCCGATGCCGGTTTTCACTCGGTGTATCCCTCAATCGGTTTCGGGCCGATGATAACGTATAACGCCCGACACCTCTATTATTGTATCGACCATGTGCTCTACCGTGGTGGTCTGACCCCACTATATATATCGAAGGGCACACTCAGGGCCTCGGACCATTATCCCCTCAAGGTCGACTTCGCCGTGCGCTGAGTAGCCAGCATGGTCACCATGCCAGCGCTGTGGGATATTTGACTTCAATATAGAAAAATTTGCAGTCGTCGACATATTGCTCCGACCTGATTGTTTCGGCCATTTGTGACGGAGTCCTGGTAAAACCGGACAAAGCACTTTCTACAATGCCATTGTTGACTGTATCGAAGCTCCTGACTCCGAAAATCATGTCGCGCTCAGTCGCTATTGCTATTTGAAATCCCAGCACATCAGTGTCAAGGAAAACTTTGCTGTAGAAATCATTTGGCTGATAGCATAGCTTCGCTTGCCTTGTGGATATTTTAGTGATTTCCCAGGCTCGATATAGGCGCTGTCCGAGCAAGTGAGGTCGCATAAGGCAACACGTTTTCTACCCAAAATCTCATCTGTATCGCAAAGAAGATAGTCGCAGTTCTTGATGCCGGTCTTTGATGTTTGTGGTAGGTTTTTGAACCATGGGTCAAGAGGTAAGACCGTGACAGATTCTAACGGGTGTACGCTCATTATATCCCTATTGCAGCGAATGCCTTTTGGCAGTTGGCCGGCTTTGCAAGAATCGCAAGAGTTGTTGTCGGTCAGTGCGAAATCATTAGAGTAAGAAACACCCTTTGCTTTGAGTAAATCCTCTATAATTGCCATGGCTCAACGCATTAATTGCCGGTATTCGTCGAGAATTTCAGCCATAGGCTCGGTAAGGTCTCCCGTATCTACGATATGTCGGCCGTCTTGGTCTTGTGACATTAAATTGATGTTGCGTCCATCGACAAGTCTATAAACACCTATTTTATCGGCAGCAAGTGCCGTGCCCCTGGTTCGCGCCATCACCAGGTTGAGGGCGTTGACGATATATGGGCTATGAGTCGCAAACATCAAATTGACATTATTGGTGTTATTGATAAAAGCGGTATCAATGAGCGTATCAAGAAGTTTTATTTGTGACCGTGGGTCAAGACTCAATTCGGGCTCCTCTATGTGCATTTGAACGAGAGACTTTACGGCTGCGAGTTCAATGGATGGGTGGAACTCGGCGAGTTGGTCGGTATCGTATAGATAGCTTAGTACGGAGCGTCTCTTTGCATCTTTAAATGAAAAATCATTTGAGAAATATTTCACAAGCAGAGCCAAGGGGGCCGATGTTTGCATTCCCGATGATGCGAAACGCAACTCAATCGGATTTGAAACGCCCTCTATTTTCAGCATAAATCTTAATATGCCTTTTACCTTTACTATTTCAAGTCTGGCACCGACAAATGCCATGTCGATTTCTTTGAGCACATTGGCTCCTTCTCCAAAATCATTGAGTGTTTCGGTGAAATAGAAACCTAAAGAACCACGACCGTTTGCCGGATTTGCTATCCACTGCGGTATCACATTGCGTGTCTCTGAGACCCATGATTCTTTGGCGAAAACCAGGTCGTCGTCGGCTATCTTTTTGGGGACTTTTATAGTGCCGTCAGAGTATTCGACTGTGTAATTCCATCCACTTGAAAACTCTACTTTATATATTATTTTGACGTTGGATTGTTTGAGATAGAAATCCATATCATCATGCAACATCGACTCGAAACGTAAGCGAAAAGGCGACCGTTTCAAGCCCGAATTAATGAGATAAGAACGGATGTTGACACGTTTATAGATATATCTCATCATGGATATGGTTTTCATCAGGAGACTTTTTCCGCTTCCTGATGAGCCGATAAGTATAGAAAGGGGTTTGATGTCCTCTATTATTATATCTTGAAGCGGGCCAAGATTTTTAATGATGATGGATTCTTTCATTCTTCTTTCCAACGTGTTTGGTATGTCGCAAAGTTAGCTAAACTCAATCATATAAGCAAAAAAATGTTATCTTTTGGTATTTTGGGTTTGTTTCGGGGCATAATTGCAGATTCTAAATCGAAGTGCAAAACTAGACTAGATAATCTGCAACATCTCTTAGCAAGGAGAGAGGGATTGCCC
>VSPF01000250.1 GCA_009775195.1 Muribaculaceae bacterium
TTAAACATAGCGTTTTTGATTGCAAAGTTCGCAACCCAAGACGCTATGTACAAGCCGGCCTATTTCGGACGGATACGCTCCATGGTGCCTTCCTATATACAAAAAACGCGGCCCGATGGGTCGCGTTTTTATGAGATTGAAATTGTTTCGGATTAGTTGAGGGCCTTCGAGAGGTTGTAGTTTGCGAACTCGAGGTCGTCGACAGCGCGTTTTGCGAGGCTGCTGTCGAGACGCACAGCCTGACGGAGGTTGGTGTTGAGCATCGACTCGTTGTTGGTGCGGGCACCGAGGACAGCCATCAGGTAGTAGGTGGTGGCGTCGGGACGGTCAATTGCGGCGAGGGTCGATTTAGCCTTGCTGTAGTCTTTGGTAAGAATCTGGGCAAGGGCGGCGTTGTTGCTCTTGGTGTCGCCGAAGGCTTTCACTGCGGCAGCGGCATCGCCCTGCTTGAGGTAGTAAACGCCCATGGCGTCGCCGAGTTCCTTGACACCGGCAGCAGAGCCGAAGTACTGGTTGGCCTTGCTGTAGTTGCCCTGGAGCATCTCGATAAGGCCGAGGTTCATCTGGGGCTCGCCGTTCTTTGTGAGCTGTGCAGCCTTGGCAAACGAAGCCTTTGCGGCATCGTAGTCACCGTCGACATACTGAGCCATGCCAAGGTCGTTCCATGTGCGGTAGTCGTTGGGATACAGACGTGCGGCCTGGTCGTAGATTTTGAGGCGCTGTGCGTTGTCGTCGGTAAGTGTGGCGGCGTAGAGGATTTCCTCTACCGAGAGGGCTTTGGGGTTGCTGTTTACGAGAGCCTTGATTTCGCTGTCGCTCTTGCCAATCACGTCGATAGATGCAGTGATGCGGCTATAGCGGAGCTGGGGCAGAATCTGGTCGGCAAGCTGCTCGAAGACTGACGAGAGGTTGCGGATTTCGCGTTCGCGCTGCTCGGGGTCTTTGTACATCGAAAGAACAGAGAGGATGAGGTCTTTGTCCTGGATGTTGCTCTGGGCAACGAGTTTCTGGAAGCCTTCCCAATCCTGGGCGGTGAACTGTGCGGTAAGTTCGCCGAACTCGGTGATTTTATCTTTCTTGAGCTGTTTCTCTACGTAGCCCTTGGTGTTCTTCTCGCGGTTTGCGGCAAGCTTGGTGTTGAGTTCTACACCACCGTCGGGCGAGGCGTACGACTGGATGTTGATTTCCTGGAGCACGCGGGCGGTGTCGCCGTTGGCCTCTTTGATTTCTTTCTGGAGCTCGAGCATGGCGTCGCTGTTGAGCTGGCCGGCGCGGATGTTAGCCTGGTTGATGAGGAACATGATGTCGGCGGCATACTTCTCGTTGATGATGCGCTGGAAGGCATCGGGAGCAATCGCGGGTGTTACACCGGCGGCATTTGCGAAGGCAGCAGTGGCGACAACGCCGTTAGCGACCTTGACACGGGGGAGGACATATTTCTTGTTGCCCTGGGTGACGGTGAAGTCGAGCATGAGCTCGCTCTTTGCCATCTCGGGCTGGTATTTGAAGTCTACGGGGATGGTCTGTGTGCCGCCGTACTCGTATGAGATGACGGGATTGTTGCCACGCACCTTCTCGCCCTGGAACGAGTAGGACTGAGAGGCGACTTCCTGACCATTGAATGTCAGGACGGGGGTAACGGTGACCTCGGCGTTTTTGACAAAGAATTTAGCAGGGATTTTAGCGCTGACACTTGCAGGCACGTTCTCGCCCACAACCTCGAGGGGGTTGGGGTTTACACTGAAGTAATCAGAGCTGAACTGGCCGAGTTTCTTACCACAGGAACTCAGTGTCAGGGCAACGCCCAGACCCAGTACATAGCACAATTTACGGTTCATAATTGATGTGTTAGAAGGTTGAATGTCTTTCTCGTGCAAAATTAGTATTTTATTTTGTAATAGACAAATAATATTTGCAATGAAAAATAGTGCAGAGTCAACTGGCAAGTGCAAAATTAGTGTAATCTTCGGAAGAATTCAACTTTTGGATTTGAAAAGCCTAATT
>VSPF01000026.1 GCA_009775195.1 Muribaculaceae bacterium
ATCGTATGCCGTAGTTAAATCACATAAGAAACAAAAGAGTAGGCAGGCCGATGGCTTGCAAGACTTAATAACTAATAATCAATATTATGATTAGTCCTAAAATCCAAGACGCAATCAATGCGCAAATCAATGCCGAGTTTTGGTCGGCATATCTCTACCTCTCGATGGGCATGCACTTCGAGGCCGAAGGCCATACGGGCATTGCCAACTGGTTCCGCATCCAGTTCAAAGAAGAGCAGGCTCATGCCGAAATCTTCATCAACTATCTCCTTAGCCGTGGCGGCCGTGTAGAACTCAAGGCCATTGCCGATGTGCCCACCACATGGGAAAGCCCCCTCGCAGCATATACCGATACCCTTGCCCACGAGGAGAAAGTGACAGCTCTCATCAATAACCTCTATGCCCTGGCCGAGGCTGAGCACGACTATGCCACCCGTGGCAAACTTGACTGGTTCGTAGCAGAGCAAGTCGAGGAAGAAGAGACAGCCAAGAGCCTCATCGACCGTCTGAAACTCATCGGCGACAACGGCCTGGCCCTCTATATGCTCGACCAGGAACTGGCACAGCGCGTTTACAACGTTCCCTCTCCTCTCGCTGCTAAGGCATAATAACTAATCCAACTTTCGCAAGCGAAAGGTTGGAGTTTGAAATTTAAGGTTTAAGGGCCTTCTTCTAAGCTCCTTAGACCTTAAATTTTATTTAATTCCAGATACGATATGAAATTCGACCTTGTTGGTCATGCTTCGATGCTCGGGGCTAATACCTTGTGGGGGCTTATGTCGCCGGTGTCGAAGTTACTTATGGCCAGTGGTGCTGTAACCCCCTTTGTCGTTACCGACATGCGCATAGGGGGCGCCATGGTGCTTTTTTGGCTTCTTTCGTTGTTCTTACCGGCAGAAAAAGTGAGCCGTCGCGACCTTTTGAAACTGTTTTGTGCGTCGCTGTTCGGTATAACTCTGAATCAAGGTTCGTTTATCTTCGGTGTGAGCATGACCTCGCCAGGCGACGCTTCTATCATCACGACCAGTATGCCCTTGTGGGCTATGATTTTGGCCGCGTTGATACTCAGAGAGCCGATAACGGTCAAAAAGGTATCGGGCATCGTGCTTGGCGCAAGCGGTGCGTTGCTGCTTATCCTTGGAGGGAAGGTAATGCCTGGTGTCGATGGTGGCAAGGCGATATGGGGAGACCTGTTGGTGCTTTTCGCCCAATTGAGCTTTGCTTTCTACCTGGTGCTGTACAAGAACTTTGTGAGCAAATATTCGCTTGTGACAATCATGAAGTGGATGTTTACATTCTCGTTTATCTGCATTTTGCCTTTTACCGCCCACGACCTTGCTTCAACAGGGTGGAGCGGCCTTACGGCTGCGCAAATCGGTGCCTTGGCATATATCGTGGTAGGTGCCACTTTCTTGAGCTATATACTCATGGTGGCCGGGCAGAAGCGCCTGAGGCCGACAGTGGCCGGCATGTACAACTATGTGCAGCCCATAGTGGCTTGTATGGTTGCGGTGAGCATAGGGCTCGACACATTCAATATGACCAAGCTGGTAGCGATATGCCTGATTTTCGGCGGCGTATATCTTGTTACTGCGAGTCGCAGCAGGGCCGACATGGAGAAAAACGACAAAGTGGCGGTGCCATAAAGCCCCGTCAGACATCTATCACGTCGGAGGGTACTTCGGATGTGCGTCCCGGCTTGAGCCAGTGTCCCCAGCGCATTCGTCCCAGAAAGATAAGGCCACGGAAGGCAAGCTCGGCGCACATGGCTATCCATACGCCGCGAAGGCCGCATGTCGGGGCCAGGATTGCCGCAAGCGGTATGCGCACAAGCCATATGCTGCCGAAGTTCATTGTGGCAGGGAGCATGGTGTCGCCCACGCCAACAAAGGCCCCATAGGCCACGATTGAGGCGGCATACATCGGTTCGGCCCATGCCTCGATGCGAAGCACTTCGGTGCCAAGGGCGCGGATTGACTCGACAGGAGTCATGATGCCCATCATCAAGTCGGCGCAGACATACATCGCCACGGCCATGACTGTCATCACGGCCATGCCGAGCAGCGTGGTCAGGTGGGCGAAGCGGCGCACAAGGTCGTAGCGCCCCGCGCCGTAGGCCTGGCCGCAGAGGGTGGTGGCAGCCTCGCCGATGCCGAACCCGGGCATATAACACAGGCTCTCGGCTGTCACCGCAAAAGCGTTGGCCGCTATGGCCACGACACCGAGCGGTGCCACGATGATGGTAACAGTAATCTGGGCTCCGCAGAACACGATGTGTTCGACCGTCATAGGCACGGCAATCTTGGCGGCGCGTTTGAGAACCAGGCGCGTGGGGCGGTAGCTCTTTACGGCTTCCTTGCCGCGAAGGCTCAGGTCGTGTTGCCGGCGACATACCCAGTACATCATCGCGGCGGCGCATACACACTCGGCCGCTACAGTGCCGAGGGCTGCTCCGAGTATGCCCAGCCCGACACCGGGCATGGTCATTTCTATGCCAAATACATTTAGGTCGCGGGTGGGGAATATGAGGAAGAAATTGAATATTACGTCGAGCAGGCACATCCCCACGTTGAAAAGGCCCGGGATTTTCATGTTTCCGGCGCAGCGCAACATGCCACCGGCGAGATAATTCATTATCAGAATGGGCAGGGCTGCTACGAATGTGGCGAAATACACCGACGCACCGTGGCATATCTCGCTGCTGCCCCCGAGCCATACGGGCAGTTGCCACGCAATTGCAACGCCGAGGAGTGCCATAAATAGACCGGCCATGGCACAGGCTACTATTCCCTGGCGCAACACGGCTCGGGCACCGCCTGTGTCGCGTGCCCCCAGACGGTGGGCCACCTGCACCGAAAAGCCCATGGTTATGGTCGAGCATACGCCCCAGAACATCCACAGGCTCGAGTTCATCAGCCCGACCGATGCCGAGGCATCCGCGCCGAGGTGTCCGACCATCGAGGCATCGATATACTGCATCATTATGGTCGATAGCTGCGCTATGATTGCCGGCACCGACAGTTTCGCTGTCAGGGCGATTTGCTGCCTCAGCGTGAGGCTCTCTCCGTTCTGTATTTGTGAAATATCGGCCATTGCTTGTGCAAAATTACGCAAAAGCCACTAACTTTTTGCAATTTTTGTGATGGATAATGCAAGATTTAATAGCTTTTAAAATCTTATTTGGATTTATTTGCGTATATTTGCACATTGAGACTTACACCATTCAATTAACACGCATGAAACACATAATAGCAGTCAGTATTGTGGCAGTCAGCACATTAGGCGCTGTTGCCGAGGCTCCGCTCTGGATGCGCGACGCCCGTATATCGCCTGACGGCAAAAATATAGCATTTACCTACAAAGGCGACATATTTACCGTGCCTGTCGGAGGCGGTACGGCAGTCAGGCTTACTTCCGACCCTGCTTACGAGCAGTTGCCGGTATGGAGTCCCGATAGTAAGACCATAGCGTTTGCATCAGACCGTTATGGTAATTTCGATATATTTACCGTTCGAGCCGATGCCCCGGGTCAGTGGCGCAGGCTGACATATAACAGCGCATCGGAGCTGCCCGAAGCCTTTACCCCCGACGGCAAGGCCGTGCTTTTCTCTGCCGCCATACAAGACCCTGCGGAGAGTGCCCTCTTCCCAACCGGGCGCATGACCGAGCTTTACTCCGTCGACCTCGACGGCGGCAAGCCGCGCCAGATTTTGGCAACGCCTGTCAACTCGGTGTCGTGGGCTCCAGACGGAAAGAGTTTCGTATATCAGGATGTCAAGGGCTTCGAAGACACCTGGCGCAAGCACCACACTTCGTCGGTAACTCGCGATATATGGCGCTATACGCCCTCTACAGGCCGTCACCAGCAGCTGATAGCCAATCCGGGCGAAGACCTGAGCCCTGTCGACGGCGGCGACTATATCTACTTCTTGAGCGAGCGAGCGCCGCAGAAGTCGCTCAACGTCTACCGCGCCCCGGTGTCAGACCCGTCTAAGGCCGAGAGCCTAACCTCGTTCGGCACGCACCCCGTGCGTTTCCTCAGCCGTGCCGACGACGGCACGCTCGCCTTCGGCTATAACGGCGAGCTCTACACCATGAAGCCCGGCTCGAAGCCCTCGAAGGTCGCTGTCAACATCAATGCCGACTATGCCGACGAATCCCGCAAACTGCGCGGCACTCGTGCGTCGGACGCAAAACCGTCGCCCGACGGCAAGAACATGGCCTTTATTTACCGTGGCGATGTGTATGTGACCTCGGTAGAATATCCCACTACAAAGCAGATTACAAGCACTCCCGAGGCCGAGGGCAATGTTTGCTGGGCCAATGATTCTACCCTCTATTACGACAGTCAGGCCGGCGGGCGTTATAACATCTATCGCTCGACCCTCGGGCGTGCCGGCGAACCCGACCTTGCCCATGCCACCGTCATAGATACCAAGCCTGTATTCAAGGCCGACAAGCACGAGCGCATGAAACCCCTCGTGTCGCCCGACGGCAAGTCGCTCGTTTATATACTTGACCGCAACAAACTCGCCCTTACCGATATAGAGTCGGGCAAGACCCGCGAGTTGACCGACGGCAGCACCTACCGCCAGCGCAACGGCGGCTTTAGCTACTCATGGTCGCCCGACTCCAAATGGCTTGCCCTCGAGATTATCGACCGCCGCCACGACCCATACTCAGATATAGCAATTCTCGACGTGGCCACCGGCAAGCTGACAAACATCACCAACAGCGGCTATTTCGACGCCATGCCCAAGTGGGTGCTCGGCGGCAAGGCCATAGCCTTCCAGAGCGAACGCCTCGGTATGCGCAACCATGCCTCGTGGGGGTCGCAGAGCGATGTGTTCTTTGCCTTCGTCAACGAAGATGCCTATCGCAAGTTCCTGCTGCCCAAAGAAGAGCGCGAACTTGAGCCTAAAAATCCGGCCGACACGAGCGATGTTGTCACTGTCGAACTCCCCGGCATCAGCGACCGCCAGGTGCGTGTGACGCCTATGTCGACCGACCTTGTCGACTTCGTGGTCGACAGCGACGGCAAGACCCTCTACTATATCTCCGAGGCCGACAACGGTGCATTTATCTGGGAATACGACCTCGACAAAAAAGACCTGTCGATGAAGCGTCGCCACAGCGAGACTGCTTCGTTTGAAACCACCCCCGACGGCAAGAATATATTCCTTGCCGGCAACTCGCTCTATAAGTTCGGCAACTCGCCCAAGAGCATCAGCTTTACCGCCGAGAAGACCCTCGACCCGGCTGCCGAGCGACAATTTATGTTCGACTTCGTAGAGCGCGAGGAGCGCGAACGATTCTACACCCCCGATATGCACGGCGTAGACTGGAAGGTACTGAGCGACAACTACCGCCGCTTCCTGCCCCATATCAACAACAACTACGACTTTGCAGAACTGTTGAGCGAATGGTTGGGCGAGCTCAATGTGAGCCATACCGGTGGCCGCTATATGGGCAGTTCGACTGTCGGCGCCCCCGAGTCGACAGCGTCGCTGGGCGTGTTGCTCGATATGGATTACGACGGTGAGGGTGCGCGTATAGATGAGGTGCTCGAGCGCGGCCCGCTCTGTGCCCTTACGCCGGCCATAACATCTGGCGATGTAATAATGGCAGTCAACGGCAACAAGGTTACCACCGAGATGCCCCTCGACAGGCTGCTGACCGACCTCGCCGGCAAACGGACATTGGTCGAAATCAAGGACGCCGACGGCAAGACCGAGAGCTATGTTGTGCGTCCGGTGTCGCGTGGCCGTCAGCAAGACCTGCTCTATGACCGCTGGGTGCGCCGCAATGCTGCGGCTGTCGACAGCCTGTCGCACGGACGCCTCGGATACGTGCACATATCGTCGATGGACGACGAATCGTTCCGCAAGGTTTACTCCGACCTTCTTGGCAAGTACAACGACCGCGAGGGCGTGGTAATCGACATACGCTGGAACGGCGGCGGCCGTCTGCACGAAGATATCGAAGTACTCTTCAGCGGTAAGAAATATTTCACACAGGAAGTGCGCGGCAATGCCACGTGCGACATGCCCTCGCGCCGCTGGAACAAGCCCTCAATCATGCTCATGGCCGAGCCTTGCTATTCTAACGCCCACGGCACGCCCTGGGTCTACAGCAACCGTGGCCTTGGCAAACTTGTGGGTATGCCCGTGCCCGGTACCATGACTTCGGTCAACTGGGTACGTATGCAAGACCCCTCGCTGATATTCGGCATACCAGTGGTCGGCTATCGCCTGCCCGACGGCGGCTTCCTCGAGAACCGCCAGCTCGAGCCCGACGTAAAGGTGGCAAACCGCCCCGAGGACATTGCCAAGGGTATCGACATGCAGCTCAAGACTGCGGTAGACACGCTACTGCACGATATTGACTCTAATAAATAGAACAACTATGAACATCATTGCCGAGAGCAGCAGCACCCGTACCGAATGGGTCATTGTCGATGGCAGCGACATCATCGAACATGCCTTTACCAGCGGCCTCAACCCCTACTTCCAGAGCCGTCGCGAAATCTCGCACAGCATACGCCTGGAATTGCCCGAGGCATTCTTCCGCCGCCGTTGGAACCATGTCTACCTCTACTGTGCCGGTTGCTCGACGCAGGAAAAGAAGAAGGTCATGGAGTCGTCGCTGGTGGCGCAGTTCAAGACTCCTGTCACTGTCGAGAGCGACTTGCTCGGGGCAGCGCGAGGCTTGTTGGTGCATAAGCCCGGCCTTGCCTGCATACTCGGCACCGGGTCGAACTCATGCCTCTATAACGGCAGCGAAATCACACGCACGGTGGCGCCGCTCGGCTTTATCCTCGGCGACGAGGGGTCGGGGGCATACCTTGGCAAGACGCTCATAGCCGATATGCTCAAGGGCCTCGCACCGGTAAGGCTCACCGAGGCGTTCTACGAAAAATTCATGGTCACGCCAAACGTGCTCATGGACGACGTTTACACCAGCCCCATGCCCAGCCGCACCTTGTCGAAATATTCGACCTTCCTTGCCGAACATCTCGACGACCCGTACGTATATAATATGGTATATGCGGCCTTTATGCTCTTCTTTAATAGAAACATCGCCCAGTATGACTACCGTGAGCAGCCACTGTGCTTTGTAGGCTCTACGTGTACGCTCTACAAGCCTATACTGCTCAAGGCGGCTTCGGACTTCGGAGTGGAAGTGGCAAAGGTCATACGCTACTCGATGCCAGGCCTGGTAGAGTACCATGCCGACGAAAAATAATGAATAAAACTCCTTCGTAATCAGATATCAATGAAAAAAATCTTAGCATTAGCTATTGCCGGCATCGCAGTCGGCGCGACGGCCCAGCGCAGCGAGACTACGCTCAACGAGGGCTGGCAGTTCTCGAAAGGCACACTGGCCGAGCCCTCGGGATGGCAAAGTGTGCGTGTGCCGCACGACTGGGCGATTTACGGCCCATTCGACCGAGCCAACGACTTACAGACAGTTGCCGTGGTACAGAACGGCGAGAAAGAAGAAACCGTAAAGACCGGCCGTACCGGCGGCCTGCCATTTATCGGCAAAGGCGTGTACAAGACTACCTTCGAAGTGCCCGATACTGCCGGCCGCGACGTGACCATCCTCTTCGACGGAGCCATGAGCAATGCCCGCGTGACCCTCAACGGTAAAGAGGTGGCCTTTTGGCCCTATGGCTATAACTCGTTCACGGTCAATACCGACGGCATTGTGCGCCCCGGCAGCAACGACCTTGTTGTAGAGCTCGAAAACAAGGAGCGTGCCTCGCGATGGTACCCCGGTGCCGGCCTCTACCGTAATGTCCATGTCATCAATACCGACCGTGTGCACATACCAGTGTGGGGCACATATATCACCACGCCCAAAATCACTGGCGACTACGCATCGGTGCGTCTGCGCATGAAAATCGACGGTGCCCGCAAGGGTGAGCATGTGACGGTCAGCACCGATATCATAAACCCCGAAGGCAACGTCGTGGCAAATGATAAATCAATCTACTATGCCCATGGCCAGGAGTTTGCGCAGAACTTTCTTGTCGACAAGCCCGAATTGTGGCAGCTCGACGACCCGAGGCTCTACACTGCACGTACTACCCTGAGTGTCGATGGCAAGGAAGTCGATAGCTACGACACGCGCTTCGGCATACGCTCGATTGAATATGTGCCTGAAAAGGGCTTTTTCCTCAATGGTAAGCTGACCAAGTTTAAGGGCGTCTGCAACCATCACGACCTTGGCCCCCTCGGGGCGGCTGTCAACAAGTCGGCACTTCGCCACCAGTTAGAGTTGCTGCGCGACATGGGCGTCAACGCTATCCGTACCTCGCACAATATGCCGGCGCCCGAACTTGCCGAACTTTGCGACGAGATGGGCATGATGCTCATGGTCGAGCCTTTCGACGACTGGGGTTTCCGCCCGAAGTCGCCCAACGGATATGGCTCGGTATTCAACGAATGGGCCGAGCGCGACATAACAAACATGGTAGAGAATTACCGTAACAATCCTTCGGTGGTGATGTGGTCAATCGGCAACGAGGTTCCCAGCCAGTGGGGCCCCGACGGCCTCAAGGAGCTGACCATGCTCCAGGACTTGGTTCACAGCCTCGACCCCACGCGCCCCGTGACCTGCGGTATGGACCAAATCCGCGCCGTGCTTGATAATGGTTTTGCTGCCGCCCTCGACATACCCGGCTTCAACTACAAGCCCCAGCACTACGACAAGGCTTACGAAAAGCTGCCCCAGAAGCTCATCCTCGGCTCGGAGACAGCCTCGACTGTATCGTCGCGTGGCAAGTATTACTTCCCGGTCGAGTTCAAGGACCATAATGTGGTAATGCACCCCGACAATCACAGCAACAGCTATGACAACGAGTCGTGCTCGTGGTCTAATACCCCCGACCTCGATTTCGGCATGGACGATGACCGCGACTGGGTACTGGGCCAGTTCGTGTGGACAGGCTTTGACTACCTTGGCGAACCGTCGCCTTACGATACGGACGCATGGCCCAGCCACAGCTCGTATTTCGGCATTATCGACCTCGCGTCGCTGCCCAAAGACCGCTACTATCTCTATCGTTCGAAATGGAACGACAAAGAAGCCACGCTCCACGTGCTGCCGCACTGGACATGGCCTGGTCGCGAGGGCAAGGTGACGCCGGTATATGTATATACGTCATATCCCTCGGCCGAGCTGTTTGTCAACGGTAAGAGCCAGGGTCGCCGCGCCAAGGACGCATCGAGTGTCGTAGACCGCTACCGCCTGCGCTGGAACGACGTTGTCTACGAACCGGGCGAAATCCGTGTCGTTGCCTACGATGCCGACGGCAATGTGGCTGATGAGAAGACAGTACGCACGGCCGGTAAGGCAAAGGCCCTGCGCATCAAGGCTAACCGACCCGAACTTGCCGCTGACGGCGACGACCTGGTCTATTTTACCGTAGAGGCTGTCGATGCCAAGGGCAATCCTGTGCCTGATGCCGACAATATGGTAAAATTCGAGGTTACAGGTGCCGGTGCGTTCGAGGCCACCGCCAACGGCGACCCCACATGCCTGTTGCCCTTCCAAAAGCCCGAAATGAAGCTCTTCAGCGGCGCGGCAACAGCAATCGCACGCTCAGCCAAGGCCCCTGGCACGCTCACCATAAAAGCCACAGCCAAGGGCCTCAGACCCGCCACTGCCACGGTAGAGGTGAAATAGTTAGTCAGTCGGGTCAGACATGTCCGACTTGTCTGACCTGTCTGACTTATCTGACATACACAAACACAGCACCCCCGGCGATTTCGCCGGGGGTGCTGTGTGTTTAGGGGGTGACGCTGTCGATTAGATGCCGTATGCGGCAAGCTGGTCGATGGTGAAGTTGTCGATAAAGTCGGTGTGGCGTGCGACCTCGGCCTGGATTATCTTGGTGTAGACCGTGGCGGTCTTGACGAAGGCCTCGTTGACCTTGGCGCTCTCGAGCAGCAGGTAGCCCATGATGATGTAGCCGGCCATCTCGACCAGGCGGCGTGCCATGAAGTCGAGGTATGCCTGGTTGTTGGCCTCGGTGACCTTGGCAACGGCGGCGGCATATTTCTCGGTCATTGCGGCAAGCTGTGCGGCCATGGGTTCGAGCACCCCGCCGAAACCGTTGGCGGCGTAGCCCTTCATCATGTCGAGGTAGAGGCCGGTGGTGACGTAGCGTATGGCGGCCACGACCTGAAGCTGGGTTGTACCCTCGTAGATTGACGTGATGCGTGCGTCGCGGTAGAGGCGTTCGCAAGCATAGTCTTTCATGAAGCCCGAGCCGCCGTGTATCTGTATGCAGTCGTAGGCGTTCTGGTTGCAGTATTCGCTACCAAGACCCTTAGCAAGGGGTGTGAGGGCGTCGGCAAGGCGGCTGTAGTGCTTCATCTCGGCGCGTTCGTCGGGAGTGAGGCTGCGTTCGCGGGCGATGTCCTCGTAGATTTTGTACATGTCGACGAAGCGCGAGCATTCGTAGAGGAGTGCGCGGCTGGCATCGAGTTTGGCCTTCATCACGGCAAGCATCTCGCTGACAGCGGGGAACTCGATGATGGCTTTGCCGAACTGGCGGCGCTCCATGGCATACTGGTGGGCCTCGCGGTAGGCGAGTTCGCTAACGCCGACGCTCTGGGCAGCGATGCCGAGGCGAGCACCGTTCATCAGGGCCATGACGTATTTAATCAGGCCCATGCGGCGCGAACCGCAAAGCTCGGCAGGAGCGTTCTTATATACGAGTTCGCATGTGGGCGAGCCCTTGATACCCATCTTGTTTTCGATGCGGCGAACGGTTACACCGCCGTTGCGCTTGTCGTAGATAAACATCGACAGGCCGCGACCGTCCTTGGTGCCTTCCTCGCTACGGGCGAGAACCAGGTGGATGTCGCTGTCGCCGTTGGTGATGAAGCGCTTAACACCGTTGAGCACCCATGTGCCGTCCTCTTTCTGAGTAGCCTTGAGCATTACGCTCTGCAGGTCGGAACCGGCATCGGGCTCGGTGAGGTCCATCGACATGGTCTCGCCCTCGCACACGCGAGGTATGTATTTAGCGCGCTGCTCGTCGTTGCCGAACTCGTAGAGAGTCTCGGCGCAGTCCTGCAGGCCCCAGAGGTTTTCAAAACCGGTGTCGGCACGGCTGACGATTTCGGCTGCCATGATATAGGGGGTGATGGGGAAGTTGAGACCGCCGAAACGACGCGGCATAGCCATGCCCATCAGGCCGGCCTTGCGGCATACGTCGAGGTTTTCGACGGTGGCGTCGGCATAGTGTGCGCGGCCGTCGGAGCACGATGCGCCCTGGTGGTCGACTGCCTCGGCATTTGCGGCGATGGTGTTGCCGCAGATGTCGCCCACGATGTCGAGCACGCGCTCGTAGTTGTCCATCGCGTCGTCGAAGTCGGCGGGTGCGTAGTCGTATTTGTCTGCTTCGGTGTAGTTCCTTTCACGTAGCGCGACAATCTTCTCCATCAGCGGGTGGTGCAGATGGTGCTTGAGGTCGGCGTTGTCTGTATAGAAATTAGCCATGGTTGCTTACTTGGAGTTTTTCTTGTAATACTTGATGAGCTTGGGCACGACCTCTTCGATGTCGCCGGTGATTACATAGTCGGCGATGGTGTTGATGGGAGCGTTGGGGTCGTTGTTAATCGAGATGATAATCGAGCTCTCCTGCATGCCGGCAATGTGCTGTATTTGACCCGAGATGCCACAGGCGATATAGAGCTTGGGACGGACTGTGACGCCTGTCTGGCCGATTTGGCGGTCATGCTCGGTGAAGCCGGCGTCGACGGCGGCACGCGAGGCGCCTACCTCGCCGCCGAGTGTCTTGGCAAGGTCGTGGAGGAGCTGGAAGTTCTCCTTGCTGCCCACGCCGTAGCCGCCGGCAACGATGATGGGGGAGTTCTTGATGTTGATTTTCGATTTCTCGATTTGGCGGTCGATGATTTCGACTACGAAGTCGGTGTCGTCGACATATTTACGGGCGTCGAGCTTCACGACCTCGCCCTTGTGCGCGGGGTCGAAGATTTCTTTTTTCATCACGCCCTCGCGCACGGTTGCCATCTGGGGACGGCACTCGGGGTTGACGATGGTAGCCACGATGTTGCCGCCGAAGGCGGGGCGTATCTGGTAGAGCAGGTCGGTGTATTCCTTGCCGGTCTTGGCATCCTTGTGGTCGCCGATTTCGAGGGCGGTGCAGTCGGCGGTGAGGCCGCTGTGGAGGCACGAGCTGACGCGGGGGCCGAGGTCGCGGCCTATGCAGGTGGCGCCCATGAGGCATACCTGGGGCTTGATTTCGCGGAAGAGGTTGATGAGCACTGCCGCGTGGGGGTTGGAGGTGTAGGGGTAGAGGCGCGGGTCTTCGACCTTGTAGACCACGTCGGCGCCGTAGGGGAATATCTGGTCTTCGATGCCGTCGAGCTTGTCGCCGATAACGAGGGCTTCGAGTTTGACGCCGAGGCGGTCGGCAAGCACGCGGCCCTTGGTAAGGAGCTCGAGGCTCACATCGGCTACGCGGCCTTCGTCGTATTCGCAGTATACTATCAGGTTGTTGTTGTCTGCCATAGCTTTACTTTAAATGATTGGTGATGGGCTGCATCAGCCGATGGTGTGGTTGGCGATAAGTTCTTTTACGAGGTCTTCGAGCTGGGCGTCGTCGTTGTCGAGGCGTCGGCTTTCCTTGGCCGTGAAGACTACGTTCTCGATGGTCTTGACCTTTGTGGGCGAACCGGCCATGCCGATTTGCTCGGGGTCGGCCTCGACGTAGGCTGCGCCCCACTCGGCGATGGCGAGTTCGGGGTGTGCGGCGACGAAAGCCTTGGCGGTGTCGGTCAGTGCGGCTGTCTCGCTTGCCGAGGCTGCGCGTTTGTACTTCATCACGCGCTTGGCGTTGCGCGGGCGGCACTCGGCGGCGCTGCCGTTGACGGTGACCACGCAGGGCATGGGGGCCTTGACGGTCTCTACGCCGTGCTCGAGGCGGCGCTTGACGATGATTTTGCCGTCTTCGACGCCTACGATTTCCTCGGCGTATGTCACCTGGGGCAGGCCGAGCTTCTCGGCAATCTGGGGTCCGACCTGGGCGGTGTCGCCGTCGATGGCCTGGCGGCCGCCGAGGATGAGGTCGTAGTTGCCGTGTTTGCGCACTGCCTGGGCCAGCGAGTACGAGGTTGCCAGGGTGTCGGCACCGCCCAGGGCGCGGTCGGTCAGCACTATGCCGGCGTCGGCGCCACGGTACATTGCCTCACGAACAATCTCGGCAGCGCGGGGAAGGCCCATTGTCAGTAGGGTCACCGTGCTGCCGGGATGAGTTTCTTTTAGCCTAAGGGCCTGCTCGAGGGCGTTGAGGTCTTCGGGATTGAAGATTGCGGGCAGGGCGGCACGGTTGATGGTGCCGTCTTCCTTCATGGCATCTTTGCCCACGTTGCGGGTGTCGGGCACCTGCTTGGCAAGCACTATGATGTTCAGACTCATAATCTCGTTTTTTATCTGTATTTTGTTAATATTCGATTTAATCGCACAAAGTTAGTGAAATTTCGCCTATTTATCAAAAGTTTACGCCCCGGGGTGCGTTAAAATTTCTGAACCGGGGTGTCGCTGTGTTTGGCCATATTATACAAATCAGACCAGTTACCCCCGCGAGGATAACCGGTCTGACGATATGTTTGGTCGCCGTCACGGCACATAGACTTTCGTTGCCTTGCCGCCGGTGCGCCTGATGTAGTAGCCGTGCGAGGGCTTGTCGACGCGCACGCCCTGCATATTATAGTACTCGCCTTCGCCACCATCAACCGTCACATCCTCGATGCCGGAAACGCCGGCAGTAAAATAGACATAGTTGCTTATGGGGACGAACTCGCCGTCGAAACCGTATCCGGCAACGGCTTTATATTCCTTGTCTGCCTGGCAAGGTGCGATGTCGCCGCCGACATTTATGGTCTTGCTTTCGCCTTTGTTCAGGAACGCGAAAGTCGTAGAAGCCGAAGCCCAAGAAATAGGTAAGTCTTCACCCGGTGTGTCCTCGACATTGTAAATACGCACAGCCAAGGGGTTACCAAAGTATCCTTCGATGCAGCTTAGAGTTCCGCTGAAAGAATATTCGAATGTATTTCCCGAAGAAATGATATCGGTGATATGCAGGTCGTTCATCTCGACCGTGGGAGCCTCGGTCATTACTCCGAGGCTTGTCTCAATGTCGTTTAGATTGATGGTAGGCCGTCCAACATCGTCAATCCCACTAAGAATATAGACTTTGCCTTCGTAAGGTTTGAATTCTACGTATTGGTGTGTGTAGGTTTGCATTACGCCCTCGAAAACAATGTCTTTTCGACTTTTTGGAGGCAGCTCAATAGCAACCCCTTGACCATAAACAACGCCAAAGGTGGTATGGTCTTCATAAGTCCAGAATTCTGGTCTGACGTTGTCGTAGTAAGTAACATCGTTATCGTTTACAATGGTGCAAGTCAGGCGGTAGGCGTGGTTGAAATAAAGCGGAGTCTCGAGTTGTAAATTCTCAGTATATATAGGAGAAACATATATGTCGTCGTAGTAATTTACCTTGCCTTCAGTAATTTGTAATCTAAGATAGCTTTCCGGGTTCTCATAACAGGGGATATCCTGCCATTCTCCGCCAGAGGGACGGTAGACCGGGGTTACAGTATAGAGACCGTCAGGCAGTGAGGGCGACTGGCAATAAACATTCGAATAGTATCCCTGGTAGAAATCAAACTCATGCTCCGGCGACGGTTCGCTATATGTGATAGTGCCGTCTGCGGCCATATATTTGATGCCTAATGCACCCTTTGTCGTTTTGACGCTGTTATTGCGTAGTGTTACGTATAATTTTACGCGGCATCCACTTTGTTCGCCGACAGGGCTTATAGACCAGTTGTTAAATCTAACGAGCTCGGGAAGGGTACTAAGTCCTGGCTGGTGTGGGGACACATTGCAAATCATTGAATGATTTGTGTAGTAGTTTCTTTTGCCAAAGCCGGCAGCCGGGGTATCGGGGCACAGGGCATCGAGGCGGTAATAGCCGTCGCACCACCCGGCAAGGTTCCAATTGACATGGAAGAAGCCGTTGCGGTAACCGTCGAGAATAATTACATTGGTGTATTGCTCATCAGCAGAATAATAGACCACCGGACCGTATTCGACGAGTTGGTAATATACCAGTTTGTGCCATTGGGCCGAAGAATAGAGGCCTCGTTGGGCAATGTAAATATCATCGGAATAGCCGAAATACTTGTTCAGCGCTTTGGCGAAATCGCTAAATTTGGAGTATGCACCCCCTTTGGTAAAAATGCAGTTGGCAGATAAGGCAACTGCGTACATCAGACGCGACACGGCATCGATTTGAGCCTCGCCTGACGCAGTGTCGTAGTAGTCGGTCATGTTTGACCAATCAAAGTGTTCTTTAGAAAAGTCGATTGTCAGCTCGGTAACGTCGGAGATATATGTGTTGGAGCCTTTGCCGACTTCGGGATATTTGTGGTAATTCATCAGTTGCGCCATAGCACAAACTGATGAGCAATAATAGCCTTGTACGCCGTCGACTTCGGGAACATATTTATTGTAAGGTTCGCGATAGCCCCAATGTGTGCGAAGCATGGGCGCGATGGGTGCCTTTGGCGCCTCTTCGGCTGTTTGTAGGGTCTTGGGGTATGCTTGTGCTGCCTCGATTTGTTGAGCGTAGCCTTTGAGCCACTGCGATAGCTCCTTTGGCATTTCCGATATGTCGATTGGCGAGTCAGAGTAGCCAAGGACAGGGTAGGCCACGTCGTCGGCCGATAGTATCATATAGCCCTTTTCGCCGGTGGCGAAGACATAGACAGCGGCCTCGTCGCTGTTGGTGCGAGGCTCGGTGTAGACAAGGCGGTAGTCCTTGGCCGTCCGCGATGGCATGTTCTTGTGGCCTTTGTCGCCCATGGCACGGCTTAGGGCCGCTTCGGGCGTGAGGGGCGATGCATAGCAAGCCCCGCTGATTAGCGAAGCGATAGCTACGAGACTCGGTATGGTAAGTGATGATAATTTCATATTGAAAGTGTTATTAAATTTGACGAGATGTTACTGCACGTAGACCTTTGTGGCCTTGGTGCCTGTGCGTTTGATGTAGTAGCCGTGCGAGGGCTTGTCGACGCGCACACCCTGCATATTATAGTACTCGCCTTCGCCACCATCGACCGTCACATCCTCGATGCCGGATGTTGCCATGGTGACAGGTATAGACCGAATTACAGTAATCTCGTCGTCATGCTGTTTTGCCAGCATAATATAATATGATTTCCCGGCCTCGGCGCCTGGCCTCGAAATGTCTATTGTTTTTTCATATTCTTGTAGAGGCATAAGTTTTGTGTCGTCGCCGAAACACGAGTTATCAATCATATATATATACTTGTCATCAGAAAGTACTAATACCAAATCAGATTTCAAATCATGTATACCCGATAGGTTTTTCACGGATAATTTTATCTCAAGATTTGTAGGGTCGGCGTTCCATCTGTCTCCTAAAAATCTGAAAGTGTTAATCTTTAGCGGGTCAGGGCATTTACCGGAATGAATGTTACAATTTCCATAAGGGGAGACTTCTCGGTCTATTGTTTGAGGGTCAACGAATTGGATATAATATTCCCCATCACCGCACTGCGATTCGATGAAATGGGTGAATTTAGGATAGAGGGTCATATACATTGCTTCTTCATCTGTATCTATATTGACCGTTATCGGGTCGCACCATGCAGCCAGGCGTCCACATTTAGTATTATAGGCGCAAAGATAGAGTTGCTTCTCAATCGGCCGAGGGGTTAGACTTCTTATTCTCGCTTCGACAAAGAATTCGTCTTCCCAATAAATATCTCCTTGCGGATATACATCAGCAATAATGATGGCCTCACTCTCGTAAGTTATGTCTAAAGTTTTGTCGGTGACTGTGCCAAATATTTGGCTGTCGCTCAAATTGTGTTTTATCGGATGTAAATTGCCGTCTTCGGTTTGAAATTTAAAAGCTATATCGTATTGGCCATCTGCAACTTCGGGTATGCGTATTTTATATGACCCTATATTTTCGCCAGGGTTTATTGTATGGTTTTCTTTAGGATAGACGTAGGCATAGCTGCGCTGACCTTCTGGTGAAGTAAATTCTATAACAGGCATACCTGTCACCGGCTCTACACCGTGATTGGTTAGTGCTGAGCCGACTAAGATTAGGCTTCCAATTTTCATTGTCGGACCGGACAGTGGCGAAAAATTCAGGTTTTGGCGTAAACCGAGGTTACACATTGCTTGCGAGTCTTCGCGTGCTGGGTAGATATTGCTTATGATACAATGGTCCGAGAAGTCAATCCACGATTTTTGGGATAATGCTGACAGCCTGTAATAACCGTCATTTTTTCCACCAAGGTCGGCGTTGAAATGGAACAAACCCTCTCCATCGTAGCCGTCGCAAATATAGTAAGAATAAAATGGATTGTTTCTATAGTTATAGAAGTGGTAGATTATCGGGCCGTCTTCGACAAGACGTTTGTATACCATTTCGTTCCATGTTTGCAATGTGTAGTATGTGAAACAATCAACGTTGATACCTTTGTCGTAGCCGAAATGCTTTACGAGTCCCAGTGCAGCTTTTTCGAGGGACGTAGTACTTTCTTTCGTGTCATATTGCATATTGGTGGCCACGCCGCAGGCATAGATTAGCTCTGCTATGGCCGATTTTTGCGCGTCGGTGCAGCTTTCGTCATATTTGGGTAGCATAGAGTCCCAGTCGAGTTTCAATGTCGAGAAATCGTAGCTGAGGGTTTCGCCCTTGCTGCTATATGTGTTTTGACCCTGGCCTACGGCAGGGTATTTATGGTAGTTCATAATCTGCGCCATGGCCACGGCGAGGTCGCCGGGATGGCTGTTTTTACCGTCGATTAGAGGCGTTTTATCTCGGTAGATTGTGCCGTTGCCCCAGTGGGTCTCAATCATCGGTTCGATGCGCTCGTAATCAACGAATGGATAGTTGTCGGGTGCAGGGGTGTCGCTGTCGGCGGCTGAGATTTGGCGGGCATACTCCTTGAGCCAGCCGAGGCTCATTGCCGACTCGTCGAATTGCGAGTCAGAGTAGCCAAGGACGGGGTAGGCCGCGTCGTCGGCCGATACTATCATATAGCCCTTGTCGCCGGTTGCAAAGACGTAGACCGCAGCCTCGTCGCTGTCGGTGCGGGGCTCGGTGTAGACGAGGCGGTAGTCCTTGGCCGTCCGCGATGGCATGTTCTTGTGGCCGTTGTCGCCCATGGCGCGGCTTAGGGCCGCTTCGGGCGTGAGGGGCGATGCATAGCAAACCCCGCTGATTAGCGAAGCGATAGCCATGAGGCCCGGTATGGCAAGTGTTGATAGTTTCATATTGAGAGTGTTATTAAATTTGACGAGATATTACTGCACGTAGACCTTTGTGGCCTTGGTGCTTGTGCGCTTGATGTAGTAGCCGTGCGAGGGCTTGTCGACGCGCACGCCCTGCATATTATAGTACTCGCCTTCGCCACCATCAACCGTCACATCCTCGATGCCGGATGTTGCCATGGTGACAGGTATAGACCGGATTACAGTAATCTTGCCGTCATGCTGCTTTGCCAACAAGATGTTATAAGTTTTGCCTGCCTCGGCTTCGTCTATTGACATATTTATTGTAGAACTATATTCTTGTAGAGGCATAAGCACGGAGTCGTCTCCGAAACACGAAGAGTCTATAAATTGGGCAGATTTACCGTCGCTGTATCCTATGTAATATTCTGATTTTAAATCGCGGATACCCGATATGTTTTTAAGACTCAATTGGATATTTAGGTTCGTCGGGTCTGCATTGTTCTTGTCCCCGATAAAACTAAAAGATTTAATCTCTATCGGGTTGGGGCATTTGCCAGGCAAGATTTGATGGGTATATAAGCCGATAGGCAGGAAGTCCATTGACTCTATGTCGGTAAATTCGATATAATAAAAGTCTCCTTTACACTCCGACTCAATAAAGTGAGTGAATTTGGGATAAATAGGAGTGTAGTCTGTTTGTTCGTATGCATCCAGTTTGACAGTTATAGGGTCACACCAGGCCGCCAGGCGATAACTTGTGCTATTATAGGCGCATAGATGAAGTTGCTTTTCAACCGGTGCGGAACTTCTATTCTCAAATCGAACATCTGCAAAGAACTCTTCATTCCAGTAAATATGTTCACGTAAAGATAACCGCGATATAATCGACATGTCGTAGTTTTTCACAACCGAAACCGTTTGGCCAGACACAGTGGCCGTCATGGTGAGGTATTCACTGTTTTTGATTGGGTGGATGCTGCCGTCTTCAGTCTCGAACTTTAGTGACATATCATATTGACCCTCGGCGAGGTCTGGAATTTGGATTAGGAAAGACTTTAAAGTCTCACCAGGTTTGAGACTAACACTTTGTTTGGAGTAGGTATAAGCATACGTCGGCATACCGTCCTTGGGTTTGAATTCTATCATGGGCATGCCTGTCACAGTCTCAATACTGTGGTTCGTCAGAGAACCTACTTCGATAAGTCCTCCCAATTTGCCTGGTTTTAAATCTCCGATTGACATATAAAAGCCATATCGGATACCAAGGTTTACCTCGGCCTGAGTGTCTTCGCGTTGAGGTCTGAGATTGCTTATAAAGCAGTGAGTGGAATATGGATATGGATTGTATGAATTATATTGATTTTTTAAGATTGCTGTCAGACGGTAATATCCGTCTTCGCTGCCGCCCTTGTTTGCATTGAAATGAAAAAAGCCCTCGCTGTCATATCCATCGCAGATATAGCACGCATAAATCGGTGTGCCGGAATAATTTGTATCATTCGATATGAAGAGGTAAATCAGTGGCTCGTTTGCTGCAAGACGATTATATATTTTATCAATCCATGTGCCAATGTTGTAGTATGAAGCAACATTCACACTTATACCCTTGTCGTAGCCGAAGAAATTGACAAGTCCGAGTGCGCCGTCTTCGAGGGTCATGGTGCTGTTGTCTGATTCGTACTGAGTATTTGCTGCTTGACCGCAGGCGGCGATTAGCTCGGCAATAGCCGATTTTTGCTCGTCGGTGCAGTCCTCGTCGTATGTCGGTAGCATGGCATCCCAGTCGAGCTTCAAGGTCGAGAAATCGTAGCTGAGGGTTTCGCCCTTGCTGCTATATGTGTTTTGACCCTGGCCTACGGCAGGGTATTTGTGGTAGTTCATAATCTGCGCCATGGCTACGGCGAGGTCGCCGGGGTGGCTGTTCTTGCCGTCGATTAGGGGTGTGTGGTCGCGGTAGATTGTGCCGTTGCCCCAGTGGGTCTTAATCATCGGTTCGATGCGCTCGTAGTCGACGAACGGGTAGTTGTCGGGGGCGGGGGTGTCGCTGTCGGCGGCTTCGATTTGCCGGGCATACTCCTTGAGCCAGCCGAGACTCATTGCCGACTCGTCGAATTGCCGGTCAGAGTAGCCAAGGACAGGGTAGGCTACGTCGTCGGCCGATAGTATCATGTAGCCCTTTTCGCCGGTGGCAAAGACGTAGACCGCAGCTTCGTCACTGTCGGGGCGGGGCTCGGTGTAGACAAGGCGGTAGTCCCCGGCAGTGCGCGAGGGCATGTTGCGATGTCCGTTGTCGCCCATGGCGCGGCTTAGGGCCGCTTCGGGCGTGAGGGGTGAGGCACTACATATTATACTGCTGAGAGTTAATGCAATAGCAAAAGTACTTAGTGATGATAGCTTTGATAGTTTCATGGCCTAATGGTTTAGAATAGACAAATTTAAACAATTAAGTTGAACTTATGAAATTTTTAGTGTTAAAAATGCGGCCCGAGCGATAGCGGTGCTAAGATGAGGAGATATAAGGCCAAAAATCAAAAAGGACATAAGACAAAAGGTTGTAAATAGTTATAATTCCTTTTGTCTTTTATGTCCTTTTTGTCTTTATGTTTTTAAATATCAGCACCGCTGACGGTTCGAGCTAATAATTTCTTCAAATGACGGCATCGGCTGAAGTCTCGCCACGGTTGGGTTGCTATTCCACGTAGAGTACCAGGCCCTTGAGGTATTCGCCCTCGGGGTGGTAGATGTTGACGGGG
>VSPF01000027.1 GCA_009775195.1 Muribaculaceae bacterium
CATAATATAAACATTAAATTTACTTAATCTCTATTATTAATCTCTATTTTCCTGAATTGATAAACAACCGTGCGTATTCTTTTTCGAAGTTGGGGGTGAGGATGTCGTGGCCGAGGGCGGCGAGGATTTCGCGGCAGGTCCAGAAGCGGCCTCCGTCGAGTTCGTCGGTGGGGCGCGGTATGTCGTCGATGACTGTTTTGAAGGCATTGACGAGTTCGCGTTCGCGGTCCGACTCGAAGATATAGCTCGTCAAGGGTTCGGCGTCGAAATGGTCAAGCTCAAGCTCCTCGCGGGCCTCGCGCCGCAGGGCGTCCTCTACGGTCTCGCCCGGGTCGACATGGCCGCCCACGGCGGTGTCCCACCGTCCGGGCTGGATGTCCTTCCACAAGGGCCGTTTTTGCAGGTAAAGGTCGCCCTCGCTGTTGAAAACATGCAGGTGCACAACAGGGTGCAGCAGCATCGAGCCGCCGTGACACTCCCCGCGTGTGGCAGTGCCGATTTGCCGACCCGATTCGTCGACAATAGGTAATAGCTCCTGTGCGTTGTCTTTCATTGTGTTAATTGTTTGCGATGCGGATTTCGAAATGTGTGCCGGTGTATTCGAAGTCTATAAGGCCCATTGACGCGAGGCTTACGACGGCCTCCTCGGCAGACTGTAGCGATATGTGCAGGTCGAGGGCAATGCGGCGCACCTCGCTCACGGCATCGTGAGCGGCGAGGTAGTCGAGGATGGCCGTGTGCGGCCCGTTCATAGTAAATGCCGATGTAGTGCCGTCGTTGTGCTGCTGCCAGGCGCGTACCATAAGCGGGTGTGCGGCGATATTTTCGTCGGCTACGCGGTAGTATGCCCGGTGGGTGCCGTCGGGTTCGACGGCGTAGACGGGCTTGGCTTCGCTCGGGGCTATGCTTGCCGCGATTACATGCAGGTTGCCGTCGATGCGGTAGGCCTGGAAGGTCACAGTCTGTGCCGGACGGCAGTAACGCTCGGCTGCCAGTTCGACTACATAGATATCTTCTTCGTTTCGCACCCCGGCAATTACGCCATTGTCCTTCACACCGATTAGCAGCCTGCCGCCGTCGCGGTTGGCGAAGGCCGACAGCGACCGCGCGATTTTGCAGGCGTCGCTGATGGCAAATTTGAAGTCCTGGGTCTGATGTTCGCCCTGCGCTATCCACTCGCGCAGAATGCGTGTTCCGCGTATAGCTTGCAGGTCTTTCATTTACAGGAGTTTGAGCAGGTGTTCGAGAGTGTGGAACGTAGCCTCGGGGGCTGCAGTCCAGAAGTCGTTGTAGGCAGCGGCATTGCCGCCCTCGCCGGGGGTGTCGCTGATGACGCGCAGGCACACAAAAGACACGCCGCGCATGTGGCATGTCTGGGCTATTGCGGCCGACTCCATGTCTACGGCCAGGGCGTCGGGGTAGAGGGCGAGTATGCGTTCGAGGTCGTCGCGACGGTCGACAAAGATGTCGCCCGAGGCAAGCAGCCCCTCTCGTGCCCCGAGGGCCTGGCGCACCTCGGTCGACAGCGGACAGGCGAAGCGGGCCGGGCATCCGGCGGCTGTGCCGGGCTCGGTGCCGGGGCCGCACCATACGTCGTGATAAGCCACCTCGGTAGCCAATACCACGTCGAGTACTCTCGCAGGGTCGGCAGTGGCTCCGGTGCCGCCGGCGACACCGGTGTTGATAACCATGTCGGGGGCATATTCCCTGATTATAGTGTCGGCGCCCAGGGCGGCGTTGACTTTGCCTATGCCTACCTTGGTGGCTATTATGTCGTGCCCGGCCATGGTACCGGTGTAGTAGCGGCCACCTTCGATTTCGGCAAGGCCCTTGAGCATGGGCAGGAGGAGCTGCAGCTCCTTGTCCATAGCTACGATGATTGCGATTTTCATAATTCTATGATAGACAACCGGCTCAACGTGTGAGCGTCAAGCCGGTCGTGTGTGTTGTCGGCGAGGCAGTGTATGCCCCGTGCCGATAATTATCGGAGGTTGTGCTTACTTCACAAACTTCTTGACAATCACGGTGGCGTTGTGGCCGCCGAAGCCGAAGGCGTTAGACAGCGCGGCGCGTACGGTGCGCTTTTGGGCCTTGTCGAAGGTGAAGTTGAGCGAATAGTCGATATTCTCGTCCTGGTCTTCGGGGTCGTGGTTGATAGTGGGGGGCACTATGTCTTCCTCGACAGCCTTGATAGAGAACATGGCCTCGAGTGCGCCTGTCGCACCGAGCAGGTGGCCTGTCATCGACTTTGTCGACGAGATGTTGAGTTTCTTGGCGGCGTCGCCGAAGAGCTCGACTATGGCTTTGACCTCGCTCACGTCGCCGACGGGTGTCGATGTGCCGTGTACGTTGATATAGTCGATATCGTCGGGCGTCATGCCTGCGTCCTCGAGGGCTGCCGACATGGCTAATTTTGCACCGAGGCCGTCGGGGTGTGTGGCGGTGAGGTGGTATGCGTCGGCCGACATGCCGCCGCCTGCTACCTCGCAGTAGATGTGGGCACCACGGGCCAGGGCGTGCTCAAGCTCTTCGAGTACGAGCACGGCAGAGCCTTCGCCCATCACGAAGCCGTCGCGGCTCTTGCTGAAGGGGCGCGAGGCCGTCTGGGGGCTGTCGTTGCGTGTCGACAGGGCGTGCATAGAGTTGAAGCCGCCCACGCCGGCAGGGAAGATTGCTGCTTCGGCACCGCCGGTTACAAAGGCATCAGCCTTGCCAAGGCGTATGAGGTTGAATGCGTCGATAATAGCGTTGTTCGACGATGCGCAGGCCGATACCACGCCGTAGTTGGGGCCGTGGAAACCATACTCCATCGAGATGTGGCCGCTTGCGATGTCGGCAATCATCTTGGGGATGAAGAAGGGGTTGTATTTGGGGCCGTTGGCGGCATTGATGGCATAATAGCCGGCCTCTTCCTCGAAAGTGTGGAGGCCGCCGATGCCTGCGGCAACAATGACGCCGACGCGGTTTTTGTTGATTGTTCCTTCGGGTGCTTCGTCAAGACCGGCATCCTTTACGGCCTGACGGGCAGCCACAAGGGCATATTGAGCGTACAGGTCGAGCTGGCGCATTTTCTTGCGGTCGAAATGCTCTTCGGGGTGGAAGTCCTTTACCTCGCAGGCAAACTGCGTTTTGAAAAGACTTGCGTCGAAGTGGGTGATAGGTCCGGCACCGCTGACACCGGCTTTGGCGTTCTCCCACGTGGTGGCAACGTCATTGCCAAGGGGAGTGATGGCACCGAGGCCGGTTACTACTACTCGTTTGAGTTCCATATATACAGATGTGGCTAAGAAGGCTACATGAAAAATAGAAAACCGCCGCTCTTTCCGTTTACGAAAATCCGCGGCGGCTTAAATGATTTTTGAGTGTGCTGACGCGGGTAAGCCGCTTATGCAGCGTGAGCTTCAACGAAGGCAACAGCGTCACCTACAGTTTTGATTTTCTCTGCTTCTTCGTCGGGAATGGTGATACCAAATTCTTTCTCGAAGTCCATGATGAGCTCTACGGTGTCGAGGCTGTCGGCGCCGAGGTCGGTGATGAATGCTGCTTCTTCTGTTACTTTTTCGGGCTCTACACCGAGTTTGTCAACTACGATGCTTTTCACGCGATCTGCAATTTCAGACATGGTTGTTTAATATTTTAGATTAATAAAATTCACTTTTTGCGGTGCAAAGTAACGAAATTTTCTGCAAATACGGAAATTTTTGTCTATTTGGGCTATTGTCGCTATGCCCGACTTTTGGGCTAAATCGCGCCTACATAGGTGTGTAAGGCGTTTTTGACGTGATAGTGAAATATTGTTAACGAGGTGTCGGGCGGTGCGGAATATTAGACATTTATCAGGCTTTGGTCTTTAAAAGCCGTTTGCAGGCCCGGGCCATCGACCTCAGGGGGCGTGCTATTGCCGGGTGGCGGTAGCCCTTGGCGTCGACCACGATTAGGCCGTGGCCGACGTTGAATGTATGGAAGCCGAGGTCGAGGCTGCGCAGGGGCGAGCGCAATACGGCGACCTCGCGAAACGACAGTTTCCCGTCCTCGCCTACGCCGATTTCCTGTAGCGACACGGCAACGCCATATTCGTCGGGCGTGCTTTCCTGGGCCGGGCGGTAGTATCGGCCGCCTGTCTGGAATACGGCACCGGCGTTGCGGGCTATGTCGCGGTCGAAGTTTACTGTCTGCAAGAGGGTGGTCTTGTCGCCCTCGACGGCGTGGACCTCGAGCTGCGAACCGTTGTGCAGGGGTATGGCCGTGGTGAGCATATAGCGGCGACCGTCGATGTCGCAGATGGTGGCATCGGCGAGGGGCCGCTCGGAGAGCTGCCGCACCTCGCGGCACGTGTCGCTCGACGGGTCGTAGCTATAGAGGCACAGCCCGCGCCCTTTGCCGTTCTCGGGGTAGATATATATGTCGTCGCCCTGCCGCATGATGGCAGGGAAGCTGAGGTGGCTGTCGAGCTCGAGCACGCTGTGGCGCGATTTCAGTTCCATGGTGCGACGGTCGGCCACAAGCCGCGCTATACGGCCTGTTTTGTCCTTATATGTATATTCCTCGACCAGGAAGTGCACCTCGTCGTCGTCGGCATAGAGGATGAACGGGTCGGCAAACCAGCGGTCGGTATAATTATGTTTGAGCCATCGGGCCCGTAGGGGCTTGCCGGCTATAAGTTCGTCGACGGGCGTATCGCACAGTGCGATATTCCACTTCCAGTCGGTGATGCGGCGGTAAACCTTTTTTATGATGGAAGCCATGTCAGTTCTTGCGGATTATTGTAAGACCGTCGCGGACGGGGAGTATGATTTTGCTTACCGAGCCGTCGGCGGCAACCATGTCGTTGAATTTGCGTATGCCCTCGGTCTGGGCGTCGTGGGCGGTGTCGTCGAGGACTTTGTCACCCCACAGGGTGTTGTCGGCCAGTATGTAGCTGCCGCCCGGCATGGCCTGCGACAACAGGGCGAAGTACTCGCAGTAGTGCCGCTTGTTGGCGTCGACAAAGGCCATGTCGTAGGTGTTGGCGGCAAGCAGTCGCGGCACCACCTCGAGGGCGTCGCCTATGTGCAGGGTGATATCGTCGGCATGTCCTGCCTCGGCGAAGGTGGCGCGTATGTCGTCGGCGTATTCGGGGTCGACCTCTACGGTGTCAATCTGGCATCCGCGAGGCATCGCCCCGGCCATGCACAGGGCCGAGTATCCGGTAAATGTGCCGAGCTCGATTATGCGGCTCGGGCGTATCATGGCAGTAAGCATGGCCAGGAGGCGTCCCTGGGCATGGTCGCTGCACATGCGCGGATAGAGCCGTTCGAGATGCGTGCGGCGGTAGAGGGAGCGCAGGTGCGCTGGTTCGGCGTCGATATGGCGCGCTATATAGTCGTCAATGTTCATCGCAACAGGGTGCTAAGGTACATGGGGTTGACAAGTACCCACATGGCCAGGTGGGTAAGTATGACTATGGCAATAAGCACCCAGAACACCTCGGGGCGCTCGGGCATCGACTTATAGGCGCAATATGCCGCCAATATAATCACCGGTGCATAGAGCCATAGCAGGGCTTCGTAGGTGAGGCCGGGAGGGCACTCGGCAATAAGCCACGGCAGCGAGATTACCGGCAGGCACACGGCAACGGCTACCCAGGCCGCCCATTTCGGGGCTTTCATTTCTTTGCCTTGGCGGCTGCCTTTTCAGCCAGGTATGCCTTGACGGTCTCTTCGATGCCGCGCTCGAGGGGGTAGTCGGCATGGAAGCCGAAGTCGGCCTCGGCCTCGGCGACCGAGCAGTTCCAGTTGCGCTGGCGCATGATTTTAAATTTGTCGCGGTTGAGCGTCGAGGGTTTCAGGCTGATATGGCTCCACTTCTCGGCCACGTATGATGCCACGTAGGCGGCCCACAGGGGTAGCTTGATGGGTACGACAGCCTTGCGGCCCAGTGCCTTGGCGACAATGGCGCGAAACTCGGTCTGCGTATATGCCCTCGGTTCGCTGATGATATATTTGCGGTGCAGGGTCTTGTCGGAGGCAAGGGCGTCGAACATCGCGCCCACGAGGTCGTCGACATAGATAAACGTCAGCAACTGCTTGCGGTAGCCCACGCCGAAGTCGAAGTGGCGGTCGATACACTCTATCATCATCAGGTAATCCTTTTCGTGTGGGCCGTAGACGCCCGTGGGGCGAAAGATTATCCAAGGGATTTCGGGGTGCGTCTCGAGATACATCTCCGATTTGATTTTCGACAGGCCGTAGCGTGTGTTGGGGTGGGGCACGGTTGTAGAGTCGATGGGCGTGTAGTTTTTTTCGTCGGCCTCGCCAAGGGCACTGAGCGAACTCATGTAGAGAAACTTCTCAGGCATGAGCTTGTTGCGCTCGAGGGCCTCGGTAAAGTTGCGCAGGTATTCGAAGTTTATGCGGTTGAAGTCGCCGAAATTGAGGGCCTTGGTTGCCCCGAGGTTATAGATTATCATGTCCCAGCCGCCTTCGGGCGCGGCCTCGCGCAGTTGCCGCCCGAGGTCTGAGGGGCTGTCGTAGTCGAAATCGACGATATGCAGTGCCGGGTCGCCGAGGTAGCGTCGGCTGGTCGACTCGCGCACGCCGGCGTAGGTGTCGAAGCCGCGACGCAGGCCCTCGCCGCAGATGAAGCCACCGATAAAGCCGCCGGCACCGACTACGAGTAGTGTCTTTTTTGTCATATCAGTTCGCTGATTATTGCTTTTTTATATGTCGCCATGGTTGCCTTGGCGAAGGCGTCGGCCGTAAACCGGCGCACGTGGCGCTGTCCCTGGCGCACGGTCTTGTCGTAGTAGATTTGGTCGTCGAGCAGGTGTGCCGCAGCCTCTACGTAGGCGTCTACGTCGTCGGGGTCGATATAGATTGCGCCATCGCCGCCGGCCTCTTCAAGGCACGACCCCGTGCAGGCGATTACCGGCGTGCCGACGGTGAGCGACTCGACTACGGGTAGCCCGAAGCCTTCGTAGCGCGACGTGTACGACGACAGCGCGGCACAGGCATATACCGCCGGGAGGTCGGCAAAAGCCACCTCGGGGTGAAGCACCCTGTCGGCGAGGCCGTGGCTTTCGATATAGCGGCGCACCTCGTCGGCATACGACCCCGACATACGCCCCACAATTACTAATTTTACCGATTGGGGCAGGCGCCCGAGAGCTTTGACGGCGAGTAGCACGTTCTTACGGGGCTGCACGGTGCCTACGGCGAGGATATAACGCTCGGGCAGGGCGTATTTCTCGCGTACTGCCATGCGCTTGGCTGTGTCGACGGGCAGGGTGAATATCGGGTCGATGCCCTGGTATATCACGTCGATTTTGTCGGGGTCGATGTCGTAGTCGCTGATTAGGTCGGCCTTGGTGCGTTCGCTTATGGCGATTACGCGGGTGGCTTTCTGCGCCGAGCGGCTGTATTTGAAGTCGTAGAGCTTGCGGTCGATGGCCGTATAGTCGCCTTTGAACCGGCGGTAGATTAGGTCGTGGATGGTGACCACGGTGGGGCATACGCCCTTGATGGTCAGCGGTAATTCGTTGCTCAGCCCGTGGTAGATTGTCACCTCGTCGCTGCGCAGTTGCAGGGGCATGTCAATCGTGCGCCACCACGACCGCATGGGCCCGAACTTGATGTCCGGCACGAACAGCTTGATATTCGGCCGGTCGAGCAGGGGGGCAAGTCGCTCGTTTTCTTTATTGGCCGGGGAGTATAGCCTGAATTGTGTCGACGGGTAGGCCATCGACATGATATTGAGGTAGTAGCGGCTATAGTTGCCCAGCCCCGTGTTGTTGAGTACGGCCCGCTTGCCGTCTACTCCCACCACAAGGGCTGATTTGTCTATGTCAATCTTCCTGGGCATGAATTATGATTGCTTATCTTTTTACTCCTTTGCCGAATAGCTCCGAGTGTGAACCGAGTCTTACAAGGTCTATTTCGTTTGTTTCCTGGTCAATCCAGATAAGTAAAAAATCGCCTTGAATATGACATTCCATACATCCTGCATAATCATTTGTCAGCATGTGGGGCTTATACTCGTCAGGTATGTGAATCTCATTTTTGAGCATATTGAGCACTTCAAGAAGGGCTTCGGCCTTTTTCGGATTGTTCCGTATTCGCTTAAGGTCTTTCTTGTATTGCGTTGAAGGTTTGAGAAGTTTCATAGACCCATCGATTTGAACATGGCTTCAACTGATGAAGTGTCAACTGGTGGGACATCTCTCAATTTGCCGCTACGAGCTTCTTCTATCGCAGCCTTTGTTGTCTCGTTCGGTTCGTTATATGCCACATCGAGCAGTATACACTCGACAAAGTTGTTCAAGCTGCGGTGTTCACGCCGTGCCATTTCCTTTAAACGGTCTATTAAGTCTATTGATAGGCGAAACATTGTTGCCTTTTTTTGTATTGCTGCTTCCATAGTGCTATCATTTTGTTTGCAAATATACTGCTTTTATATAGCATAAACAAGCACTTTGGCAAAAAAGTTTCGACATTGAGATGACCCGGTCCTCGGCATCATCGTAAATAGGAGTTTTGATGGCGCGGTTATGACTGGCTATTTATCAGCCAATGCCTTTATTGCCAAGGCGTAGGAGTTTTTGCCGAAGCCCGAGATTGTGCCGATGCAGACGGGGGCGATGACCGAGGTGCGGCGGAAGTCCTCGCGGGCGTGGATATTGCTCATATGTACTTCCACAACAGGCACTTCGATTGCCGCGATGGCGTCGGCAATGGCATAGGAGTAGTGCGTATAGGCCCCGGCGTTGAGCACTATGCCGGCACAGGCGGCGTCGAAACCGTGGCTGTGCAGGGCATCGATGATTGCGCCCTCGCTGTTGGATTGCATGAAGACGAGCCGGCAGTCGGTCGTGCTTTCGAGCCACTCCTCAATCTCAGTTAGGGTGTCGCCGCCGTAGATTTCAGGCTGGCGACGCCCTAAGAGGTTGAGGTTCGGGCCGTTGACTACTAATATGTATTGGCCGTCCTTCATCAGTGTACGTCTACTTTTTGTGTCGGGGGCAGTTCGTTGTTGCGGCGGTCTACGGCCTCGATGACCTCGTGGGCAAGGTGTATGAAGGCCAGGGCCGAGGCTGTGTTCTCGGTAACGATGGGCTTGCCGTTGTCGGAGTGTTCGCCCACGGCGGCTACGAGGGGTATTCGCGCGAGTACGGGCACGTCGAACTCTTTTGCAAGGGCATCGACATCTTCGTCGCGACCGAAGAGATAGTAGCGTTCGTCGGGATGTTTCTCGGGGGTAAACCATGCCATATTGTCAACAAGGCCGAGCACGGGCACGTTGATTTTTGGGTCGCGGAACATCGCTATGCCTTTGCGTGCGTCGGCGAGGGCTACCTGCTGCGGCGTGGTGACGACCACGGTGCCGGTCAGCCCGAGGGTCTGCACCAGGGTGAGGTGTATGTCGCTTGTGCCGGGGGGCATGTCAATCAGGAAGTAGTCGAGCTCGCCCCAGTCGGCCTGTTCAATCAGTTGTTTGAGGGCGTTCGAAGCCATGGCTCCGCGCCATACGGCGGCGTTGCCCGGGTCGATGAGGAAGCCGATTGACAGCATCTTTACGCCGTAAGCCTCGGCCGGTATGATGAGGTTGCGGCCCTCGACCTCGTGCATATATAGCTCGGTGCCTTCGAGACCGAACATTTTGGGCAGCGACGGGCCGAATATGTCGGCATCGAGTATGCCTACGCGGTAGCCCTCGGCGGCAAGGGCCACGGCGAGGTTGGCGGCAACGGTGCTTTTGCCCACACCGCCTTTGCCCGATGAGACGGCGACGATGTTTTTAACCCCGGGGAGTACCGGCGGCTTGGGCGCGGCTTCCTGGCCGCGACGCACTGCTGTGTTGATAGTCACCTCGGCCTCGGGTTCGCGAAGTTTTATGGCGGCTTCGGCGGCTTTGATGATTGATGCGCGGAAGGGGTCGGTGGGTTTGTCGAAAACGAGTGTGAAGCTGACCTTGTTGCCGTCGATGCGGATATCGTCGGCGACCATGTCGAGTTCGGTCAGTGATTTGCCTGCGCCGGGATAACGTACGGTCGACAGGGCTTCGGTAATAAGGGCAGGGTAGAGCATATTTTAGTTAGTAGTGAGGAGTTTGTAGTTAGTAGTTAAGTGGTGGGTCAGGAGTCCTGGGCACTCCCTTCGCCCATCATGTCGGGCATTTGTATGTAGCCTCGCGAGTAGCTGCGGTAAGTATCGGGCTCGATACTGTCGGCCTCGGGCGGTTCGGCAAGGTTGTCGGCTTTGTCGAGGGTGAATGATAGATATTTGATTGTCAGCCCTCGGTCGAGCCATTGCTGCTCGTAGTGGGTGCGTATGTCGACAAGTGGGTGCCCCGGCTGATATTCGGTATAAATGTCGGCCGACGAGGCGAGTATGTCGAGGTGGTTGTACTCGGCCATCATCTTTGTGTAGGTGTAGAGGAAGGGGCTGTCAGACTTGAGATGCACTATGCCGCCGGGCGCGAGGATGGTGCGGTAGAGCGTCAGCATGCGCGTGCCCGTGAGGCGTTTGTTGACCTTGCGCATCTGTGGGTCGGGGAAGGTAATCCAGATTTCCGACACCTCGCCGGGGGCGAAGAAGGCTCCTAAGAGTTCGATGGTGGTGCGGAGGAAGGCAACGTTGCCCATGCCGTCGCGCATGGCGGCGGTAGCCCCTGTCCACATGCGCGCACCCTTGATGTCGATGCCTATAAAGTTGCAGTCGGGGTGGCGGCGTGCGAGGCCAACGGTATATTCGCCCTTGCCGCAGCCAAGTTCGAGGACTATGGGCTTGTCGTTGTGAAAGAAGTCGGCTCCCCAGCGTCCTTTCAGTGGGAAGGGGGTGGCGGCGAGCTGTCCGTAGGGGTACTGAAGTACCAGCGGATTACTCTCTAATTCCTTGAATTTGCGTAGTTTGTTTTTACCCATCAGCGTGCGAGTTTTAGGCTTGCCACGGTTGAGTCGGCAAGTGTGGTGCGTACGATGAATATCTGACTTGTATGGTTTGTTATGTCTATCGCGCAGGTCCGGGCCATGGGTCGCGCTGTAGCTACCAGCTGTCCGGCCGGGTCGTAGACCTCGACCATGGTCATGTCGGCACCCTGCGATTCGATGTGGAGTATGCTGTCGGTAATGATGCCTCGTAGTCCGTCGGCAATTTGGTTTTCGGCAATGCCGCTCGACTCTGAGTCGATTATCTTAAACTCTTTCCACTGCGGCGTGTCGGCAAAATCGGCTACGCGGCTTCCCTTGACTATCAAGTAAACTTTGCCCTGGTCTACACCATCCCATACGTCGTTGCCGAGCGTCGGTACGGTTGTCAGGCCCGAGCCGTTGATTGATTCTAAGGTGGTCATACCCTCCATGGCGTTGTCGCCTATCGAGGTTAGTGTGGGTGGCAATGCCAAGTGCAACATCGCCGAGGCTCCCTTGAGGCTGTATGCGCCTATGTGCGATACGTTTGTCATGGTGATGTCGCGTAGGCCGCTGTCTTTGAGCGCATAGTCGGGCAGGGTGGTGCAGCCGTCGGGTATCGTGATGTCCCCGAGGGCGGTGCAGTCGAAAAATGTGCCCTTGCCGAGGTCTTTCAAGCCTTGAGGCAAGGTGATGCTTTCTAAACATGAATTATCGGCAAAGGCCCGGTCGCCCAATGTCGTGACCCGCGTGGTGGCAAGGTCGGCAGCAGTGAGGGCGCAGCTCTCGAAAGCCGATGAGCCTATCACGGCTAACGCGGGGCCGAAAACAACGGCCGTTAGCGCATGGCACGATGCAAACGCCTTGTCGCCGAGCGTGGTAACGCCCGAGAGGTCGGCCCGGCGGAGTGACGTGCATCCGCGAAAGGCATATCGCCCTACGGTTGCCGGGGTGTGTATGTCGACTTCGCCGAGCGACAGGCACGCTGCAAATGCCCCGTCGGCAATCTCGGCCTTTCCCGACGGCAGTTCGAGCCTCTTCAACCCCGAGCCGGCAAAGGCTCCCTCGCCTATGGCAAGCGCGGGTATGGCCGGAAATATGATGGTCTCGATAGCCGTGCCGGCAAATGCCGCCGGTGGTATGGCGTCAGCAGGGTATTGGGAGCGGCCTTTGAGCGGCATGCCGTTGTATGCCGTTATAGCGCATCGCGACAGGTCGATGGTCTTGAGCTGGGGATGATTATCGGCGATATAGAAAATATCGGAGGCATCTATGCTGCCGCTGATAGTGAGCGCGTCTACCTCTTTCCCTTCGAGCAGCGAGGCAATCGAGCCGGGGCTGCATACAATCTCGAGGGCGGCGCACGTCTGTGCCGTCACCGCAAATATCAGCAGTATATATAATAGCCGTCTCATTAGATTTATTTTATAACTGTGAATTCTACGGCCTCGGTGGCGCCCCGGGCCAGGTCGGACTCGAGTATTACCCATGCCTTATAGTGGCCGTCGCCGACTGTGTTGCCGTCGAGGTCGCGAAGGTCCCAGGTGTAGGGGAATGTCGGGTTCTTGGCCGATACTACGGTCTCGCCCTCGGCACCGGTGATTATCAGGCGGTGTGCCTCGCCCTCGGCATCGATGTCGAAAGCAGCCTGTTGGCGAACTATTTCACTGTCGACCGTCAGCCTGCCTGTCAGCGAGGCGGTGGCGACATTGAAACCCAGATATGCGGTAGCGGCCTGGCCTGCATTGTTGGGCACAACGAGCTGGAGAGTGTGTGGTCCGAACGAGATATTTTCGACCGTCAGGTCTACGTGGGCCTTGCCGTCGGCGTCATACCGCATCTCGTTTTGGAGCAAGGGATACGATGTGTTGTCGTCCATGGTGATGGTGAGCTTGCTGCGTATGCCGGTATTGCCCATGGCTATCCCCGAGGGCGAGGGGTCGATGACCGCGTGTACGACGAAATCGGGCCTCACGTGGTCGGGGCCGATGTATGCCTCGTCGTCGATATAGAAGTCGATGATTGCCGGGGCCGTAGTGTCGGGCGCGGCATCGGCGGGCGCGGCACTCTCGATAGCCCTGCCCCTTGCCACGCCGGTGGCATGCTCGCGCCGGGCATGGTTGGTGGCGGCGATGGTCATGCGGTAGCCCTTGTCGCCGTTATATGCGTCGGGTAGCACTATATGGGTATCGATGATGCCGCCTTTCACTTTGGCGTAGTATTCGCCCATGAGGTTGTCGTCGAAGACTTCGGCGGTCAGCCCGTCGACTTTCTGTAGCGGTGTGCGCTCTACGGGGCCGTAGTAGACCTCGATGAGCGCGTCGCCGTCGAAGTCTGATACCGTCGACCCGTCGCTGTCGACCACCACGGCCCTTACCCTGACATCGCTGTGGCTTTTAATGCTCCCGGTCGAGGGCATGTCGACACGTATGTCGTAGTTGGCAAATGGCAGTGGTACTGCCGGGTCGCCGGCATAGTTGTAGCACAGTGCGTTATTGCCGGCATCGCCGTTGAGCAATTGTTCGGATATGAGGTAGTTACGAGCTTCGCGATATACGTCGGCCCCCGACCATCGCGGCTGCGCGATGGCGTATGTGCGGCTGACTCCGAGGCTGAGTATGCGGTTGAAATCGAGATACACCGACCGGCTCGAACCGATGCACCCTATTGCGCCGCCAACCGGCGTGAGGCTGGCGACCTCGGCAAGCGAGTTGGGCCTTTGGTCGAAGGCGTAGGCGCTGCACGACGAAAACATCATCAGCAGAGGGTCGCTATATTTGAGCGATTTGGCAATGCCGGCGTTATAGATGCCCTCGCCTGCCAGGCCGTTATAGCCTCCGTGGCCGTTGTAGTGGAAGTAGCCAGCTCCTCGTTTGAAGCTGTTGGCAATAAGCTCCGCCGAGGTTTTGGCAAGGTTGCCCGAGAGGGGGTAGTAGAGTATGTCGGCACGGGTGACGGTGAGCTTGTCGTTGAGTACGAGCATACTGTCGGTCATTATCTGGGCATGGCGCAGGTGTATGCCGTCGTTGTCGTTGTCGCTGCTGCGGACAACGCGCAGCATTGTCGCCGGTGATGGCGGGCTTTGCAGGTAGGCGCGGATTTTGCCGTTGGCCTCGCGTGCCTGGGCCGGTGTCGTCGGCGAGAGCCGGCCTACCGAGATTAGCACAGGCTCTATCTCGATACGTTGATGCCTGTAGTTGTCGCTTAGCATGCCATAGTACATGTCGGAGGCGTAGTTGGCCCCGCTGTCGCGGCAGATGGTTGCGTTGTCACATTCGTGGGTCAGCAGGTAGTCGCCTGGGCTGTGGGCTATGAAGCGCGGGTCACAGGTCGACGGGCCGTAGAGCAACAGGTAGCGCAGCTTTTCGGGGTTGCGGTCATAGAACATCTTGACCATGCGCCGTAGTGCGGCCGGGGTCGGGGTCCCGGCTCCGAATTCGTTGAAGGCTGCCTCCTGGGTCACGACTAACACGTCGAGGCCGTCGGCACGATGTATGTCGGCCAACTCGAGCGCGGCTTCGAGCATGGTCGTGGTGGTGATGATTAGCATGTCGGGCGTCGCCTCGCCGTGGATGTTCTGGCCGGCTATCTCGCCGGCAAATGACACTTGGCGGTGCCGTGCCGACGGGTCGAAGGCTACCAGGCGCCGCCCAATGCCCTGGCCGGGTGTCAGGGTGGCTTCGATACCGTCGTCTGTCGCGCTGGTGCCGAGTATGGTCACATCGGTGGGATTGGTCACGTCCCACACACATGTGGTGGCCGTGGCTCCTTCGATTAATATGTTTTCGACACCACTTATGTCGACGAGGTTGAGCATGAGTTCCGACATGTCGGGCTCTACGATATTTCGTCGGGGATAGATTATGTATGAGCGGTCTACGGCGGCATACGACGGCGATGCAGAGGCCGGCACGCCGGAAGTGGCCTCTACCACGATGTCGCGAGTGTCGCTATCCCCGAGGGTCAGGTAGGCATAGCCTTCGCCACGGGTGTAGAGGATGGGTGTCACGGTGTTGGCGGCGCATACCGGGCGCGTCATGGCCCCGACAGTTACGTTGTCGGAAAATGACAGGTCGAAAACCATGGCCTGGCGCGTGTTGGCGGCGGTCTCTACGCGGTATTTTACTACCGGCTCTTCGTCGTTGTCCCAGCCAGGGTTGCGGAGCCTGAATTTCGTTGTCTCGCTTTCTCCGGCCGATAATGGTCTGCCATGAAATACACTGCCACCGTTGAAGCCGGTTAACTCGTTTTCTGCAAGGCCGATAGCGTAGTGCCACCTGACAGCGTCAGTGGCCCGGGAGGCATACTCCTGTCTCTTAGGCTTTAGATTTGTGCCTTTGTCTGTGAGCAGGTAGTAGGCTTGGCGGCTGTAGGGATTGCGCTGTACGTCTACGAGCTCTTTCGACGAGCCTCTGAACCAAGCCCTTACCGGGCCTTCGGCGTAGAAGACGAGCCGACCGTCGGTAGTGCGCACGCTGGGCGCGATTGGCAATGCGTCGGGCACTGTGCCGTCGAAATGCTGCTCGTGGGCGGCCACACCCCCGTAGCCGTAGACATGTACTTCCGCCGGGTTGGCAAAACCCCATTCGCGTAGCTGTGAGTCGCTTATTTCATAGACCCCCGTGGTGTCTACTGCTACCTTTACCCAGCGGCCGTCGGCAAGGGCCGACACGGCCCGGTAATATCCGGCCTCGTAGGCCTTGGATGTCAAGACGGTCAGTATCAGGAGTATGCCGGCGGCATATCGGGAGGGGAGCGAGGGCATATTATTTAAATCTTATATCGAGCGACGGTTGAGAGGATATGCTTGCCGTAAGGCGTGTGTCGAGGCGCGGTGTGCCGACTTCGACGGCACTGTCGCCGAAGATTATCATGTCGCCGGTCTTGAGGGTCATGTATCGCGATACCATGTTGACAGCCCGGTCAATCCCGAGGCAGTCAATCTCGAGCGGCATTGAAAGCATGGTCAGTTTTGCGTCGCTATCGTCGGTGATGCACACGTCGAGACTGCCCGATACTACCATGTCGAGGTCGAGCCACTTGCCGGGGGCTATGGCACGGTCGCAAAACAGTGGGGGGATGGGCCCGGGCCTGCGTGGCAGCAACACGTGTACGGCACCAAGCTCGTGATAATATTGACGCGCAAACGACGGCTTGATGTTCATGCCCAGGCGGCTTATGCGTATGGCCAGGGCAACAAAAGAACACCAGTCTTCGACCGGCTCGGGCACGAACACCGGTTCGCCGGGGCGTAGCACCGCCGAGTCGGCACCGCCGAGGGCCTTGACGGCACCGTCGATAGTCTGCAGGTAGATAGTTTTCATTGCAGGTCGAGTAGCGACATACGGTTGTACATCACGGCAAGATGCGAATATATCGACGTGTTAGATATGACCACGCCCTCGGGTACACGTATGCGCGACGGCGTGAAATTCCAGATAGCCTTGATGCCGGCCTCTACGAGTCTGTCGCTGGCACCCTGTGCGCTGTTGACGGGCACGGCGATGATGCCGATTACGGCGTTTAGCTTTTTGACCAGGGTCTCTACCGCATCGGGGGCAAAGATTTCCACGCCGTTTATTCTGGTGCCTATTATATCGGGGTTTATGTCAATGCCGGCCACGATATCGAGACCGTAGCGCTGCAGGCCCGAGTCGGCAATGAGGGCCGCGCCGAGGCTGCCGGCTCCCATCATTATGGCGTTGTGGCTGCGCCCGAAGCCTAAGAAGCCCTGCAGCTTCTCCTCGAGTGCCTCTACCTGGTAGCCTATGCGCGTCTTGCCGCGTATGCCCAGAAACGACAGGTCTTTGGCAATCTGCGAGGGGTCGACATCGAGGGCCTCGGCTATGCGTGTGGTCGATACATACTCGGTGTCGTTTTTGTTGATTGTCGACAGATAGGCCAAATACCATGGGAGCCGCCTGAGTGTGGGCTCAGGCAGCTGTATATTCGATGGTGGCGTCTTTTCAGTCATAGTGACTGCAAATTTACAAAATTTTCGCCACAATTACATAAAAATTTCTTTAAAAGCCAACTGCGAGTCGCTATCTATGTGTAAAATATAGGGGGCGGCTTATTCTCTGACTGGTTCGAAGCCGATTTCTTCGATTGTGCGGTAGGCGGCTTCGTGGTCGTGGTCGCCGGTGACAGTGGCGGTGCCGGAGGAGAGGTCGACCTCGACGCTCTCTACACCGGGGAGGCGCGACAGGTTTTTCTCTACTGATGCTTTGCAGTGGGGGCAGCTCATGCCCTTGATGTGATAGATTGTTGCCATTTCGTTGATAGTTTTATTATTTTTACGTTTGAAAATACTTGGCAGTAAGGCCACGGCTAATAATATCAGCAATATGGCCGAGCAAATAGTCGGGAACAAGGCAAATGTGTGGTGGCACGAACCGCTCGCCGTTGCCAGATAGTCGGTAAACCATGTGCGCGGCAACATATAGTCGATTGTAAGGCCGAAGGCTATGGCCCCGAGGACTATGGTCGCCAGATAGGCCGTGGCGGCCCGGCGGCCCATCGTGCGCGAAATCACCGTAATCGAGGCGAAGTTAGCTGCCGGGCCGGCCATAAGGAACACAAAGGCCGCGCCGGGCGAAAGCCCCTTGAGCATAAGAGACAACGCAACAGGTATCGACCCGGTAGCGCATACATACATCGGTACGGCAAGGGCCACCACCACCAGCATGGCCAAAAGCGGACGGTCGCCGAGCGAGACAAGGAAGTCGGCCGGCACAAAGACCGTGATAAGTGCGGCAATGACCAGGCCGATTACGAGCCACTTGCCGATGCTTGCAACCATGGTATAGAAACCGTAGACAAGCGCGTCTTTGGCCTTTTGTATAAATGTCGGCCTGACTTCTTCATCGGTACTGCCGACAGGGCACGATGCTTCGGCAACAGCGACGGCCGACCTGTCGGCACGGCCTACCGCGAGACCGCCGGCAAGCGATGTCGCCAGGGCCGCCAGCGGCCTGACCATGGCAAACGCCGGGCCGAGGAGAGAATAGGTGGCGGCTATGCTGTCGACACCGGTCTGGGGCGTGGCTATCAGGAACGATGCCGATGCAGCCTTCGATGCTCCGCCACGGTGCATTGCCACTGCCGTGGGGAGCACGCCGCACGAACACAACGGCAGCGGCACGCCGACCAGCGCACCCTTGAGGACTGATTTGAAACCGCTGCCCGACAGGTGGCGGCTCATGGTCGTTTCCGGCACAAAGGCATGCAATATGCCGGCTATCAGAAATCCCAGCAGTATGTATGGCGACATACCGTTGAGCAAGTTGAGTAATGTATAGATTATTTCCATGATGCAAAGTTACAACCTCGGAGCGAGATTGATGTTACACCATTCCGGGTAAAGTTTGCAAGATTATGGAAGTCCGGCTCAGAGCCGGTCGATGCTCTTGCGCGAGGACGTCCCCGATGCCATATAGGCCGACGGGGTCATGCCCGTCACGCCCTTGAACTGGCGCGACAGGTGCGCCACGCTCGAATACCCGGCCCGGTCGGCAATCTCTGCCAGGGTCATGCCCGGTTCGCCCATCAGTTCCTTGACGAGTTCTATTTTCTGCAAAATCTGGTATTTCTCGATGGTGCGGCCCTCGATGCGCGAAAACACGCGGCTTGCATGGTCGTAGTTTACGCCGAGTTTGTCGGCCAGGCATGCCGACAGGTTGAGGTGGCACTCGCCGATATTTCGCACATGCTCAATCACGGCATGTTTCACCTGCTCTACAAGGCGCGTGTCGGGGTCGGCTATACGCTCGAAATCGTTGTCGGCAAGTATGCGGTCGATGGTTGGCAGCATCGACTCGTCGCAGTCGACAACCGCCCTGCCGAGTTCCACATGGTCCACATGTATGCCGGCCTCGGTCAAGGCGCGCTCGACAGTGGCCACACAGTGGCGACAAACCATATTGCGTATATATATTTCCATATTCATGGCAAAGTTACGCATTTCCCCACACACGCGCAAATGTCAAAAATTATTATATCCGACATTTTGCAACAAAATTTTTTGTAACTTTGTTTTTCATTTAGGCTTCCACGTTGGCCGCTGTTAAATAAAATAATAATGAAACGAATACTGTCGATATTATCACTCATCGCTATACTTGTGGGCGCATTGTGCGCCAATACCCCGGCAGCCGCACGCAAAGACCGCTTCGCCGCCAAGCTAAACACCTTTGGCAGCATAGTCAAGGAGTTGCAGACGCAATATGTCGACACCCTCAACGCCGATGAAATCATGGACAGGACTATTGACGCCCTGCTATACCAGATAGACCCGTATACCGAATATTACCCTGCCGACGACCAGGACGAACTTTTGTCAATATCGCAGGGACAGTATGCCGGCATAGGCTCAATCATATCGAAACGTGGCAATACGGTAATCATCAACGAGCCGCAGGACGGTTCGCCGGCAAAACGTGCCGGCCTTCGCCCTGGCGACGTGATTCTAAAAATCAATAACGACACGGTGACACCCGACATGCCTGTCGACCAGGTGAGCAAACGACTTCGCGGACAGGCCGGTACCGACATCACCATCAAGGTGCGTCGCCCGTATGTCGACGACTCTCTGCTGACATTCTCGTTTGTGCGCGAGAATATCAAAGTCAACCCCCTGCCTTACTACGGTATCGACAGTGACGGCATAGGCTATATACGCCTCACCACTTTTAACGAGGCTTCGGCCCGGCGTGTGCGCGAGGCTGTGGCCGAGATGTTGAAAAATCCCGCCCTCAAAGGTATAATACTCGACCTCCGCAGCAATGGCGGCGGCCTGCTCGAAGGTGCCGTGCAGATTGCGTCCAACTTCGTGTCCAAGGGTACCGAGATTGTGCGTACCAAGGGCCGCGAAAAACGCGATGTCAAGATTTTCAAGACCACCTCACAGCCCCTCGACACCAAAATCCCGCTTGCTATCCTTACCGACGGCGGCACGGCATCTGCCTCCGAGATTGTTGCCGGCTCGATGCAAGACCTCGACCGCGCCATCATCGTGGGCGAACGCTCCTACGGCAAGGGCCTGGTGCAGACTCCGCGCGCCTTGCCATACGGCGACCTGATGAAGATTACCACCGGTCGCTACTATATACCCTCGGGACGCCTCATACAGGCCCTCGACTACTCTCACCGCAACGAGGACGGCAGCCCCATGCGCACACCCGACAGCCTTACTAACGAGTTTCGCACCCGTGCAGGCCGCATCGTGCGCGACGGTGGCGGCATAACACCCGATATCAAAGTCGAGGAACCCAAGACGAACCGCCTGCTCTACAATATCGTTGCCGACATGTGGGCCTTCGATTTTGCCAACAAGAAATATGCTCAGCAGCCACAGGCTCCCGACTCGCTCGTGACCGACGCCGTATTCGAAGAGTTCAAGGGCTTTATCGACCCCGCGCGCTTCAAGTATGACCGCCAGTGCGAATCAGCACTCTCATACCTCAAGGAGTCTGCCAAGTTAGAGGGCTACATGACCGACTCGGTAGCTGCGCAGTTCGACATCCTTGCCGGTATGCTCAAGCACGACCTCAATCATGACCTCGACATCAACCGCGAACAAATCAAAGAAATCCTCGACACCGAGCTTGCCTCGCGATATTACGACGAAGGTAGCCGCGTAGCCCGAATACTGCCAACCGATTCTGCCTATCAAAAAGCAAAGTCGGCACTCCTCGACCCTGAGGCATACCGCAGACTATTGTCGAAATAAGCTGTCCTTACTTCATAAATACGAAGTAAACCGCCGCTATCAGGCAGGCAAATGCCGCAAAGTGGTTCCAATGCAGGCTCTCGCCTCGGAAAAATACAACAGTAAAGACTGTAAATATTATCAGGGTGATACATTCCTGTATCACTTTGAGTTGCATTAGCGAGAACGAGCCGCCGTTGCCCGAGAAACCTATTCGGTTTGCCGGTACCTGGCAGCTATATTCGGCCAAGGCTATGCCCCACGACAGCAAGATGACGACATAAAGAGGTGTATTCGACGATATCACCTTCATTTCCTGGAGCTTAAGGTGCCCGTACCAGGCAAAGGTCATAAATATATTCGAAATGACGAGTAAGGCGATTGTTATAAGGGCATTTTTCATAATAGAGTTTACATCAATTAAAAGTTTATGCTAAGCGCGAGAAGCCAAACGCCAATTATGAAGGCCAGCGGCAAT
>VSPF01000028.1 GCA_009775195.1 Muribaculaceae bacterium
GGCTTCGTCCCCGACGGAATGTCCGACGAGCAGATGACCGAAATCTCTACCGTCTTCCACCTGCCTAAGTGATAATACACAACAACTTACCATAATTAAAAAGCCGGGGTGATGTGAATCATCCCGGCTTTTTAGTTTCGAGTTTAGGGTTTCAATTATCTTGACACCTGGTCGAGGGCGTGGCGCGCTTTTGCGAGTGTTGACTGCCACGGCAGAGAGGGGTCATTGATGTTGTTGTTGCGGAGCTCGGCAAGGACGGAGTCTACTGGGCTGACATCGATATTCTGAGCCCTGAGGATGCGTACTTTTTCGGCTGATTCGATACCGTTGATTAGTCGTTCGAAGCGCATCGACGAGCGGTTGCCGGGATAGACGAGGAATGTGTCACCGCCGTTCCATGCCCCATAGCGGGTGTCGTTGACCGGGTCGGCTGGCCACGAGTTGTAGGCCCAGCGGAGCATGCCGTCGTAGTCATAGGACAGCCCGTACCAGCCGAGCAATTCGGCCTCGTAAGGGTTTGAGTTGGTAAAGGTGTTGGGATAAGCCGGGCCGCAGCAGATGTAGAACGTGGTGTTGTAGCCCTGTGCCCTGCGTTTTACTATGTCGTCGAGGTCGGCGGGCTGTCCCTGGGCCACGCATACGTCGCGCATCATAGTGTATTTCTTATAAGACGAGTGCATGTCGGCAAGGGCAAAGCCCATGTCGGGAGCGCATTTCTGGAGCACTTTGATGGCTGCGTCCATGGCTTCGGGTGTGCGTTCGTCCATGGCGATATTTGTTTTTCCAAGCCATCCCTTTGAAGCAAGGTGTTTGCTGAAATCGGTGAGGAACGGTGTCCAAAGTTCTTCGAAAACAGGTTTTCCCGGTTCGGCAACAACGGTTATTGTAGAGTCCTGCGCCTGGTCGTAATATTCGAGTTCGCAGTTCCATGGCACCATGGAGTAGCAGTTAATCATGTCGTCGATTCCGATTTCGGTCATCATTTCAACCCAGCGGTCAAACACGCCGTAGTCATAGCTCCATGTTCCATCGGCCTTGCGTGTCCACTTAATCATAGGCTCGTAGGCATCGTAGCACTGATGGTTCCACGGGTCTTTGTTGAGTGTGGCAGTTACGACCTTCTGCCCGGCGTTGGCGAGGCGTTGCATGATGGGCCTGAGGGCATCGAAGTGCTCGTTGCTCCATACTTCGAGACCGTATGCGCGGGCCACAGCCGAGGGGTGCTGCCACAGGTCGAGATGATAGCTCCATTGTGACGGCTCAGGCAGGGTGTGGTTTTGTACCTCGAGGCTCAGGGGCAGCGTGACAGATGTATTGCCGCGACCCGACACAGTGACTTCCGACGTATAGGTGCCTGCCTCTGCATCGGCCGGTATGGATACGGTAACCCATACGGGACGCACGTTTCGGGGCGACATGTCGAAGACGGTGAGGGTGTCAATCATATCAGGCATAAGCATTGCCGGGCCTCCGACACGTGTAAGTGTGTCGGCAAGGGCGTACCTTACGAAACGTGCGTCGGCAATCGACGGAGCGAGTGTATGGCTGCCGTCTTTAAAATCTGCGAACTTGCAGTTTAGGCCGCTGATGCTGTCGGGCGACCATATTAGTAACTGTGCAGAGGCTCGTTCGCCTTTCCACGCGACGATTTTACAGGTGTCGGCAAGATTATTGTTGGGCACGAGGCTGCGCGAATAGCGCAAGTCGGTGCTTGCCCATGCTGCGTGGATACCGGGCGATAACTGTGCCCATGCGGCTGAGTCTGAGGTTGTCAGGGCCGTCGGGTCGGAAGGCTCGGTGTGAGTAACGACCGGTGTGTAAGGTTTCTGACATGCCGCCACAAATAGGGTGAGCATGCCGAGACCTGCGAATAGTTTTGGAAAATGCATGTTTAATGATTGGTTAAAGATTAGATAGTTTAAGTATCGCAAGTCGATGACTTGCTCACTGTTAATTGTTTATCGGTTAGGGATTACGGCAATGGCAACCAAGTGCAGATTTTAGAGCCATTCCAGCCATCGACAGAAGCGTAGTCGACCATGCGTATGTAGCCACGGTCTGTGGGCACGACAAATTCCATGCACGTAGTAGGCAGGGTGGGCTGCACTGCGCGTATGTCTACAATCCCGGCCTTGGTAGCCTTGATTTTGACGGGCTTGTCGTAATCGGGGTCGATATTCTGGTCGCGTGTCAGCACTATAGGGCCGCGTAGCAGGGCCTGGAATTTATCTCCGGCACGATTGCTACCCAATGGTGCATCAATGAGTCGGCAAGTCATGTCGAGGCTTAGCTCTATAATGTCGCCGTGCTTCCAGTGGCGAGTCACCACGGCATATTCCCCAGGTTCTGCGGGCATCTCTTTGCCATTGATTTTCAGCACGGTGTTCTTGCTCCACGACGGTATGCGGAGTTTTATATCAAATTTTTCCTTTTTCTGAGGCGTTACCCTTATTACAACCTCGCCTGTTTTGGGGAAATCACCGGTAATATCGAGATGTAGTTTTTTGCCGTTTGGCGTGGAGGTATCGGCAGTGGCTGCATTATACAGGTTGACAACGGGGCCTTTGCAGTCTTTCATAACGGCTACATAGGGCAGGTATGCGAGGCCCATAGGGCCGTTGAGGTTGCAGCAGGTGACATATTGTTTATCGAAATTCCACCCCCAGCCGTAGTTTACCACCTTGTTGCCGTTGAGCAGGTTGACATAGCTGAAACCATCGCCCGAGGGCTTCATTGCACCAATTAGGCCGTTGTAGACGTATTTCTCTATATCGTCGAACGGCTTGGAATCGCCGGTCAGGCGCGCGATTTGTGAGCAGAATTTGAGCCATGTGACACCGACGCATGTTTCCATCATGCGCGTTATATCAGGGTTGGTTTGCTCGAAGGCAGTATTGCCCCACGCCTCGCCGGCAACGTCGGGATGATATGGCCTGTCGGCCCCGGCGTTACCTATTATCGTGATTTCGCGACGGCGAACATTGTCGTACATATTGGTCAGGGCCTTGCGACAGCGTTCGTCGCCTGTTGCGCGGTAGTACTCGGCCACTCCTTCGAAGAACGACAGCATCTCGTAGGCCTTGGGGTAGTGACCGCTCATGCGGCACGGGTCGATATTGTCGCATGCCTGCTGTATGAGGTCGAAATGCTTGGTACCGCCCGATTCGACTATATATCGGGCAAAATCAAGATAGCGTTTGTCGTTGGTTAAGTTGTAGAGACGCATGAAAGGCTCGAGGAGGGTGGCCGACTCGATATGACATTCTTCATATCCGGCGGCGGTAAAGCTCCACCCCAGGTCGGTGATTTCTTTTTTAGGCTCGTGACCCACCTGGTCTATTATGCAGTCGGCATGTTTCCGCAAAGCCAAAAGGACCTTGGGGTCGTTGTCGACCCATGTATAGTACTCTAATAGTCCGAGCATCACATATTTGCGTTCCCATAGGTCGCCGTTTTCGCTTCCGGGTTGCATCTCGGGCGCGGTGCAACTGAAACTTCCGTTGTCGCACTGCGTAGAGAGCATGTCTGTGACAGTGTTGGCCATGATTTCTTTAAGCTCGGGGTCGTGGGTATAGCGGTAGAGCATACAGCCCGACCTTACAGCCTTGCCCCACATCTCGCCCAAGGCAAACTGTGGCGCGGAGTGTTGGCGGAAGAAGTCGACAAATTCGCCGTAGGGCAGGGGCCCCTTGTTCCAGTTGTCGATAGACAGGCGTATATACTTGTCGAGATAGCCTGATAGCTGTACGGCGCCCGGTTCGAGGGCCGTCGTCTTGTCGGTGATACGTGGCGGACTCGCCGTAATGATTTGGAACGGCAAAGTCAGGAAAGAAAGCACAATCAGTGCCTTTCTTACTTGTGATAAAGAAGTCATAATGTGTTATAATGGTTGGTGAGCCTCGAAGGCGTCTACAAAGTTAGTAAAATATTGCGATATAATTGCTGAGAGAGCGAAAATTGTGTCGGACGATATAAAAAAGGACATGAGGGAGTCGGTAGAGATGTCCCTCATGTCCTTAGTGCAGAGTAACTATGTCGATTTAGTTTTTATGTGTATCCGTTCTAAAAGGTACAGCCGGCATTCCGTATGAATTGCGTAGGTTGCCGAGTTGGAAGTTCTTGAAGCAGTAGCGCACGTCTTTTATGTCGGCCACTTCGGGACACGACAGTATGACCTCGGGGGCGTTCCAGTCCACCTTGCCCTGTGCAGTATGGAAAACGCCGTCCGCACCGGCCACTTCGAAGCCCTCTACGTTTCCGACATTGGGTAAGAGGCCGAACGCCGGGTTCGTAAAGCGTACCCTCACGGTGCCGTCGTCGCATTTTTTCATAGACTCGAAGGCCGGGCAGCGCCATGGCATGCCTTTGATGCCGTATTGACGTTCGGCAACCTGCCATGCCATGCGCTCGCCGATTTCACGTTTTCGAGAGCCGTGGATAACGTGCTCTTCGTAGGGATAAACGAGGTCGGCAGTGCATGTGATGCCGCTGTTGGGTATCATGTCGACGGCGATGTTCTGCTGTTCGCGTATTTCGGCCGCAGGGGTCGCGGTGGGGTTGAACCATCCGAAGTGCGGGTTTTCGGTCTGGTAGAAAGGCAGTTTGTTGTCGGTGTCGCCCCAGTCGCTGCGCCACCGTGCCACCATCTCGGTGAGCAGTTTGGCGTAGGTGGGTGGGTTGCCGGCATTCGACTCGCCCTGGTTCCATAAGAAGCCTTTGATGGTATATCCGATAAGCGGATGTATCATCGAGTTGTATTTGGTCGTGTAGCGGTAAGCCAAGCGCATGGGTTCGGGCACGTCGGCTTCGGCACCGTAGCCGTATTTGTCGAGGATATCGCGCGGCAGCCACCCCTCGACCTGCGTGCCTCCGTATGATACGCACAGTATGCCGACAGGCACGTCGATAAGGTCGTTGAGCTCGCGGGCGAAGTAGAAGCCCTGGGCGCTGAACTCGGGCGTGTTTTCGGGCGAAGCCACCTTCCACTCGCCGCTGATGCGCTCCTGAGGTTCGTACTCGTCGCCACGGACTACGTATGCCATGCGCACACGGTCGCGTAGCTTGCCAGAACGAGCGATGTCGGCAGCCGCGCCTTCGACAGGCTGCGAGTTGAAGCCGCGCATAGGCATCTCCATATTCGACTGTCCGGCGGCAAGCCAAACCTCGCCGACGAGTATGTCGTTGATTGTCACTTTGTCGCGCCCCTCGGTGAAAGTGATTGAGTAGGGCGTGTACGACGCTGCCGGTGTGGCGACTGTCAGTTCCCAGCGGCCTTTGGCGTCGGCCTTGGCCGTGACCTTCTTATTGCTCCACGAGGGTGTCGCGGTAACGGTAGCCCCCGGGGCGGCCCAACCCCATAGTTTGGCGTCGGCCTGCTGTTGCAGCACGGCGTGGTCGCGCAACTGTTCGGGCAGTTCGAGCGCGGCGGCCCCGAGGCTGCAGGCGAGTGCGGCCAGGGTGAGTATCTTGATATGTTTCATGTCAGTCGAGTCGGTAAATGCCTTCGAGGCAGTATACGTGGTGCTCCTTGATGCCTATTTCGTCCATCCAGCGGCGAGTCTCGTTAATTTCGAGTGTACCAGAGTTGGGGCCGCCGCCGAAGTCGTTGGTCCATATCCAGTACGCTGTCGGCCAGAGGCATACGCGGAATTTTATAGTCTTGTAGAATTCTTCGGTGCATCCGTGCTGCCCGTGGTGAGCCATCTGCACGTATTCGCAGTCGAGGTCTTTGCGGTAGGGGCCGTTGAGCAGTTTGTCGCCGGCCTCGGCACCGCAGTCGCCAAGGAAGAGCATGTCCTTTTTGTCATCCCATACCTTTATGACCATCGACGAGTTGTTGTAGGGGTTCATGTGGAACTCCTCGTTTACCACGCCGAGGATTTTGTAGTTGAAGCCGTCGATATTGCCGGTGAGGCCGGGTTCGCGAATGTCGGTGACGGGAATGCTCACGGTGTCGAGCACGGCATAGAAATTATGGGCGTACTCGTTGTACGGGGTCTCGAGGTCAATCAGTTCGGGCGAGAAGCGCGAGTGGTAGATATGGTTGATTTTCATGCCCTTGCGGTCTTTGAGAATTTCCCACAGCGCACCCATGTGGTCGTCGTGGGGGTGCGATATGAACCAGGCCTCGACCTCGTTGCCGAGAGCGCCGATGAAGCCGCGCAAGAAGAGAGCCTCGTCAGGACGGCCGCCGTCGAAGACGATTACCTTGCCGTTCTGGGTCTTGAAGACGTAGGAGTTGCCGATGTTAGTGCCTATATATGCCGGTATCTGCCACATGGTAAATACCGATTTACCCTTGTTCTTGTTCGATTTGGCGTAGGTGGTCACATACCCCGCACCGAGCAAAAGGATGAAGATTAGAAGGAGTTTTTTTAGCATTGCTGTGTGATTTATTATTAATAATGGTTAGAAAGTACGGAGCCAGTCGGAGAGGTCGTTGAGCATCTGTGCGTGATGCTGGAATGACTGCAGGCTGCCCCAGCCGTGTTCGCCGGTTGGGTAAACGTGTAGCGAGGCGGGGACCCCGGCGGCTTTCAGGGCGATGTAGTATTGGGCGGCATTGTTGGCCGAATTGACACCGCTGTCGTCGTCAGATGTCAGGATGATGGCTCGCGGAGTGTTAGGTGTTACCTGCTTTTCGTTGGAATATAGGTCGATAAGCTCTTTCGACGCATTTTTTCCAAGGAAGTTTTCATGTGTCAGTTGATGGCCCTTCTTGGGGTCCATCGATATGACAGGGTAGAAGAGGATTTGGAAATCGGGCCTTACGTCGGGCGCAGTGCTGTGCGTGGCGATGGTCGATGCCAGATGTCCGCCAGCCGACGAGCCCATGATGCCCACCTGGGCCGGGTCGATGTGCCATACCTCGGCGCTGTCGCGTACCATTTTGATTGCAGCTTCGGCATCGGCGATAGGTTTGGTGCGGTCGCCGGCAGGAAGGGTGTACTGCAACACGATGAGCGCGATGCCTTGTTTGTTGAAGAAGGGTGCCCAGTCCCAGCCCTCGTGAGCGATTGCATGGCCGAGATACGAACCGCCGGGGCATGCCACAACTGCGCGGCCGGTGTTGAGGTCGTCTTTGGGCAGAAAGACTTTCATCGTTGGTTTTTGGACGTCGAAGACAGCTTTTGTCGGAGTCCATTGTGCCGACAGTCCGCTTGCAAGGGCAAGGGCTATGACTGTCATTGCATAACGTAAGATTTTCATGACTGATTTATTATAGGGTTATTTTGTTATTGTTAGCGAGTTTATTGTTGCGTTTCTGCCCCTTGCGCCCACGAGCATGGTAGTGGGGGCTTTGACTGTGAACGTGCCTTTGCGGCTGATGTCTACGGGCTTGCCGTCGGTGTCGGCGACGTATGGTTTCAATTTGCCCTTGCCACGGCAAGTGAGGGTGTAAGTGCCCGGCTCGAGGTAGATGCCCTGATAGATACATGCGTCTGCCAAGGCTACCTCGCCGGCCCTTGGCGCGTCGGCGCTGCCGTCGACCGTCCAGTATGCCGTGCGGTCGCCGAAGTCGCTGTTCTTTAACTGCGTGCTGCCTTTCAGGCCGCAGTCGGTGATGAGCGTAGTGGGCACGACGCCGCTGAGGTCGCATAGCGATAGGTATTCGTTGCCTGTTATGCGCAGGTTCTTGACCGGGGCGTAGTCGTCGGGCTCGGTGTTGTCGAACGGTTTACCGTCGAAGGGATTGTCGGGCCACGAGCCGACCGAGTGCCCCCCTCGCAGCACGCAGTCGCGCACCTCGATATTGTCAATCTCGTTGTAGTCCTGGCGAGGGTTTGTCGAGCCCCACGGAATGAGCGCGATAGCCTTGCCTGCACCGCCACGGTTGCTGTCGATATAGCTGCCAATGACCTCGATATGCCTTACCGACGAGTCGATTGAGTCAACTCTTTGGCGCCAAACGCCGCCTCGAGGGTCTTTGTAGCTGCTGCATAGCACTATGCCGTCGTCGTTAGACTCGAACACGCAGCGGCCCACGCGCACGTTTGTCACGGCGTTGCCAAAGCTGAAGCCGTCGCCGCTGAGACAAGCTACCTCGTACAATTTCACATTGCCGATAAACACGCTGTCGGCGCGGTAAAATATAGTGTGGTAATTGTTGCACCGCACGATGTCGATATCGGAAATCTCGACATGCCTTGTGTTGCAGATTGCGATGGGCACAATGTGTATGCGGTCGCTGCAGGTGCGTGCGTAGTGCGTCCACAGCGGGTTTTCGCTGTATGTGTCGTCCATGCGTATTGTGCCACCGCCGGTTATTTTCACATGGTCGGTGTCTTTGGCCAGGATGAGGGGCCGGTTCGTGTACATGCAGTGTGTCCAGGGTATGCCGGGTATCACATTGTCGTGGCCGTACTCCGGGGGGTATTCGGTATAATGCTCAAAAATCGGCGACTGGCGCAGTACCGAGCCGCTGTCAATCACGAGATTGACACCGCGTCTGAGTTCGAGGTTGGTTGCAAGGTATGTGCGCTTGCCGTCGAGGAGCACCCGGCCACCGCCACCCTGGGCGGCAGCATCGATAGCTCGCTGTATGGCGGCATTGTCGTTGCTGATACCGTCGCCGACAGCACCGTAGTCTCTGACGAGGTAATCCTTTTCGGCTGTGTCGAATTGATACGGATTGTCGATAAAGTCGCGCCAGTTCGAAATAAAAAAGGGCTTGCCGACAGGTACTACCGAGCCGTCAGCGTGTCGTAGACCGGCTACAAAGCGGCTGCTGAGATGGCTCATCTTGCCATTGAGGCGGCTGTTGGGTATATTGCTGACGGTAAAAGCGGGCGATGCGGCCACGCTGCCGAGGAGTTCGAGGCTGTCGAATGGCAGTTCTGACTGCCACAATGGGCAATGACGGATTTCTATAGTAGGGCCGTCGGCTACGTAGCCCGTGCCGAGTCGGCCCGAGATGCTGACAGCTGCCGGAGTGGCAGTACAGTCGGTTATCTCTCCGGCCGACACTTCTATTGGTGCCTCATATTCAAATGATACCCTGTCGATTAGCAGTGAGCCTTCCCCTCCAAGGGGCTCGAAACGCAACTTTTCCACGCGGCCCCGTGCTTGGCTTATATCAGATAAGTTGATATTGATTTGAGTCATTACGCCTGTAGGGGGCAGCGATACTGTCTTTGAAATTGTAGCGTCGCGGTCGGTGGTTACGGTGATTCTCAGGCTGTCGGCGGTGCTGTTGTTTATGATGTTCAGCGCGACGGTGTTTCTTTTTTCAAGCTCGGGGTTATAGATGCTGTTACGGCTACCGATTGTGCTGATTTCGGCTCCCCCCCCTTGTTTGAAATCAATCATCGCCGCCCCGCCATGTTGGCGTATGTTTGCGCCTCCTGAGGGTATGAACCTGTCGGCCGAGCCGGCTACCTCGAAGTCGAGGTCGAGCGGCTTGCCGGCCAATACCCTGTCGATGCTGAACCGTGCCTGCTCCCAAGGCTCGTCGGTCTGGTTGCGGACGGCAATCTCGAGGGCCGATATATCATCGAGGAACGGACATGCGTGTACGTCGAATGTCACTCCTTGCCACAAGGTGGGTATTATATGAGCCGTGGCGGTAAACACGCTGTCGGCCGACGACCGCAGGGTCAGGCGCGTTTCGAAGTCGCGGCCCGGGCCTTGCGGCACTAAGATGTCATAGTTGATGACAGTATGTCCCGACAGGTCGACAGGTTCGTCGAAAGTATGGGTGTATGTGCGCCATTTCCATCCTTCTTCCCCGGCCGGGAAGACCGGCTCAAAACCTCCGCATGACCACGAGCATAACTTTAACGCCCCTGTCAACGAGCAGCGATTGGATACGTCGCGGCCCCCGGCCACTAAATGCAGGGCCGGTAGTATGGCAAAAACGGACAGGACTAACGCGATATGTGAGAATGAACGGTTCATGTGCTGATTAAAGATATGCACAAATTTAGTTATTAATTATTTAGTATCATTTCTCCGCATGTGTCAAATTTTTTTTAATCTGTTTTTTATATTCGTCGCAAATAAATAATGTGCGGATGCGATAAAAGTTGAGACATATCAAAACAAATCATATGGCGTCAAAGTACTACCTTTACAGCAAAAACCTATAACTATACCATAACGATATGAGATTACAAGCCTCTCTGGGCGCTCTGCTATGTGTTGTTGCTGCTTATGCAGTCACGCCATACGAGCTTGAATTGGAAGAAACACTGCCTGAAAAATCCGGTATTTCTAAAATCGACTATAAAGCCGACGGTGATTACTGGGTGATGACTGTTTCGGAGAATAATTTCGGCGATACCCGGCCGACCGTACGGTGCAAGCCCCTTGCAGCGGAACTTGAAAAAGACCTTGCCGTGCTGGCCTTCGAGTACCGCAGCGACAAGGCTGTCGGGTACTTCCGCTTCACCGCCAACAAGGCCGGACGTAAAGCCGACCGCACATATACCAAGGACTGCGTGATAACGATGCCGGCCTCGGAAAAATGGCAGACTGTGCGAGTGTCGATAAAGGCCGCCCGAACGAACCCGATTTACAAAGTCGGTATGGCCGAGCAATATTTCGACCTCGGTTTTATGGACCTCGTGCCGACGGCTACGCTCGAGTTGCGCAACATCCGCATAGAGGAAAACGAGGTGTCGCCACGGCCGATAGAGCTGACACTTTCGCCCGAGAATATTATCGAGGCCGAAGATTTTAACCGCAGCACGACAGGCAGCGCGTTTACGGCGCGTCAGGCCGACCGCACCCAAATCACGAGCTATGTCGACCCCGTACCGGGCGAATTTCCCATCTATGCCTTTACTTCTGCAGGATATGTGATGGTGCCCTCAGCCGAAGGCGGTTGGGACTGGGAAGCATCGGCAAAACTCCTGCAAAAAAAATACCAGGACATGTATGCCGCCGGGTTCAACATCACCGAGGGTACGGCGTGGCCCGGCGTTGACCAGGCCGCGCTATTCCGCGACAGGGATGTCAACGGATACCCCATCTACCTCTTCGAGGGCACGAACCTGAAGATGATGATGCGCTCGGGCATGGGCGACAACAACGAGGTACAGCAATTTGTAGGCGAGAACAAGCAATCGCCCAACCTTGCGGGCTACTGTATTTACGACGAGCCACACTGCACGCATTTCCAGACCGTTAGGGCGAAACTCGAGCGCGTTCGCGCCGTCGACGACACGCACCTGCTCTACGGCAACCTGCTGCACATCAACACGCCGCCCGCAGCCATAGGCGCGACAAGCTACGACAACTATGTAGAGCGCTACATCAACGAGACCAATATGGGCTTCCTCAGCTATGACTATTACGGTGTGCGCTGCAATAATCCTAACGACGAGTCAGAGGTTACACTTATGCCCAACTATTTCCAAAATCTCGAGATTATATCGAAATTCGCCAAGGCTTACAATACCAAATTCTGGGCTTTTACTCGCTCGAGTCAGAGTGTTGACTGGCATACGGTAGAAGGCGTTATGGGCAGTATGCGCTACAAATACCCAATACCGACCGAGGAGTGGATGCGCGTACAGGCTTTCGCGGCACTCCTCTACGGTGCCCAGGGTCTGCAATACTGGCCTTATGCCTCGTGCGAACCAGGCGACATGGCCCCGGTCGACAACGACGGCAACCTGAGCCAGACATATTATTATGCCAAGAATATCAATACCGATGTCAAGGCTCTTACATGGGTATTCCTCGGTGCCGAGATGCTGCGTGTGGGGCACACCAATCCCGAAACGCCCATAGGCTGTCTTCGCCTCAGCGAGGCAATGCTGCCCGACGGGATTGCCAATGTCACCACCGATGGTTCGGGTATGGCAGTAGGCATGTTGCAGAACGGCTCGAATATGTTCGTTATGGTTCTCAACACCGATATACACAACGAGCAGACTGCCACAGTCAAAGTAGACCGTAAAATAAAGCGCGTGAAAATGGACGGCACCACAGAAGATGTCGCTGCCGGTACTTATAGCACACCGCTTCGCCCGGGTAGCTTCTTACTCTATCTGACAAGTGAGACGGAGGCACTACGTGACAACTATGTCTCTACTCCCGGTAATCATTCCGACTATCGTCTCGACGCCCCCGAGGTCGCAATTACTGCCTCGCAGTCAGCCTCTAATGGTCATTATGTGGCCGATATGGGTACTACGAGCTGGGATATATATTCGCTCATCACACCCGAAACTCCCGACAGGGCTGTGACAGTAGACCAGGCAATCGAGAACTGGGGCGCGACATATAGTTACTCATTTACAGTGCCTGAGGATATGGTTGCCAATCTCTATATAGGTCATTGTGTACCATGGGCCGACTATGTCCGCGTGGCGTCGGCCGGTGCCATTCCCGGCATAAGCTATACCATTGCTGGCAATCCCACACTCAACTGGCCCAGGCAGTATGCCGCTTCTATGGTGCTGTCGATTGACGGGGTGGAGTTAAGCCCGTCGAACCAGTCCATGCGCCCTGCCGTGCCCGAGGTCTTTGACGAGGATGGAGCCGAGTTTAACCGTGTCCTTGCCGACAAATCGCAATGGGTGTCTACAGCCGGTAGCGAAGGCATGCCCACCAATGTGCTGTACTTCTGGCCGGAGCAGGGCGGTGACAATACTTTTGCCACCCACTATAACGCCAAACCCGACTATCAGGGAGTGACCCTCAAGGCCGGCGTGCACAGGCTGACTGTGAAATCGTTGTCATACCCGTGGCATTTCGACAATATCAAAATCGACACGCAGAATGCCTCGTCGGGCCTCGATGCGGTCGCTATCGACAATACCGATGCACCTGTCTATTGGTACAACCTGCAGGGTATAGCCATAGACCCCGCGACCGCAGCCCCCGGCCTCTATCTGCGCAGGCAGGGAAATGAAACAAAGAAAATAAAACTATAAGGAAACGAAAACCTAAACCAAATCATTATGCGTTTAAAAAATGTGGTATTTTCCGTGACGACGCTTGCAGCTGCGAGTCTGCTGGCAACGTCGTGCGGACAACAGCCGTCGTCAGTATCCATAGCGACTGTCGAAGACAACTTCATGTCGCCCCCCGACAGCATCCGTGTTGCGGCATACTGGTACTGGCTCAACGACAACCTCTCGCCTGAAGGTGCCGTGAAAGACCTGCAGGCAATGAAGAAGGCCGGTATAACCCGTGCCCAGATAGGCATGATAGGTATCGACGGCCTGCCTTACGGCGATGCGAAGTACAATAGCGACCTGTGGTGGGAGACACTGCACCAGGCCCTTAAGACCGCCGGAGAGCTCGATATCGAAATTGGTATTTTCAACTGTCCCGGCTGGAGCCAGTCGGGTGGCCCGTGGGTAAAGCCTCAGGAGGCTATGCGCCGCATCGTGTCGGCCCAGACCATAGTCGAGGGCCCCGGTAAGCAGAGCATCGAACTGCCGGCAGTCGATGGTGCCTGCCAGGACGAGGCTGTAATTGCCTACCCGGCTTTCACCAAAGAAGCCTATGCCCAGACTTTCAGTATCAAAAAGAGTGAAGGCCAGCCCGTGGCACAAGTGATGCAGCTCGACAAACCGTCGACACTGCGCAGTGTCGAGGTAAAGGTCGGCACACCTATAAATACCATGGCTGTGCTTAAGGCTCGCGATGGCAATGATTGGAAAGAAATCAAGACTTTTGCAATTGACCGCTACAACGACCAGAATATCGTGGGCTTCGAGCCTTACGCCCCGGTTATTGTCGCCATACCCGAGGCTGAGTACAACGAACTCATGCTCGAAATAGCCCCTGTAGGTGCCGGGCAGATTGATGTCACATTGTCAGAACAGCCCAAGGTTGAGCGTACGGCCGAGAAGCAGTTGGCCAAGATGTGCCAGGTGCCACTGCCGATGTGGGATTTCTATATGTGGGGCGAGCAGCCTGACTACACTGCCGCAGACTGGACTATAGACCCGGCGAAGGTGGTAGTACTTACCAATGATGTGAAAGATGGTGTCCTGACCTGGGATGTGCCCGAAGGCCGATGGGTAGTGTCGCGCATAGCAATGGCACCAACGGGCGTGACCAACTCGCCGGCCTCACCCGAGGCAACCGGTCTCGAAATCGACAAAATCAACAAAGAACATCTTGAAGGGCATTTCGATGCCTATATAGGCGAAATCTTACGTCGCATACCGGCCGAAGACCGCAAGACATTCCGTATCGTCGTAGAGGATAGCTATGAGACCGGCGGTCAGAACTGGACCGACGGCCTGGCCGAGAAATTTACCGAGCGCTACGGATATTCACCGCTGCCTTACCTGCCTGTATTACAGGGCATACCCGTGGGCAGTAACGAGATGTCGGACCGCTTCTTGTGGGACCTCCGCCGCCTCGTTGCCGACTTGGTCGCATACGAATATGTGGGCGGTTTGAAAGAAATATCGAATAAACACGGACTTACCACCTGGCTCGAGAACTACGGCCACTGGGGCTTCCCGAGCGAGTTCCTGCTCTACGGCGGCCAGAGCGACGAAGTCGCAGGCGAATACTGGAGCGAGGGCACACTCGGCGATATCGAGAACCGTGCCGCCTCGTCGTGTGGCCATATCTATGGCAAGCCCAAGATTTGGGCCGAGTCGTGCACGGCTGCCGGTAATCCCTTCGGTCGTTACCCCTACGTGATGAAGCAGCGCGTAGACCGTTTCTTTACCGAGGGCATCAATGCCTCGCTCCTGCACCTCGTCATACACCAGCTCGATACTCCCGAAGAGCCCGGCCTCGCCGCATGGTTCGGCAACGAGTTCAACCGCAAGAACACCTGGTTCGAACAGCTCGACCTATTTACCGACTATCTGCGTCGCTGCAATTATGTGCTGCAACAGGGCCGCTATGTGGCCGATGCCGCGTATTTTATCGGTGAGGATGCGCCCAAGATGACGGGAGAGTGCAATCCGCCCCTGCCCGAGGGCTATTCGTTCGACTATATCAATGCCGATATTCTCAAAAACCACGCCAAGGTGAAAGACGGGCGCCTGGTGCTCGACAGCGGCATGGAATACAGCGTGCTCGTGCTGCCTAACCAGGATACCATGAGGCCCGAGATGCTGAAATGTATCGAGAAGTTTGTAAAGGACGGCCTGACAGTCGTCGGCCCCGCGCCAGTGCGTTCCCCGAGTCTCGAAGGTTATCCGCAAGCTGACGCTGCAGTGCGCGAGATTGCCTCTACTATGTGGTCTGACGGAGCGAAAGTGACAGAGCTTGGCAAGGGACGTGTCTTTGCAGCCGGTACGACGATGCAGGAAGTTTTCGATGCCATCAATCTCCGTCCCGACCTGAGTGTGCCTGCCGGCGAACAAATGCCCCTGTTTATTCACCGCACGCTCAAGGATGCACAGATTTATTTCATTGCCAACCCCACGGAGCAGGCTATTTCCATCAACCCGACATTCCGTGCCGCTGCCGGTCTGCACCCGCAATTGTGGAACCCTGCAAACGGTACTGTCCGGACGCTGCCTCAGTTTATGCCTGCAGCCGACAATGGTATAACCGTGCCCGTGCAGCTCGAGCCGCTCGAGAGCGCGTTTATCGTATTCCGCAAGGATGCCGGACAGGCAGCCGGGACGCTCAATTATCCCGCTTATGATACTGTCGCCGACCTGACTAACTCGACATGGGACATAGCCTTCGAGTCGACGCGCCGTGGCCCGCAGCCAATCAGCACAGACTCGCTGTTCGACTGGTCGCAACACCCCGACAAGGCAGTCGCAAACTACTCGGGCAAGGCTGTGTATACCACACAGTTCGATTTGGCCGAGCTGCCCCAGGGCAGGACTTATGTCGACCTCGGCAAGGTCATGGTCATGGCAAAGGTAAAGGTCAACGGCCAGTATGCCGGCGGTGTGTGGACATATCCCTACCGTGTCGATATCACGCCTCTGCTCCAGGCCGGTAAGAACACTCTCGAAGTCGAGGTTGTGAGCACATGGCGTAACCGCCTGATTGGCGATGCTGCCCTGCCAGCCGACCAGCGACTGACAAAGGTGAATTTCGAGATTGTCAACCCCGGCGAGGCCCTTCAGCCCTCGGGACTCCTCGGCCCGGTAAGGGTGATTGCAGAAAAGTAGTTAAATTGTATATTTTGTAATCAGGCCGCATATCCGTCGTGGATATGCGGCCTGTATTTGTGCATTAAAACAAAATTTCAGGGTAGTTGGAATTCAAACCCGAGGCGGACGGTGAACTTTGCGAAAGTGCCTTGGTAGTGTACGAGCGGCCCTTCGGTGATACCGCCGTCGGGATGCGGCACATGTTCGTAATATGACATGCGCCTACCGAATATCGTGGCTCCGAAGCCGAGGTTGACAGCCGATTTTCGGCCCCAGTTGAAACGGTAGCCAATCACAGGGGCACAATATATGCCGCCATGGTCGTTTACGTTGGCTCCCAGTCGTATAGAGAAATACGGTGTGAAGCGGCGCCATTTGGCATCGAACCTGGCCTCGGCAAAGACCGGGATTATATATTGCGCGTCGTCATAGTGATACCCGTGCGTTTTCCAACTCAGGTTGTAGACGAACCCTGCACCGCCGCCTACGTACAACCAGGGATTGAACTGGTGGCCGTGGCTCGTGGTAAAGCCGGTATAGATTGTCGACGGGCCGCCGTCGCCGGTTAGAAATCCGGGATTTATGCCGAGGAAGTTGTCGGAGTCGACAAACCCACGATAACCTTTCAGGGGCTGCAATGCGGATATGCTTGTCGAACATAGCGCAATAAGCACTACCGACAGTATTTTTCTGAAACAGTAAGTTCTCATATCTGGCTAAGCCGGTCCGGGTTGTCGGGTTCACGCCTCCTCGGCAGGGCAGTATTGCGAGAAATGGTTGGCCACGTAGGCCCTCGGAGATACGCCGAAGTGCTTCTTGAACAGCGACGAGAAGTGGCTCTGGCTGCCGAAGCCTATTTTCTCGCCTACCTCGCCGACGGTGTACTCGCGTGTCAGCAGCAGCTCGGCGGCGCGGTTGAGGCGGTATACGCGCAAGAGGTCGGTGGGCGATATGCCTGTCAGAGCCTTGACCTTGCGGTAGAAGTTGGTGCGCGAGAAGCCGAGTTCGCGGCCGAGCATGTTGACGTTCAAGTCGCAGTTGTCGAGGTTGTTCTCGATATAGGCATATAGCTTTTCGAGGAATTTCTTGTCGAGCGGCGACATGTCCTGTGTCATCTGTGGCTCTGCCACGGGCTGGTCGGAGGAACCTGCCGACGCGAGGATGAGCGAAGCCTGCTGTTCGCGCTTGGCATTGAGGTTGTTGACGCATGCTATCAGCACTTCGGGGCTGAATGGCTTGGTCAGGTATGCGTCGGCGCCGCAGTTGTAGCCCCTCACCTTGTTCTCGTCGAGGGTCTTGGCGCTGAGCAGGATTAGCGGTATGTGGCTCGTGGCGGGGTTGCCCTTGATGTCCGAGCAAAGGGCGTAGCCGTCGGTGGTGCCGGGCATGCGTATGTCGGATATAATCAGGTCGGGGCACTCCTGGCGCGCCAGTTCGAGGCCCTCCTGGCCGTCGTATGCCTGAACGACGGTGTAATTTTGCTCGAACAGGCTCGATATGAACGTGTTGAGGGCATGGTTGTCGTCGACTACGAGTATCTTGGGACGGCAGTCCTCGTCTATTTCAACCGGCTCGGTGTCGACGGGCTGCGAGTAATCGTTTATGTCGAACGTGCCGGTAGTGCTGTTTGATAGCGCCACGTCGTTGTTCTGGAGCCTGAACTCGCTTGTTGTGAAAGCATGCTCCGAAGCCGGGAATGTGACGATGAACGTCATGCCTCCGTGGTCGTTCTTGTGCGTGTCAATCTTTCCCTTGTGTTCTTTGACGAGCTGCGCCACGAAGTGAAGTCCTATGCCGAAGCCCTCGGCCTTTTTGTCGTTGATGCCGAGCAGGCGTTTGAAGGGCTGGAAAATCTTGGGTATGTCTTCCTCGGCCATACCGCAGCCGTTGTCGGTCACGGTAATACGGGCGAAGGTGGTGTCGGCATCGAAGTCGAAGCCGTCGGGGTTCTTGACCAGTTCGAGCTTGAGGCTGACGAAGCCCTCGTCGGTGGAGTATTTTACCGCGTTGACTATCAGGTTGCTGATAACCTTTTCGACCTTGTCGCTGTCGTATGTTAGGTATATTGGCTCGTCGGTCGGTTTCTTGAGCGATATTTTGACGCTGTTCTCGGAGGCGTAGGTGTTGTATAGCTTGACAAGCGAGTCGAGCTGCGCCCCGATGTCGGCACGCGATACCTGCAGCGGCAGGGTCTCGCTATTGACGCTGCGGAAGCTGAGCAGTTGGTTGATGAGCGTGAGCAGGCGTTCGATATTGCTGTCGATGAAGTCGAACGATTCTTTCACCTGTTTGTCGGTCATGGTCTTGTAGTTCTGCCGCAGGTGTTTTTCGGGGCCGCTTATGAGTGTGAGCGGCGTGCGCAGCTCGTGCGATATGTTGGTGAAGAAGTGTATGCGGTTGGCCGTGATGAGTTTTTCTTGTTTGATACGTTCCTCCGAAAGGGCGTATTTCTGCTTGATTAGCTTAACGCGCAGGTATATGCGGTTTATAAATATTATCAAGGCCAGAGCGAGCAGGGTATAGAATACGATTGCCGGCGTCGACAGCCAGGGGTTCGGTTTCACGCTAAGCTGCAGCAGTTGCACCGGTTCCTGCCACTCGCCGTCGGTGTAGCGCGCCTTTACAAAGAAGGCATAGTCGCCGGCCGAAATGTCGGAGTAGGAGACGCGGTTGTAATTGCCTGTGTAGATGAAGTCTTTGTCGCTGCCCTTGAGCATGTAGGCATATTCGATGTCGTTAGTTTTGTCGTAGTTGAGGGCGAAGAACTCAATGTTTATCGAATTGTCCTTGTGGTCGAGCGTGATTTCGCTGACCGAAGCCTCGTCGCTGTCGGCCATGTCGTCCTTGAGCGCGGGAGTATAGTCGGGTAAGAGCCATAGGCCTTTGGTTACCAGCTTGATGGGCTGTGCCGGTGCTGAAGCATTGCTCTGCGGCACTATTTCTTCGATGCCCGCGTTGCCGCCGAACAGCAGTTTGCCGTCGGGCTTTATGCCCACGCATTTTTCGTGGAACTGGTTGCCGCCCAGGCCGTTTGACTTGAAATATGTGTTGATGAGGGTGCCGTCGTTGTCGAAGCGGTAGATGCCGTAACTGCTGCTGGCCCAGATGTCGCCGTTGTTGTCCTGGGCGAGGCCGATTGCGTCGAAGTATGCCTGGTCGTCGCGGCACTGTATGGTGTTGTTCGTTGTCTTGTCTACGCGGTACAGCCCGTTGTGGTAGGTGCCAATCCACAGGTTGCGGTCACGGTCGATGAGCATGTCGATTGCGCTGGCTGCTGCGGCCTCGTTCTTTATGCCGAGGGGCTGTATGGTGCGGGTGTTGGTATTGATTAGGTAGAGGTTGTCGTTGTAGGCCGACACGAGCACGTTGTTGTCGTCGTAGGGGATAATCTTGGTTATGTTGTTCGACCCCAGCTGCGGCATGGTGATATTGTCGATTACATTGAGCTCTTTGTCGATGATATAGAGGCCCTTGTCGTCGGAGCCGGCCCAAACGTTGCCGTGCTTGTCGACAGCCATCGATACCATGCTCAGGAAGTCGCTGAACTTTTTCTCGATTTTCAGTTCCGACACCTTGCCGTCGGCCGTGTATACCGGGCGGCAGACTATCAGATTGTTGTTGTAGCCTATCCAGAGCCGACCGAGGGGGTCGAATATCATCTCCTGTACGAAGTCGTGCGAGAAAGACTTGAGTGCGCCCGACGAGGAGCTGTTGAAGTATCGCACCTTGTTCGTCCGGGTGTCGAGTACGCCCAGGCCGTGGCTTCGGGTGCCGAACCACAGGTTGCGGTTGGTGTCGGGCATCACGCGGGTCACGAAGTCGTTGCGCAGGGCCTTTACGAGTTCGCGGTCGGCGTTGAAAAGGCTCGGGGTATTGGGCATCACGGCCTCGCCACGGTCGAATGTCGAAACCCATATGTTCTTGTCGCGGTCGACGAATACCTTGTTGATTTCGGCCGACTGGAGGTCTTTGAAATTGATATCGTGGTACTTGTGGCTTACCTTTCCCGTGTGGTGGCTGTAAGCGAGTACGCCCTTGTTGCCCGTTGCCACCAGGTGCGTTGAGTCGTCGATGCTCTTGATGTGGCGTATTTCCACGTCGCGGCCTATTGCCGACTGGCGTATAGTGCCGTTGGCGACATCGTAGTTGAGTATGCCGTGCGGTGTGCCTAACAGTATGTACCTGTCGGTCGCCGACAGTGTGTTTACGCGGTCTTCGGCGGCGAACGACTTCTGCTTGATTACCTTGATGTCCTTGTCGACGGCTACCACGTTCGACCCGTTGGTCAGCCACAACAGCCCGTCGGGGCCGGTGTGCGCGCAGATGAACGGCTCGTCACCGAGATAGAGACGCCGTGTGACGGCACGCTTGTCCTTGGATATTTCGTAGAGTCCCTTTTCGCCGTAGCAGTAAAGTTTGTCGGCATAGTCGATGAAACCGTAGGCGTTGAATTCCTTTTTGTCGCCGTCGTTGACAAAGCGGTGGAATACCCTCGACCCTTTCTCGCGTGCGCAAATGCCGGCGGTGGTAGCCACAAAAAGCCAGCCGTCCTTGTCGAGGTAGAGGTTGCGGATGGAGTTCGACGGAACCGTGAGGCTGTCGGTCGGATGCCCGAAATAAATCTGGTACTCGTTTCCGAAACTCTTGCACAGGCCGTTGGCCGTGCCAATCCAGATATAACCGTAAGAGTCCTGCGCAATTGCGTTGACGCATAGATTGGACAGCTCGGGGCGTACTACGGGTTTGTAGGCCAAGGCGGGTAAGGCGGCGCTTATACCCAGCAGGAAGATAATTGTAAGTATTGTGGCTGTGGCGTTTCTCATAGTGCTGCAAATTTAGAAAATATTTTTGATATAAAACAATAGGTATAGGCGGTTGATGCGCCCAAACGAAAGATAATCGCTACTTTTGTAGCATGATACAACGAGAAATATTT
>VSPF01000029.1 GCA_009775195.1 Muribaculaceae bacterium
ACCTAGGCGTAGCTGCCGTGCTGGCGCTGGTGTGGCGACTGTTCAGCTATTATATTTATCTAATTGCCGGGGTGTCGCTTCTCCCGGGATATTTCGGCAAAAATGCCCGTAAACCTGTATGAAACTCCTCAAAACGGCCTTTGTCGCCCTCGCCATGATGCTTGTGGCTCTTTGCGCGTATGGCCAGCGTGTGTTTGTAATCCCTGTCGAGACCGAGATTGACCTGAGTGCCTTCCACCATTTCAAGCAAGGCGAACGCAAGACCCTTGAGTCAGATGCCGACCTGTTGCTGGTAAAGCTCAACACTTACGGGGGCGCCCTCGACGCTGCCGACTCAATCCGCACGGCCCTGCTGCGCTGCCCGCTGCCTACTGTCGCCTATGTCGATGTCAATGCCGCCTCGGCCGGGGCCCTGATAGCCCTCGCGTGCGACAGCGTGTATATGTCGCCTGCGGCAAGCATGGGCTCGGCCACCGTGGTTAACGGAGCCGGCGAACCAATGCCTGAGAAATACCAGTCGTACATGAGCACGATTATGCGCGCCACCGCCGAGCATCATGGTCGTAAGACGGTAGGCGACAGCACCGTGTGGCGGCGCGACCCGGCGATTGCCGCCTCGATGGTCAACCCCGAGGTGTCGGTGTCGCTGACGGCTTCGCAGGCCGTAGATTGCGGCTATGCCGACGGCATAGCGCCGAATCTTGAGGCCGTATTGGCCGACCTCGGCATGGCCGGAGCAGAGGTGTCGTACTACGAGAGCACGCTGACCGACGATATCATGGGCTTCCTTGCCAATGCCGCCGTCAGGGCCATATTGGTCATGCTCATCCTGGGCGGCATATACATGGAGATGCACACGCCCGGCCTCGGCTTTGCCGCCGCTGTTGCCGCCGTTGCCACGGTGCTTTACTTCCTGCCGATGTTTGTGGGCGGCAACATGCCGGCATGGGTGTTGTTGTGCTTCATAGCCGGCGTGGTGCTGATAGCCCTCGAGATATTTGTCGTGCCCGGTTTCGGCATTACAGGTACCGCCGGTATTATAGCTATTGTGGCAGCATTGGTGGGCGGTATGCTCAGTAACGACGCAGTCACGGGCTTTGACTTCGCCTCGCTGTGCCGTTCGCTGGTAATCGTGGGCATAGGGTGCCTGCTTGCCGTCGGAGCTGTGGTGTACCTTACATCGTCGCACGGCCCCAAGCTCTTGCGAAAGCATACCGAGCTGATGACCGAACTCACAGTCGCCGACGGCTTTGTGGGCGTAGACATGTCGCCGGCGCGCTATGTGGGCCAGATGGCTACCACTGTCACCGACATGAGGCCGGCCGGAAAAATCGAGATAGGTTCTACGGTGTTCGATGCCGTGTCGACCGGTCCATTTATCGCCGCGCACAAGCAGGTGAAGGTGACCAAATACGAAAACGCCCAACTATACGTAAGTGAAAGTTAATATGAAATTTATAGGCATAATACCGGCCCGGTATGCATCGAGCCGTTTTCCAGGCAAGCCACTTGCCGACCTTGGCGGCAAGCCGATGATACAACGAGTTTACGAGCGTGTGAGCGGCGTGCTCGACGATGTAGCCGTCGCCACCGACGACAATCGCATCGCCGCCGCCGTCGAAGCCTTTGGAGGCCGCGTAGTCATGACCTCGGCCGAGCACCGCAGCGGTACCGACCGTGTGCGCGAGGCTGCCGACATACTCGCCACCGATGCCGACGTGGTGATAAACATACAGGGCGACGAGCCTTTTATCGCCCCGTCGCAAATCGAGGCCCTGAAAGCCTGTTTTGATACCGACGGGGTCGACATAGCATCGCTGGCCCGACAATTCGACCCGGCCCTCGGCTTCGACGCGCTCTTCGACCCTAACCTTGTGAAGGTGGTGATGGGCGACAAGGGTAACGCCCTCTATTTCTCGCGCTCGATAATACCATACGTGCGGTCTACCGACTGGCAGCACTGGCTCGAGAAGCAGACATTTTATACCCATGTGGGCATCTACGCCTATAGGCGCGAGGTACTCAGGGCCATAGCGTCGCTGCCCCAGTCGCCGCTCGAACTGGCCGAGTCGCTCGAGCAATTACGCTGGCTTTCGGCAGGCTATACCATACGCATGGCCGTGACCAATGAACCGACTATCGGCATAGACACACCGGCCGACCTCGAGGCCGCAGTCGAATATCTCAAACAACATCCGCAAGAGTGACACTCAATCGAACCATAGCCCCGGCAGTAAGGCCATTCGCGCCCATGTCGATGCCGGCAGAGACAGTAGAGCACCTGGCTAACGGTGTGACATTTCACCGCTATATAGGCGGCGACCAGCCCGTATGCCGCCTCACGCTGCATTTTGCAGGCGGCATATCTGAAATGGGCGAGGCCGCGACCAAGCTGCTTCTCAATCAGTTGACCGAGGGCACGGCCACACGCAGTGCCGACGATATAGCCGAGGCGATAGACTATAATGGCGCACGCTTCGCCACCCAGGCGCAGACACATTTCAGTGTCACAGACCTGTTTGTGCTGACCTCGCGTATGGCCGACATGCTGCCGGTGCTGATGGATATGATAAGCTCGCCGGTGTTTCCCGAGGAACGTCTCGAGGTGTCGCGGCTAAGGCTCAAAAATGCCTTGCAGACGGCCCGGCGCGACCCGTCGGCGGTTGCCGATTTGGCCCTGTCGCCACTTATGCTGGGGCGCGACAATCCCCTGGCCCATGTCATGACCGAAGATGATATTGACAACGTGAGCCCGTCGACGCTCAAGGCCTGCCACCGCCGCCTGGTATGCCCGGCGCGTATGCATGCCTATCTGTCGGGGTTGGCCGACGACGATGTAATCGCTGCCGTGCGACGGTTTTTGGAGTCTATACCTACATTGGGCGACGGCTATGCGATGGAGCTGCACCCTGCCCACCCCGAACCGGCGGGTACACTCGTCACCAGCCCCATGGTGTCGACATATCAGTGCGCTATTTCGTGCGGAATACCGACAATTGGGCGGCAGCATCCCGACTATGTGCCGCTACGCTTTGCCGTGATGGCTCTCGGCGGCTATTTCGGCAGTCGCCTGATGAGCAATATACGCGAGGACAAGGGCCTGACCTACGGCATCTCGGCCGCTGTGCTCGGCGGGCAGGACGAGGCACACGTGTATGTAGGCACGCTTACCGACAACGGCAATGCCGACATTGTAATCGACGAGATAAGGCGCGAACTTGCGGATATGGCCGTCAATCCGCCGTCGGGCGAGGAGTTGGAGCGTTTCCGCACATACGCCATGACAGGACTGGCCGAGCTGCTCGACAACCCGGCATCGGTGGTGCAATATTATGGTTCTCAAAACCTTGTGGGGGCTCCAGCCGATTATTTCGAATGTCAGCAGCGTGTGCTGCAGTCGCTTACCCCCGACGAAATAGCGCGTGTGAGCCGCCTCTATCTCGACCCTGAGGCCCTGCGCCTGTCATTGGCAAGGCCTTAGTTCTCCGACCAGAATTTCACGGCCTCGCGGATTGTCATGGTCGGGAAGGCGCAGAGGTCGCTTACGAGCCTCCACAAGCGCATCTCCATTTCGTCGATGTTGTTGTCGGAAATCATGATAGAGGCCAGGTATCCGGCCACATAGCGTTTGTGACCCTCCGACATCCCCGACAATATTGATATCATCTCTACCGAGTCCATGGCATCGGCCATGCGGTATAGTTCGTCGCGGCGGTTGGCAACGTCGTCCGACAGGCCCTCGAAAAGCATCTCGACTTCGTTGGGGTCAATGCGGCCGTCGGCCTCTACCATGGCATGACCGGCCTTGAGGATTGCACCGAGTTCTTTATCGCTAAATTCCATTTGTCTTTAAGGTTTTTTAGTTTAAAGTTTAGGGTTTAAAGTTTAAAGGTCATGGAGCTTTACGTAAATATTGCTCAAAGTTAAGTGCTAAACCTTAAGCGTTAAACTTCAAGGGGTCATTCCACTCCCATGAGGAGTTTGTTGCCATAGGGGGTGAAATAGTCTGATAATATATAGGATGCTACGGGTATGCGGATTATGCCCTGGGCGTAACTGGCGATTTCGTAGGGTTGGTAGACAAACACAATCTCACCGTCGCCGTTGATGCAGAAGTTGTTGTCGGCAGGGAGCGCGGTGAGGTCGGTCTGCCCGATAGAGCCGCGCATGCTTGTGGCGGTCTGCCTGAGCAGAGAGGGGAGTTTTTCGAGCCCCTCACGGGTAAAAATATCGCTGAGAGTGAACACCTTGCCGTCGGCGAGGTCATAGTTGACAAAGCGTGTCCAATACATGCCGTGGGCCGCGCGAGGCATATAGTTCGATACCGTCACGGCATAGCACAGCACCGTGGGCGATAAGGACTCTACCATACCTTCGACTGTATAGAGGCCGTCGTAGCTGCTGTCGGCGACCGTGGTGTCGGCCACGGCAAAACCGACCTCGGCTGCCATGCGCCGGAATGACGAGGCTATTATGTCGTGGGGCTTGGTTGCCGTGGTGTCGAAAGCGGCACTGAGTATGGAATCCTGCAGCGTGACCACGTCATGGCCGAAGAGCGAGGTGGGCATGAGCATGTCGGCACTACAGTCGAAGCTCAGGTCGGCTGCCGACTCGTAGTCTGTGGCCGAATCGACGAGCCGGTATGTAGCATGAGATTTGAGATGCTCAAAGGCAATGCTGTCGTTGCTTTTGGCTGTGTTGTCGCACCCTTCGAGACTAATCAGTGCCGAAGTTCCGAGAAGGGCAATTGCTGCGCTAATGAGGGCTGTATGGAGTTTCATTGAGTTGTGGTTTCTGGTGATGTATGTTCAACGTTTTAGTGACTGTTTAGTTTAATCTATTGGGCGTAGAGCGGCACGCAGTTCATCATAAAGCGTCGTAGTTCGCCCCAGGGGTAGTAGAGCGAGTCGTCGCCTTGGCGCATGGCCACGGGATGCTCGTTGAGGTCTACGCGCACATAGTAATGCCCCGATTTACGGGCGCGGAATAAGATGAACTGTATGTTGGCGGCCATGGGCACGACGTCGAAGTCGCGCCATTGCCCGGCTACGGTGTCGAAATAGTTTGTGAGGTAGTAGCACCCCGGCAGGCGCAGCAGCGACAGCAGCGGCATCAAGGTCTCGGCGTGGCCGAAACGCAGCACGGCGCAGGGCGACTCTGTCGGGCCGTTGATATAGGCATCGGTGGTCTCTACGAGGTTGAGCACCAGGTCGGCGGCAATGTCGGCCGGGACCGTAGATACCGTTGTGGCAGTGCGCTGCAGGTACTGGCGCATGTTGAAGCAGCTCCATAGGGCCTGGGCCTCTTCGCGGGTGAAGTATGTGGCCATACCCGAGGGAAGGCCCATGGCCTCGAGGCCGGCTACGACGTAATATTCGATTATGGCGAGTTCGCGCTCGTGGTCGGCATCCTTATAGGGGAAGCGGTCGCCTAACACGCGGCGTATGGCCGTGGTGGGGCAGGTGGAGGCAAAAAACGTGTCGTAGGTCGGTGCCCATACCTTGTCGCGGCGGAAGTCGAGATAATCTTGCACCAGGTCGAAGGGGCGTAGGAGTTTGGAGTTGATGCGCCCCGTGCTGGTGGTGAACGTGGTGCGGTTGTTGAGCCTGTCGAGCTGGTGGGTAAAGGCATACATGCTCATCATGGCCCTTGGCGAGTACGACGACATGGCCTCGACGACGCCCTCTTTACTGAAGACTTCGGTATAGGCCATGAACATCCTTGTGGCGATACCCTGCTGCTCGGCCATGCCGAGCGAGTCGAGTGCTCCCCATCGGTTGGTACTCAGGCGTATGACCTCTTCGTTGAGCTTGTTGAGCTTGCGGCCGAGGGGGCTGATGGTGCCGAGCGAGTCGGCGGTGGTGAGGGCTTTGCGCAGTGCGAGGCAGTTGGCCGACGAGGCCGGGTAGCGCGCACCGTGGCGACCGACGTGGTTGATAAAGACCGGCTCGAGCGAATCGGGATATTCCACGGGGTGGTCGGGCTGGCTATATGGCATCAGTGAGCCTTCACATTCGATATACGAATATTGCGGCACCTCGGGGCTGGCACCGGCGGCTGATATAAATGTAGCGGCGGCCATCAAAACCGCCAGGCGAAGTGTTTTCATAATTGCATTGTCATACTGTGCAAAATTAATATTTAATAATTAAACTTTCAACTTTCTCCAATGGAAAAGTGAGAGTTTTTAACAGCGTAGAGTCCGGGCTGCTAATGTGGAGAAGAGGAAGCATAATGACATAGAAACAAAAGAGACAAAAGATTAGTTTTTTTGTAACGTTGGGATTGAGGGGGAGGGCAGTCGGCGAGGCTGAAGGGAAGAAACATAATGACATAAAGGCATAAGGTACAAGAAAATATTTTTTGCGATTTTTGAATTTTTGCCGTTATGTCTCTTCATTGCTGCATTGTGGTCATTATTTATTGGTTTTGAACTATAAAATCTAAATATTTGTTTTATCTTTGGAAAAATTTATCGTTTCAACCAATAAAACTACTTATTATGAAAAAATTGTTAGCAGAGGGCGTCGGCACAATGTTTCTTGTGCTTCTCGCATGTGGTAGCGCGGTGCTTGCCGGCCCGTCGATAGGCGGCCTCGGTATCGGCCTGTGTTTCGGTCTCGTTTTGGTTTGCCTGTGCTATTGCCTGGGCAATATCTCGGGTTGCCATGTCAACCCGGCTGTGTCGCTGGCGGTGTATCTTGCCGGTCGCATGAGCGGTAAGGAATGTGTGGGCTACATTGTGTCGCAGCTCCTCGGCGCCACTGTCGGTGCGGGCCTGCTATATGCATTTATCTATCTCGGCGACGGCTTCAATTATGGCGGCACGACAGCCCCCGACGCCTATCTGGCTACCAATGTGCTGCAGCCCGGAGCGACAGCAGGCATGGCCCTGCTTGCCGAGGGTCTGCTCACGTTCTTCTTCGTGCTCGTAGTGCTCGGCGCCACCGACGCGAACAAAGGTTTTGGCAAGTTCGCCGGCCTGGCTATCGGCCTCGCCCTCGGCCTTGTAAATATCGTTGGCATACCTGTTGATAACTGCTCGGTCAACCCTGCCCGCAGCTTCGGCCCCGCCGTATTCTGCCCAGAGGCTTGGGGTGACTTCTGGATTATGGTCGTAGGCCCGGTAATCGGCGCGATGCTTGCCGTGCTTTGCTGGACGGCTATGGCCGGAGGCCGCAAAGCGGTCAGGTAATCGCGTGGCAGTGCTGACTGCCTGAGAAACATAAAGGCAAAAAGACAGAAGTGACAAAGATTAATATGTGGCTTTTGTCTTTTTGCCTTTTTGTTTCTTCCCACCCGCTTCGCCGTGTCACTGCATTACGAACACGGGTCTTTTTTAACTCTTTGGTGTCTGCTACTGATTTTATGTTGCGGAAATTTTGTACTTTTGCAGTCTGAAATAGAGAATATAAGGATGAAAGTACTAAAATTTGGCGGAACCTCGGTCGGTTCGGCCCGTCGTATCGAGCATGTCGCCGACCTTGTGTGCAAATCTCTCGAGCGTAATATCGTGGTGCTCTCGGCAATGTCGGGCACCACAAATTCGCTTGTAGAGATTTCGGAGTATCTATACAAGGGTAATGTGCCCGGGGCGCAGGAGACCATCAATGCCCTCGAAGGCAAATATATAGCGACCTTGTCGGAGCTTTTTCCTGACGAAAAGACCCGTAACCAGGCCGCCTCGGCCATAGGCCGGTCGTTCGCGTTGCTGCGGTCGTACTGCGGTGCACCGCTTACCGCCGCCGGCGAGAAAGAAATCCTTGCGCAGGGCGAACTTATGTCGACGGCCATGATGCAGTGCCTGCTCACCTCGCGTAAGATTAAGTCGGTGCTCCTGCCGGCCCTCGACTATATGCGCACCCTCGACAACGGCGAGCCCGACATGCCCCATATCACCTCGCACCTGCGCCGCCTCATCGACCTCGACCCCGAGGCACAGGTCTTCCTTACCCAGGGCTATATATGCCGCAACGACCATGGCGGCGTCGACAACCTCAAGCGCGGCGGCAGCGACTACACGGCATCGATTATCGGAGCGGTGCTCGATGCCGAGGAAATACAGATATGGACCGATATCGACGGCATGCACAACAACGACCCCCGCTATGTCGACGGCACCAGCCCCGTGCGCCAATTGCACTTCGAAGAGGCTGCCGAGCTTGCCTATTTCGGGGCCAAAATCCTGCACCCGTCGTGTGTGCTGCCGGCCAAGCTGCACAACATACCCGTGCGCCTGCTCAATACTATGGACCCCCACGCCCCGGGTACCCTGATATGCAATGCCTCCCCCGACGGCACCATCAAGGCCATAGCCGCCAAAGACGGCATTACGGCCATAAAAATCAAGTCGGGGCGCATGCTGCTTGCCTACGGCTTCTTGCACAAAGTATTCGAGACCTTCGAGAACCACCGCACGAGCATCGACATGATAGCCACGTCGGAAGTGGGCGTGACCGTGACGATTGACGACGACTCGCGCCTCGCGGCCATAGTCGACGACCTGAAGCACTTCGGCACAGTGACGGTAGACACCGACATGGTGATAATCTGCGTCGTGGGTGACCTCGAGTGGCACAACTGCGGCTTCGAGGCGCGCGTGCTCGAGGCCCTCGCCGGCATACCTGTGCGCATGATATCGTATGGCGGTTCGAACTATAATATCTCGGTAGTGGTGCAGGCCGGCGACAAGGTCGCTGCCCTGAGGGCACTCAGCGACAGGCTATTCAACGGCAAGTAATTGCCCCTTGTCGGCCGCAGCCGACAGTCGTGTGTTTTTTTTGGTCATACGCCAAAAAAAACGTAACTTTGCCAAAACAAATAATCACAACAACAGATAAATGGAAATTAAAGGCACAATCGTACAGGTATTGCCCCCCCAGTCGGGTATTTCGAAAGCCGGCAACGCCTGGAAAAAACAAGAATATATCCTAGAAAACAACGAAGGCCAGTTCCCTCGCAAAATATGCTTTACCTGCTTCGGCCAGACTGCCGACACAATACAGTTGCAGGTGGGCCAGCGCATCATCGCATCGTTTGATGTAGAGTCGCGCGAATATAACGGCCGCTGGTTTACCGAGGCGCGCCTGTGGCGTGCCGTTCCCGACGAGGCTCCCGTAGCCGGCGCCCCTGTCACAGCAGCTCCCACAGCCGGTACCCCCGGCACTGTGCCACCCCCTCCCGTAGTACCTCAGGCACCCGCAGAAGAAGAATTCCCATTTTGACCCCTTACGACAATGGCAATAGAACTCAAAAACCTCACAAAACGACAAGACAACTACTCGCAGTGGTATAATGAGTTGGTTGTCAAGGCCGACCTTGCCGAGCAGTCGGCAGTTCGCGGCTGCATGGTCATCAAGCCCTACGGTTATGCCATCTGGGAGAAAATGCAGCAGACCCTCGACCGCATGTTCAAGGAGACGGGTGTGCAGAATGCTTATTTCCCCCTGCTGATTCCCAAATCGTTTCTCTGCCGCGAGGCCGAGCACGTAGAAGGCTTCGCCAAGGAGTGTGCCGTGGTGACCCACTACCGCCTCAAAAACGACCCCAACGGCACCGGCGTTATTGTCGACCCCGAGGCCCGGTTGGAAGAAGAGTTGATAGTTCGCCCGACATCCGAGACCATAATCTGGGGCACATATAAAAACTGGATACACAGTTGGCGCGACCTGCCAATACTTGTAAACCAGTGGGCAAACGTGATGCGCTGGGAGATGCGCACGCGCATGTTCCTGCGTACCAGTGAGTTCCTGTGGCAGGAAGGCCACTGCGCCCATGCCACCGCCGAAGAGAGCCAGGCACGCACGGTGCAGATGATTAAGCTCTATGCCGAATTTGCCGAGAAATATATGGCAGTGCCTGTGACCATAGGTGTCAAGACCGCCAACGAGCGCTTTGCCGGCGCCCTCAACACTTATACCATCGAGGCCATGATGCAGGACGGCAAAGCCCTGCAGGCCGGTACGTCGCACAACCTCGGCCAGAATTTCGCCAAGGCTTTCGACGTGACCTTCGCCAACAAGGACAACCAACCCGAATATGTGTGGGCAAACTCGTGGGGCGTATCGACACGTCTGATGGGAGCACTGATTATGACGCACTCCGACGACAACGGCCTTGTGCTGCCCCCGCACCTTGCGCCAATACAGGTAGTGATTATACCTATTTACAAGAATGCCGAGCAGCTTGCCGAAATCACCGAGCATGTGGTGCCCATCCTCGAGCGTCTGAAAGAACTCGGCATCTCGGTCAAGTATGACGATGCCGACAACAAGCGTCCCGGATTCAAGTTTGCCGACTACGAGCTCAAGGGCGTGCCTGTTCGCCTTGTTCTCGGTGCTCGCGATGTCGAGGCCGGAACAGTCGAAGTTATGCGCCGCGACACCCTCGAGAAGCACTCGGCACCCCTTGCCGGTATTGCCGACTATGTCAACACCCTGCTCGAAGATATACAGAAGAACATCTACGACAAGGCTGTAGCCATGCGCCAGGCCAAGACCTACGTTTGCGACAGCTACGACGAGTTTAAGGAGCGCATCGAAGACGGCGGTTTCTTCCTCTGCCACTGGGACGGCACCACCGAGACCGAGGAGCGCATCAAGGCCGAGACCAAGGCAACAATCCGCTGCATACCTCTCGACGGCGACGAGACTCCCGGCAAGTGCATGGTTACAGGCAAGCCCTCGGCCCGCCGTGTAATCATTGCACGCAATTATTAGTTTAGAGTTTAAAGTTTAGAGTTTAAAGTTTAGAGTTTAGGGTTTAGAGATAACCGATAAAATTTCAAACCTCAAACATATCAAATCCCCGGCGGATTGTTTCTGCCGGGGATTTTTTATAGCGTATCAAAAAAAATTGTATCTTTGCATTTGTAAACCACGATATAAAATGGCACGTCATAACGAAACAGGACGCTGGGGCGAGGACCTCGCCGCCGACTATCTCACCGAACAGGGATATGCCATTGTCGAGCGCAACTGGCATCACCGCCATTACGAAATCGACCTGATAGCCATGCGCGACGACCTGCTCGTGGTTGCCGAGGTCAAGACCCGTACTAACCGCGACGAAGACCCCCTCGAGGCTGTCGACAACAAGAAAATCCTCAATATGGTGCGCGCCGCCGATGCCTTCCTCAAAAAGAGCGGACTTCCCCACCAGGTGCGTTTCGACCTCTTTGCAATCAGCGGCACCCCCGACGACTATACATTCGAGCATGTGCCCGATGCTTTCTATCCACCGTTAAAAATTTATAACTAAGACATATACACGAAATTATGAACGTATATACCGAACGCCTTGCCGCCTTCCGAGCAGAAATGAAGGCCGCCGGAGTCGCCGCAGCCATCGTGCCGCAGGCCGACCCACATCTTGGTGAATATCTTGCCTCGCACTGGCAGGTACGCCGCTGGCTCAGTGGTTTTTCGGGCTCGGCCGGCGACCTCGTGGTGACCGCCGACAAGGCCGCTCTGTGGACCGACTCCCGCTACTTCCTACAGGCTGCCCAGCAGCTCGAGGGTACCGGCATCGAACTGATGAAAGACGGCCTTGCCGAGACCCCGACCATTGCCCAGTGGCTTGTTTCGCAGCTACATAAGCACGACATCGTCGGACTCGACGGCATGCTCTTTACCAACCCGCAGCTCAAGAAACTCAACGACGTGCTCTTCCGTCACGACATAGCTCTTAATACCGATTTCGACGTAATCGACCGCCTGTGGAAAGACCGCCCGGCCCTGCCCGACGGCAAAATCTTCGTTCACGACGAGAAATATGCCGGCGAGAGTGCGCGCAGCAAGATTGTCAAGGTTATGGCCGAGGCCCACGAGGCCGGTGCGGAGGCTGTGCTGGTAACAGCTCTCGACGAGATTGCATGGCTCCTCAACATCCGCTGCAACGATGTGAAGCATACGCCTGTTGCCACGTCGTATCTCTATCTCCGCGACGGCGAGGGCATACTCTTTATCGACCCTGCCAAGCTGACCGACCAAACCGTGGCCTATCTGGCCTCGCAGGGTGTGACCACACGCGGCTACGACGAAATCAAGACCTTCCTCGCCGCCGGGAACGACAGCGAGATTGTGCTCGTAGACCCCAATACCATTTCGGTGGGTCTGTTCGATATTGTTCGAACCCGCTTCATGCCCACTGCACAGACCACGGCTTCACGCCTCAAGTCGGTCAAGAACGCCACCCAGATAGCCGGTGTACACAAGGCCATGGTTCGCGATGGCGCGGCGTTGGTCAGGGCGTTTATGGAGCTTGAAGACCGTCTCGAAAAAGGTGTCGAGACCACCGAGCTCGATGTCGCCGACCTGTTGCACAAATATCGCAGCCGTGGCGAGAACTATTTCGACGAGTCGTTCGGCACCATCGCCGGTTATGGCCCACACGGTGCAATCGTTCACTACGAAGCCGACGAGAAGTCTAAGTCGACCCTGCGCCGCGAGGGCCTGCTGCTTGTCGACTCGGGCGCGCAGTATCTCGACGGAACGACCGATATCACCCGCACCATCTGCCTCGGTACGCCTACGGCCGACGAGCGTCGCGACTTTACCCTGGTCATGAAAGGGCATATCGCCTTGGCAACTTCGGTCTTCCCCGAGGGAACACGCGGCGCACAGCTCAACGTGCTTGCCGAGCAATATCTATGGAAGCACGGACTGACCTACCTGCACGGCACGGGCCACGGCGTGGGATTTTTCCTCAGCGTGCACGAAGGCCCACACAGCATACGCCTCAACTGGGTAGACTCGCCCATGCTGCCGGGCAGCATCACGTCTGACGAGCCCGGCCTCTATCGCGAGGGCGTGCATGGCATACGCTGCGAGAACCTTGTACTGTGCCAGGAGCGTATGACCACCGAGTTTGGCAAATTCCTCGGCTTCGAGGTGCTGACGCTCTTCCCATTCGACCGCGCATTGTTCGACACCTCAATCATGTCGGCCGAAGAAATAGAGTGGGTCAACAACTACCATGCCACCGTGCGTGAGCGACTGATGCCTGCCCTCGAGACCCCGGCAGAAAAGGCGTGGCTCGAAGAGCATACAAAGGCACTCTAATATAGTTTGTTTAAAGGTTAAGGTTTAAAGTTTAATGAGATGAACAACTCAAATCTGAACTGTCACAGGCCTACAATAACACCAAAACGACAGCTAATTAAACCTTAACCTTTAACCCTTAACCTTTAAGTTTGCAAAACTTAAACTAAAACTAATATGGCTCTAATAATACCTGTTCGCGGTTTCACGCCCAAGATTGGCGAGGACTGCTTCCTTGCCCAAAACGCCACAATCATAGGCGACGTGACCATGGGCGACGGCTGCAGCGTGTGGTTCAACACCGTGCTGCGCGGCGACGTAAACACTATAACCATAGGCAACCGTGTAAACATACAGGACGGCTCGGTGCTACACACCCTCTATCAGAAATCGACAATCGAGATTGGCGATGATGTGTCAATCGGTCATAATGTGACCATACACGGTGCCAAAATCCACAACTTCGCCCTGGTCGGCATGGGTGCCGTGGTTATGGACGATGCCGAGGTAGGCGAGGGGGCCATCGTAGCCGCCGGTGCCGTCGTTTTGTCGCGCACGAAAATCGGCCCCAACGAGCTGTGGGGCGGTGCGCCGGCAAAATTCATCAAGATGGTCGACCCCGAGCAGGCACGCGAAATAAATGTCAAGATTGCCCGCAACTACCTGATGTACTCCAAGTGGTATTCTGAATAAGTCCACAAGGGCATCGGTCATGATGTCGGCGGTTTGATTTTTTGTTTCAAAAACTTTGGTTTGTGTGCAAAATATTTGGAAGCCCTGGTGAGGTTTCTAAAATAATCAGTAAATTTGCATCGCTGAACATAAAACATAAACTATATAATGAAAACTAACCTGAGCAGCCAGATAAAACTGGACCGTATACCTCGCCGCTACTACAATCCCGACAGCGAGATAGAACTTACAGCATTGCGCCGACAAGAGAAGATAGATACGCGAGTATATGAAACCGCAGGCGAGGGTGCCGATTTTATAGTCGAGAAAATAGCCAAATATATAGCCAGGTTTATCGAGCGCAGGGGCAAGTGCGTCCTTGCGCTCGGTGCCGGTAACAGCACCCACATAGTCTACAACGCCCTCATTAAAAAGTATAAAGAAGGCGTCATAGACTTCGACAAGGTCGTGGTGTTTAATATCAGCGAGTTCTTCCCCCTGCGTCCCGACGGCCCCTCGACCCTTACACGCCTCCACCAGGTTTTCCTCGACCAGGTGAACGTAAGGCCCGAGAATATACACTCGATTGACCCTGCCACGACCAAGGAGGCCATGTCGGAATATTGCAACGCCTACGAGCAGCAGATTGCCGACGAGGGCGGTATCGACGTGGCCCTTTGCGAAATCGCCCCCAACGGCGCCATAGCGTTCAACGAGCCCGGCAGCCAGCCCACGAGCTACTGCCGCCTGGTGCTTCTCGGCAACGAGATGCGCCACAAGGTAGAGAAAGACTATAATTGCGACGATGTGCCCACCACGGCCATAACGCTCGGACTGTCGAACTTTATCAGCGCGCGGCGGCTGCTGTGCATGGCCTGGGGCGAGAACAATGCCAATATAATCAAGGAGGTTGTCGAGGGCCCGGCTACCAATGCTGTGCCTGCATCACTGTTACAGGGCCACCCACACGTCAAGGTGGTTACCGACCTGGCCGGAGCCGAAGAACTGACCCGTATCAGCCAGCCATGGAAGGTGACATCGTGCGACTGGAACGACAAACTGATGCGACGTGCAATCGTATGGCTCTCTAACCAGACCGGCAAGCCTATCCTCAAACTTACCGACAAAGACTATAACGACTGGGGCCTTGGCGAACTGCTGGCACTCTACGGCTCGGCATATAATGTTAATATCAAGATATTCAACGACCTGCAGCACACCATCACCGGCTGGCCCGGCGGCAAACCCAATGCCGACGACACATACCGCCCCGAGCGTGCCACGCCTTATCCCAAACGTGTGATTGTTTTCTCGCCGCACCCCGACGACGATGTAATATCGATGGGTGGCACCCTCAAACGCCTCGTCGACCAGCACCACGACGTGCATGTGGCATACGAGACCTCGGGCAATATCGCGGTCGGAGACGAGGACATGATGCGCTACTTCCTGATGATGGACAAGATTGCGCCTATGTTTGGCTTCGACACCGACGGCTACCGCAAGCTCTCGGGCGAGGTGCAGGGTTTCGTGGCTCACAAGAAAGCCGGCGACACCGATATCAGCGACATACGCGAAATCAAGACCATGATACGCCAGGCCGAGGCCACAATCGCCTGCCGCTATATAGGGGTTAAGAACGACCATATCCACTTCCTGCGCCTGCCGTTCTACGAGACGGGAACTATCAAGAAAGGCGACCTGTCGGAGCGCGACGTGAACATTGTGAAGAAGTTGCTTGTCGAGGTAAAGCCTCACCAGATATTTGTTGCCGGCGACCTTGCCGACCCGCACGGCACCCACAGGGTATGCACCGATGCCGTGCTGGCCGCGATTGACGAACTCAAGGACGAGGAGTGGATGAAAGACTGCCGTATATGGATGTATCGTGGCGCATGGGCCGAATGGGAAATCGACCATATCGAAATGGCCGTGCCTATCAGTCCCGAGGAGCTGCGCTTCAAGCGTAACTCCATCCTCAAGCATCAGAGCCAGATGGAAAATGCGCCCTTCCTTGGCGACGACGACCGCCTCTTCTGGCAGCGTGCCGAAGAGCGCAACCGCGCCACCGCGCAGCTCTACGAGGGTCTGGGCCTGGCTTCCTACGAGGCCATCGAGGCGTTTGTAGAGTATATCCCAATCAGATAAGTCTGACTACAAAAAACATATAGCGGCGAGGTGTCAATCCGACACTTCGCCGTTTTCTCCACTATAGAATTGTATAATTTACAAGCCGTAGATGCGGTTTAAATGTCTCAAATGTCTCAAATGTCGTATTATTTGGATATTTGAGAAAAATTTGCTAATTTTACGACCGCACGAAAAGTGTAACTGTCTAATTCATATACGTTATCTAAGTATATACTTAAAAATGAGAAGTTTAATAAGCGCATCACTCGCTGTTGCAGCGGGTGTGACTTTGTTGACGAGTTGCAGCGCGCCGAAGAAGGTGCCATATCTCGTCGATGCTGAAACTATACCGGCCGAGGTGCTGTCGCAAATCCCTGTACAAGCCGACCCTGTCATCACTGTGGGAGACCTGCTCAATATCGATGTGACCAGCAGCAATATGGTGGCTGTTGCCGCATTTAACAAAGGTAGTTATATCGATGCCGAGGGCAAAATCAACAATATGAGCCGCAGCAACTCTACCCAGACCGGCGGTGGCGGCCTCGAAATCTCTACCGAATATTATCTCGTGAATGCCGACGGGGCAATCGACTTCCCCATTGTTGGCAAAATAGAGGTAGCCGGCCTGACAAAGACCCAGGTGGCCGAGAAAATCTGCGATGCGATATATCCTAAGTATGTCAAGGAAAAACCGTCGGTCGACATACGTCTGATGAATTTCCGCGTCACTATTGCCGGTGCCGTCAAATCGCCCGGTATATATCAGAGCAAGAACGAGCGCATGACATTCCTCGAGGCAATCTCGATGGCCGGTGACCTCGATATAAAGGGCGACCGCGAGAACATATTGCTTTACCGCATCAACCCTGACGGCACCCGCGAGGTACACAAACTCAACATCCATGACAAGAATTTCCTGTTGTCGCCATACTACACCCTTCAGCAGAACGACTTTATCTATGTAGAGCCAAACAACTCGATGCGCCAGGGTGCATGGCAGTTAAATCCCGCCGTCGGAGCCACCATCACCATAGTGGGCGGTCTGTCGTCTGTGGCATCGTTGGTAATCGGTATTGTAAATCTCTCTAAATAAAAACAATGGACAACGAAAACCAGCAGCAGCTAAACAGCACCGAGGACTCTTTCGATACTACCGGTCTGCTACTTGCTCTCCTATCTAACTGGAAGTGGTTTGCGATTAGCGCGGTAATATGTCTGATAGTGGCATTTTTCTATATTGCCAAACAAATACCCACATATAGCGTATCGGCGTCAATCTACCTGAGCCAGGATAACAATGGCGCCGGCAACGCATTTAATATGGGCAATGCCACCGACCCGATGGTCGCTCTTAAAAACTATATCGACGAGACCGAGCTCGAGGTCCTCAAATCGCGTAACAATGTTATCAAGATTGTAGATTCCCTCGGTTTGTCGTATTCATATTTCCGCGAAGGTACTTTCCGCGATGTGCCCCTGTATCAGAACAATGCAATCATCGCCAAGCTCGACTCGGTGTCGTTGCGCACCCTCAGGGCCCCGATAAACATCGAGGTGGGCAATGCCGCAGAGGGCAAGTATGATATAAAGGTGCAGACGTGGTATAATAACGTAGAAGAGAAGAAAGACTTCGATGATGTGGAACTGCCACTGTCAATCGAGCTTTCGCAGGGCACGGTCACGCTGACCAAGTCGCCGATTATCAGCAAACTTGACGGCAAGGAGAAAATCGTGATTCGAAACCCTCATGCGGTGGCCGGGGCTCTCTCGTCGGCGTTGAATATCGAATTTGCCAAAAATTCCGACAAGATTATCCGTGTCAGTGTCTCTACCCAGGACCCCAAGCTCGGCGCAGACATTATAGAGGCCCTGCTGCAGTTCTATAACCAGGATATCATAGAGGATAAGAACCGCTCGGCCGTGCAGACCGAGGCCTTTATCCTTGACCGACTTGTGATGATATCGGGCGAGTTGCGCGATGTAGAGAACCGTCTGCAGGCATATCGCCAGGCCCACAATGTGACGAACATCGAAACCCAGTCGGCGATGAACCTCAACCTCAAGAGCGGCTACGAAGAGCAGCTTGCCCAGGTCGAGACCGAGATGGGCCTCCTTGACGAAATAGAGCGCATGGTATCGGCATCCGACATATACCAGACCCTGCCGGCGGTAATCAATAACCAGGCACTGGCACAGATTATCGAGTCGTACAACAAGAAGGTCAACAACCTCAACCGTACCCTCGAGGGCAGCACATCCGACAACCCGCTCGTAGTGAGCATGCGCGACGAACTGAGCCGCGACAAGATGCGAATACTACAGAACATTGCATCGAACAAGCGCAGCCTCGGTGCCCAGCGTAGTTCTATACGCAGTCTCGAAAACCGCAGTGCCGGCCAGTTGGCATCTACACCGACTATCGACAAGGGCCTCAACGAGATTTTCCGCGAACAGCAGGTCAAGGTAAATATCTACACCTTCCTGTTGCAGCGCCGCGAGGAAATTGCATTGCAGAAGACCCTCGCCACAAACACAGCCCGCCTGATTGACGACCCCACGGGTGATGTGCCCGTGTCGCCGCGCAAGATGTCGATTTATGCCATGGCATTCCTTATCGGCCTCGCCATCCCTGCCGTAATCATCTTCTTGCGCCGTATGCTCTTCCCGATTTTCAGCGACCAGGAAGAACTCGAGCGCATAACCAAAGTGCCAATCCTTGGTGAAATCTGCCATAGCAGCAAGGCCGAGAAACGCGAGGTGGTAGTAGGGCAGAATGCCTCCACGCCTATCGCGGAGCTTTTCAGGCTGCTGCGTAATAATATATCGTTTACGCGCTCGGGTGTCGACAGCCGCGTCATATTGGTCACTTCGTCGGTTTCGGGCGAGGGCAAGACATTTATCGCAGCCAACCTGGCCATGACATACGCCCTGATGGGTAAGAAAGTCATAGTGGTCGGTTTCGACTTGCGCCGCCCTATGCTGGCCCACTCGTTCGGTTTCTCTAACCAGCAGGGTGTGACCACCTATCTGAGCGGCCAGGAGCACGACCTCGACAAACTTATCAAGCAGTCGCGCGAGAACCCCAATCTCTACGTGCTGTCGGCCGGCCCCGTGCCACCCAACCCCAACGAGCTGATGATGTCGAGCAACATGGGCCGTCTCATGTCGCAGTTGCGCGACGAGTTCGACTACGTGATACTCGATACCGCCCCCATAGGCGTGATTTCAGATACACTCCTCATCACACGCTATAGCGACTTGCAGCTCTACGTAACCCGAGCCAACTACTCGACAAAGAGCAGTCTCAAGGTGCTTCACGACGCTGTGAAGAGCGGCAAGTTCTCGTCGGTCTACATCGTCCTCAATGGCGTGAACATGGCCTCGAACAGCTATATGTACCGCCGCTATGGCGAGTATGGCCGTTACAAGACGCGCTCGTACGGCTACGGCTATGTGTCGAAGACCAAGAACAAGATGGAAGAGTAGAAGAGTCCTCGGAGAGGACCATATAATGGTAAACCCCACGATTATTCGTGGGGGAAGCTAAAAAACTTATACAAAGAATATCCTCGGAGAGGATGCAATCGGCTGTAAACATGCCGTTTGCGACCTCTCCGAGGTCTTTTTGTCTATCTAATTGAGCTTAAGTCCCCACCAATGATGGTGGGGTTAACTACAAAGGCGTCATCTACGACGACTTCTCATTCTATACTTTCTATCTGGGTGTCTCTCTTGAATTATCTTCGGGGTTTTCGGTTATTGTGGTGCGGTGGCCTGGTGCCGAAGAGCTTGCCGATGAGGTCGGGGCGACCTATGCGGTGGAGGGTCTGGGTGATTTGCCGCCGGTACTCGGGGTCGTACCAGAAGAAGAACATGCGCTGGTCTAACTTGTCGCGTGCGTCGGTGGCCGTGAATACCTCCTCGCCCGTGTAGGGGTGGATGCCGCTATAATAGATTTCGGTGGCAACGGTCATGGGCGTAGGCGTGAAATCCTGCACCTGCTCGAGGTGGAAGTTGAGCTCTTTGGTGGCGGCGGCGAGTTCGGCCATATCCTCGGCGTGGCAACCGGGGTGCGACGATATGAAGTAGGGGATTAGTTGCTGCTTCAGACCGGCGGCCTGGTTCTCGCGGTCGAAAAGCTGCTTGAATTTGCCGAAAAGCTCGAACGACGGCTTGCGCATGACGGCAAGCACGCGGTCGGAAGTATGCTCTGGTGCCACTTTGAGGCGTCCACTCACGTGATTGCGTATGAGTTCGCTGTTGTAGCGGCGGTTGGTGCGGTCGGTATCGGGGTTGCCCGTGGGGTGCATCGACAGGTCGTAGCGCACGCCCGAGCCGATAAACGATTTCTTGACCCCCGGCAGGGCGTCGACGGCGTGGTAGATGTCGAGCAGCGGCCCGTGGTCGGTGTCAAGGTTGGGGCACGGCGACGGGTGCAGGCACGAGGGCCTGAGGCAGCGGCGGCAACGCTCGATGTCGCGCCCGTGCATGGCATACATGTTGGCCGACGGGCCACCGAGGTCGCTGATATAGCCCTTGAAGTCGGGCATATGTGTCACTTGCCTGGCCTCGCGTAAGATGGATTCGGGCGAACGCGAGGCTATGAACTTGCCTTGGTGGGCCGATATGGTGCAGAAGGCGCAGCCGCCGAAGCACCCCCGGTGCAGGTTTACGCTGTGGCGTATCATCTCGTAGGCCGGTATGGTCTTACCGTTGTAGCGAGGGTGGGGCAGGCGGGTGTAGGGAAGGTCGAAGGCGGCGTCGATTTCGCCCTGCGTCATGGCAGGCAGCATGGGGTTGACGCGCACGGCGCGCTTGCCCGTAGCCTGCCACAGTGTGGCACCCCCGTCGTAGCGGTTGCTCTGCTGCGCGATGTGCTAGAAGTTCTGCGACTGTGAGCGTTTGTCGGCAAGGCAGGTCACGTAAGAGGCCAGTACGATGT
>VSPF01000003.1 GCA_009775195.1 Muribaculaceae bacterium
CGATGTGAACAAGGGCGGTTTTATTGGCCGCATCATAAACCGATTTTACTCTAATTCAGAGCTGTTTATCTCTACCATACTCGTAGGCAACAACGTGGTGCTGGTAATCTATGGTATGGGTGCGGCGGCACTAATCGAGCCGCTGCTGGCGCAGGTTTATGACAACGAGGTGTTTATACTCCTTGGTCAGACGCTTATCTCGACCTTGGTCATACTGCTTACAGGCGAGTTCCTGCCAAAGACAATATTCGGCATTAATCCAAACGACTCGTTCAAGTTCATGGCTTTGCCGATGTACCTGTTCTATATCATCCTTTACCCCGTGTCGGCCTTCACCTCGTGGCTTTCGCGTATGCTGATGCGCCTGGTGGGTGTCAAGGATGCCGACAAGAAGATGCACCTCATCTCGGTCGGCGACCTCAACGACTATATCGAGGAAACTATCGACGACATGGAGGAGCAGAAACAGGAGGTCGACAACGAGGTCAAGATTTTCCGCAATGCCCTCGATTTCTCGTCGACACATGTACGCGACTGCATGATACCACGCAACGAAATCGTGGCCATAAACATCGAGACCGGCACGCGCGAACAGCTCGTAGAGCTTTTTACCACCACGGGACGCTCGAAGGTAATCGTGTACCGCGACGATATCGACACCATTTTGGGCTATATACATGTGAGCGAACTTTTCGACCCGTCGGTTGACTGGAAGGAACGGATTAAACCTGTATTGTACACGCCCGAAAATCTCATGGCCAACACCATGATGCGCCGCCTGTTGCAGCAGAAACGCTCAATCGCCATAGTTATCGACGAGTTTGGGGGCACAGCCGGCATGCTGACCCTCGAAGACCTCATGGAGGAAATATGCGGCAACATCGAAGACGAGCATGACAACTCGGGCCTGACGGCGCGCGAGGTAGGCCCGGGCATATACGAGTTTTCGGGCCGCTGCGAAATCGCCGACATCAACGAGCGTTTCGGCTTCGAAATCCCCGAAGACGACAGCTATCAGACCGTCGCCGGATATATACTCCACACCACCGGCACCATACCGGCCCAGGGCGAGACCGTGATGATAGACCCCCTGCGCTTCGATATACTCAAGAAGTCTTCAAACCGTATCGAGCTAATCCGCATCACCAAGGCTGTCGATAGTGCCGAGCCTGTTTCTGACTGAAATTTGCGTATGTAAAAAACTTATACTGTGTGTGATTTGTTGCTTACATATAACAACAAATCACGCACAAAATGAAAAAAACAATTCTGAGCCTCTTATTTCTGCCTGCTGTAATTGCCGGTTATGCTCAAACATCAGATTCAATCCCCGAACGTGCCGTCATCGTCTCCGGAGACCCATCGCATCCTGACCATGTGGGCAATGTGGCCCTGATGTATTCACGTGCCAACCTGGCCTTCGAAGACCCTGCCGCCCCACGCTTCCTCTTCCTTGACAAAAAGGGTGCCGTGGCCCTCGGTATCGGCGGTTATGTAAAGGCTGTCGGCGAGTACGACTTCTGTGGAGCCGTGCCAAACAACGACTTCTATACCAACATGATACCTGTGCCGTTCGACCCGGCTCAGCGTCAGAGGTTCGGGGCGACCGCCGCCAACTCTACGATATTTCTCAAACTCGTGACACGCCAGACCAAGGTCGGCCGCATCATAGTATATGTGCAAACCAACTTTACCGGCGACAATGGCGGCTACGGCCTGAAACTCAAACAGGCTTACGTGACTGTCGGGCATGTTACTGTAGGTAAGGCCCGTTCTACATTCGCCGACGGCCCGGCTATGGCCCCGACTATCGACGACGAAGGGCCCTCGGGACAAACTGCGGCAAAAAATATGATGGTGAAGTATGAAAGCCCGTCGTATGGCGGTTTCTCGTATGCCATTTCTGCCGAGCTGCCGTCGGCCGACTATACCTTCGCTGCCGACACGCGCAGCATCTCGCAGCGTTTCCCCGACATACCGGCACATATACAATATGCCTGGGACAAGGGCGACAGCCATATCCGCCTGTCGGGAATCCTGCGTCAGCTCAGTTACCGCGACGAGGCCGGTGCCGGCTCTAACCACTTCGCTACCGGTTGGGGCGTACAGGTGAGCACGATTGCCAATATTGCCGGAGGACTGAATTTCTTTGGCCACTATACCTATGGCAAAGGCATTGCCGACTATATCAACGACCTCAGCGGCGAGGGATACGACCTTATCCCTGACGGCCCCGACCGCCTAAAGGCTCCTGCCGGTACCGGATGGACGGCTGGTCTGCAATACAATTTCACCAAAGATTTCTTTATGTCGGCTTCGTATAGCCGCGCACAGCTCTACGACACCGCCGGCATGTCGGGCGACACATACCGCTACGGCCAGTATATCGCCGCAAATGCCTTCTACAATATCCTCGGCGACCTCCGCGTGGGTGTAGAGTACCTCCACGGCACGCGCAAGAACATCAGCGGCCAGAGCGGCAAGGCAAACCGCTTCGAAGCCATGGTGCAATATTCGTTCTAAGGTCCTTATATTTGGCATATTTGCGCCCGCCGTGTCATCTCGACGCCCCGGGCGCAAATTTCTTGCTTTGTGGTTTCAGAAAATTTGCGTATTTTTGCACGTTTAAAACTACAAAGTATTCTACGCAGTGGAAACAAAGTACATTTTCGTCACCGGTGGCGTTGTGTCGTCTCTCGGAAAAGGCATTATTTCGTCATCGCTGGCCTGTCTGCTCAAGGCTCGTGGCTTCCGTGTGACAATCCAGAAATTTGACCCGTATATCAATATCGACCCGGGCACGCTCAACCCCTACGAGCACGGCGAGTGCTACGTGACCGAGGACGGCCACGAGGCCGACCTCGACCTGGGGCACTACGAGCGTTTTACCAACGTTCGCACATCGCGCGCAAACAATGTTACCACCGGCCGAATATACCAGGCGGTGATTGACAAGGAGCGCCGTGGCGACTATCTCGGCAAGACCGTACAGATAGTGCCGCATATCACCGACGAAATCAAGCGTAATGTAAAATATCTCGGCAACACGGGCAATTACGATTTCATAATCACCGAAATAGGCGGCACCGTGGGCGATATCGAGTCGCTGCCTTACCTCGAGGCCGTGCGTCAGTTGCGTTGGGAGCTGGGCCGCAACAGCCTCTGCGTGCACCTGACCTACGTGCCCTTTATCGCCGCCGCCCAGGAGCTCAAGACCAAGCCGACCCAACACTCGGTGAAGGCTCTGCAGGAAGTCGGCATACAGCCCGACATACTGGTGCTGCGCACTGAAAAGGAAATATCGCCGGAGATGCGCCGCAAGATTGCCCTTTTCTGCAACGTCGCCCCCGATGCCGTGGTGCAGTCGAAAGATGTCAACTCAATCTACAAGGTGCCACTGATGATGCATGCCCAGCATGTCGACGAGATTGTGCTGCGCAAGACCGGAGTGCCCGTCGAGGGCGAACCGCACATGCAGCCGTGGCTCGACTTCATCGACAAGATGGACCATGCCACCGAGACCGTGACTATCGGCCTTGTGGGCAAGTATGTCGAGTTGCAGGACGCCTACAAGTCAATCAGCGAGGCCCTGTTCCATGCCGCCACATACGCCGGGCACAAGCTCAAGCTGGTGTATATACACTCCGAAAAACTGACCGAGGCCAATGCCGACGAGCGTCTCGGCTCGATGGACGGCGTGATTATCGCCCCCGGTTTCGGCCAAAGGGGCATCGAGGGCAAGTTTGTGGCCCTGCGCTGGTGCCGCGAGCACGATGTGCCCACCTTCGGCATATGCCTGGGCATGCAATGCATGGTCATCGAGTTTGCGCGCAACGTGCTCGGCCTCGAAGGTGCCAACAGTACCGAGATGGACCACGCCACAGCCCACAATGTCATCGACCTTATGGAAGAGCAGAAGAACATCTCGAACCTCGGTGGCACCATGCGCCTCGGGGCCTACGACTGCACCCTGCGCCACGACTCGCTTGCCGCCAAAGCATACGGTACGCAGCATATACGCGAACGCCACCGCCACCGCTACGAGTTTAACAACGACTACCGCGAGAGTTTCGAAAAAGCCGGCATGGAGTGCGTCGGCGAAAACCCCGGCACGCATCTTGTCGAGGTTGTAGAGATGCCCTCGAAACGCTGGTATCTCGGCACGCAGTATCACCCCGAGTATTCGAGCACGGTATTGAGCCCCAGCCCGATTTTCCGCTCATTTGTCGATGCAGCTATCGCTTACCATAACGAACACCAAGTATAAAGAATGGATAAAAACACGATTACCGGCCTTGTCCTTATGGCCGCCGTTATGTTTGGCTTCCTTTGGCTGAGCAAGCCCGACCAGGCCGAACAGACTGAAAGCACGCGCCAAGAGCAAGCCACTACCGCCAACAGCAACACACAGACCGACGCTACCGTCGCCCTCACTCCGGCCGACAGCACTGCCCTTGCCGCCACCGTGCGCTCGATGGGTACGCGCAATGCCGACGGCAGCTACACCTTTAGCAACGATAGTTTCAACCTTACCCTCGACAGTCTCGGCACCCTCGGCGGCACCTACACCGCCGGCGATGTGACCGTGGGCATCAACGACCTTACCGCAGGCCGCACGGCCTTCGATGCCAAGGCCCTTGCCGAAGCAGCCGCCAAGGTCAGGGAACTGACAGTCAATGCCGCCAAATATGCCGGCTTTGCGAAATACCTTTCGGGCGAGAACAAGGAGTTCGTTCTCGAGAACGAACTCGTCCGCGTCACCCTGTCGAGCCGTGGCGCCATGGTCGACCAGGTAGAGCTTAAGAAATACGACACCGAGGTCGGCGGCGACACCACCACCGTCAAGCTTTTCAACCCCGCGACCGACAGCTACGGTTTCCGTTTCCTCACCCACGACCAGCGTCTCGATACACGCGACTTCAACTTTGCCGGCGAGGCCGAGGGCGACAGTGCCGTCTACTTCGCCATGCGCCCTGCCGACGGGGCAGAGTGGGGCATACGCTATACACTTGCCAAGGACGGTTATACCGTGCGCATGGATGTGGTCCAGAAGGGCATGGCGGCAGTGCTGCCGGCCAACACGGCCTCGATGAATTTCGACTGGCACCAGAAGATGGGTCGCAACGAGCTTGGCCGCACATTCGAGGAGCGCAACAGCGCGATTTACTACAACTATATCGGCGAGGGCGTGGAAGAGCTCGATGCCAACGGCGACGACAGCGAGAGCCTCAACGGCCGTCTGCGCTGGGTGGCCTTCAAAAACCAGTTCTTCTCGAGCGTCATCATAGCCCGCGACTGCTTCAGCAGCGCCGAACTCAGCTCGACCGACCTCAAAAATACCGACTATCTCAAAGATATGACCATGGCCGCCTCGCTGCCCTATACAGTGACCGACGGCACTGCCGCAAGTTTCGACTGGTACTTCGGCCCCAACGACTACCCGATTCTTTCCGACCTCGACGACACGCTGGGTTACGACGACGACCTGTCGCTGACGCGCCTCATACCACTTGGCTGGGGTCTCTTCCGCTGGATTAATACGCTGATTATCATACCTGTATTTACATTCCTCGGGTCGTTTATCAGCAACTACGGCATCATAATCCTGCTGCTGACAATCTTTATCAAGCTCATCATCTTCCCCTTTACTTTCAAGAGCTTCAAGAGCCAGGCCAAGATGCGTGTGCTTGCCCCCGAAATCAAGGAAATCAACGAGAAATATCCAAACCAGGAAGACGCGCTCAAACGTCAGCAGGAGACTATGGCCCTCTACAGCCGTGCCGGTGCCAGCCCGTTCTCGGGCTGTCTGCCCATGTTGCTGCAGATGCCGGTGCTGATTGCCATGTTCTCGTTCTTCCCCTCGGCAATCGAGCTGCGCGGTCAGTCGTTCCTGTGGGCGCACGACCTGTCGGCTCCCGACACTATTTTCACCCTGCCCTTCACCATACCCTTCTACGGCAACCACGTGAGCCTCTTCTGTCTGCTCATGACCATCGTCAACATTATATATATGAAGGTAAGTATGCAGGGCCAGCCTACCAGCCAGGGTATGCCGGGCATGAAGATGATGATGTATATCATGCCGGTGATGTTCCTCTTTATCTTCAACGACTACGCCTCGGGCTTGAGCTACTACTACTTCCTGTCGCTGCTGATTACCATCGTGCAGACATGGATTTTCCGCCGTGTCATCGATGAGAAGAAGGTGCGCGAACAGCTCCTTGCCAATGCCCGTAAGCCGCGTAAGAAGAGCGGATGGATGGCACGCCTCGAAGAGGCAAGCCGCCAGGCCCAGGCCGCCCAGCGCCAACAGCAGCAGGGTGGTGGCAAGCGTCGCCGCTAAGGTGGACATAAACTTCAATAGGAGCTATTCGGGTAGTCATGGCTCCATACAGTAATAATCCTCGGAGAGGATGCAATCGACTGGAAACATGTCGTTTGCGACCTCTCCGAGGTCTTTTATATTAGGACTTTTAGTCAGTCCCCACCAATAATGGTGGGGTTACCCACAAAAGCGTCGTCTCCCACGACTTCTCATTTTGACACATCCTCACGACAGGTCGGTGAACAAACTGAACAGACTGAACACTATGAACACGGTTATATCACCTTATGTACTTTTTGTCCTTATGTCTTTATGTTTCTCCAACTCCTCGACAGCAGCTTGCCCCGTGTCCGGGGCTGCGGTTAAACTTTTTGCGTGTGGGGGTGTTTATAATCTGACAAATAATTTTTTCTTTTGTTAAATATTGTCTATATTTGCAGTGTAAGATTACAAATAATTATCCATTATGCAAATCTCTAACCGTGTAGAGTCTCTCGCCGTGTCGCAGACTCTGGCCATGTCGCAAAAAAGTGCCGAATTGAAAGCACAGGGCGTAGATGTCATCAACCTCAGTGTGGGCGAACCCGATTTCAACACCCCCTCGCACATCAAGGCTGCCGCAGTCAAGGCTATCGAAGACAACTACAGTTTCTATAGCCCCGTGCCCGGCTATATGAGCCTGCGCAAGGCCATAGCCGACAAACTGTCGCGCGAGAACGGGTTGCATTACGACCCGTCGCAGATTGTCGTGGGCAACGGTGCCAAGCATGCCCTGGCCAACGTAATCATGGCCACAATCAATGCCGGCGACGAAGTCATAATACCTACCCCGGCATGGGTGAGCTATCTCGAGCTTGTAAAACTTGCCGAGGGCAAGCCTGTGTTGGTCGCTACGGGGCTCGACCAGGATTTCAAGATTACCCCTGCCCAGCTCGAGGCCGCCATAACTCCGGCGACCAGGGCCATCATCATGTGCTCGCCCTCTAACCCGACCGGCAGCGTGTATAGCCGCGATGAGCTGCAGGCCCTTGTAGATGTCTTCGAGCGTCACCCGCAGGTGCTTGTCATTGCCGACGAAATCTACGAGCACATACTCTATACCGGCGGCGACTTTGTGTCGCTTGCCTCGTTCGAAGCCATTGCCGACCGCACGGTCGTAATCAACGGCGTGTCGAAGGCATACGCCATGACAGGCTGGCGTATCGGCTACTGCGCCGCCCCCGTGCAATTAGCCAAGGCCATAAGCAAGCTTCAAGGCCAGATGACCTCGGGTGCGTCGTCTATCGCCCAAAAAGCTGCCGAAGCAGCCTATACCGGCCCCCAGGAGTGCGTAGAAGATATGCGCCGTGCCTTTGAGCGCCGCCGCGACCTGGTTGTGCGTCTGGCCCGTGAAATACCCGGCCTGGGTGTCAACGAGCCCCAGGGAGCCTTCTACCTCTTCCCCGAAGTCAGTGCCTACCTCGGCACCACAGCTCCCGACGGGCGCACAATCACTACCGACTCCGACCTGGCCATGTACCTGCTCGAGGTCGGCCATGTGGCGACTGTTGCCGGTGCCGCATTCTGCGCCCCCGGTTACATACGTCTGAGCTACGCCACCTCCGACGAAAACCTCGTCGAGGCTATGCGCCGCATCAAGTCTGCCCTGCAAGAGCTACGCAAGTGTTAAATTGAAATATATTTTAGGTTAAAATAGTTAAAGTTTGCCCTCGTGGCGAAAAAAGTGTCGCGAGGGTAGACTTTGTAACGAAATTTTAACTTTCTTTGCGGTCGGAATTGCGCCGGCACACCAGATGCCGACTCCGGGGTCTCGCCCCGGATTAATCATACTTACTATTGTTAAATATCAACATACAATGAAAAACATGGCCGGGGCTTGAAACATCAGTCTCGCGGCCGACAACATAAACACAACTTTTTTCACGCGCCACCAAAATTTGGGGCACAAAAGAAATAGCTCCCTCATCAAACTACATAGAGATTATATTCAAACAAAAATTAACTTAAAATCCCCTTGCATGAAGAACATTTGTTCCCAAATGACGCGGAAGGCTTGGCTGGCCCTTGTGATGGTGCTCTGCCTGTCGTTCCCGGCATTAGCGCAAAAAATCACGGTCACAGGTACCGTGACAGAGCCTGAAGGCGAGCCTGCAATAGGCGCCAGCGTTACGGTTAAGGGCCAGTCGGGTTTCGGCGTGGCCACCGATTACGACGGTAACTATTCTATCCAGGTTGCTCCCGACGCCGTACTGGAGTTCTCGTATGTCGGTTGCGACACACAGGAAGTGCCTGTCGGCAACCGCACCGTGATTAACGTGAAGCTCATAGCCAACTCGACCATGCTCAACGAGGTAGTGGCTATCGGCTACGGTACCGTCAAGAAAGAAGATGCCACCGGTTCTGTGGCCGTTGTCAAGCCCGACGAAATCGAGGCCGGCCTTGCCACCTCGGTACAGGACATGCTCGTTGGCCAGACCCCAGGCGTGGTAGTTACCACCAAGGGTGGCCCGTCGGGAGAATCTAATATCCGTATCCGTGGCGGTGCCTCGCTGTCGGCCACCAACGACCCTCTGATTGTGCTCGACGGTGTGCCCCTGTCGCAGTCGACCCCCAAAGGCCTGGGTACGACACTGTCGATGATTAACCCCGAGTCGATTGAATCTATGACCATCCTCAAGGATGCCTCTGCCACGGCAATTTATGGCACACGTGCATCTAACGGTGTGATTATCATCACCACCAAGAAGGGTGTCAGCGGCAAGCCCCAGGTCACATTCACGGCAAACATGTATGTCGACTATGCCCGCAAGCTGACCGACGTTCTCGACGGCAACGAATACCGCGACCTCATAATCAGCAAGTTCGGCGAGGGCTCGACACAGGCCGCAGCCCTCGGCAACGCCAATACAGACTGGCAGAAAGAAATATTCCGCACAGTCGTAAGTCAGGACTACTCACTTGCCGTAGCCGGCTCGCTTGCCAAAGTACTTCCCTACCGCGTTGATGCAACATACACCCGCAACAACGGTATCCTCAAGAAATCAGACATGGACCGTGCCACTGTCGGCATCACCCTCAACCCGACCTTCGGCAACCTCAAGGTAAATGCCAAAGTCACCGGCTATTACGTGCATAACAACTGGGGCCAGACCGATGCTATCGGCCAGGCCGTGGCATTCGACCCGACATCTCCCGTTCGTACTAATATTCCTATTTCCGGTGGTACGGCTGCCGGCATGTATGGCTATCTTTGGAACGGCTATAGCGAGCCCTACTCGGTGTCGGGCGGCCAGGCCAACCTTGCCAACGATGCAACTTATAACCCTGTGGCAACTATCGACCAGACAAGGAACTGGTCGAATGTCTACCGCTCTAACGGCAACTTGCAGCTCGACTATTCATTCCCCTTCCTGCCCGAGCTGCGTGCCAACCTCAACCTTGGCTATGATGTGACCAAGAGTGATGACTACAAGGAAATCGAGGGCAACTCGCACATGGCCTGGAAGGCCCACAGCAACTACGGTGGTGCATATCGCGAACACGAATACCAGTTCCGTCAGAACATGCTTCTCGAGTTCTACCTCAACTATAAGAAGGAATTCGAGGCCATCCACTCTAACCTCGACGTGACCGCCGGTTACACCTGGAACCGCGAACGCAACAAGGGTTGGAAACTCGGTGCCGACTCAGAGGTCGGCGAGGCCCTGACAGCCGGTCTGCTCAACCCGGTTCTCAATTCCGACGGCAGCTACAACCTCAACTGGTCGGATACCGAGAGCCAGGTTGGCAAAGTCTTCAAGACCGACCCCAATAGTCCCGACGGTAACTACCACTGGAAGAACCACCTGCAGCTCCTCTCGTTCTTCGGCCGTGTAAACTATACCTTCAAAGACCGCTACCTGTTGACCGCCACCCTCCGTGCCGATGCCACCTCGCGCTTTAGCAAGGACAACCGCTGGGGCTACTTCCCCGCCGTGGCCCTTGGTTGGCGCATCAGCGAAGAGTCGTTTATGGAAGGCGCCCGCAGCTGGTGGAACGACCTCAAGCTCCGCGCAGGCTGGGGCGAGACCGGCCAGCAGTCGATTGACAACTTCTATAACTGCCATACCCCGACCTATATACCCTCGCAGCCCGGTTCGTTCTATCCCAACGGCATGGGCGGCTGGCTGATTCCCGCTTTCCCCGACGGTTATAACTCCGACCTTACATGGGAAACGACCGAGACATGGAACGTCGGCCTCGACTTCGGCTTCATGAACAACCGCATCAGCGGTACCGTAGAATACTATCTGCGCAAGACCCGCGACCTGATTTCGAGGGTTGTCGTACCGGCCGGCTCGATGACTGTTGCCCAGATTTATCAGAACATCGGCGATATGGAGAACTACGGTATCGAATTTGCCATCAATGCCAAACCTATTGTTACCGACGACTTCGTGTGGAACCTTAGCTACAACGTGGGCTGGAACCACAACCGCATTACCAATCTCAACGGCCTTACCTTCGAGGTAGGCGGCGGTTTCGGCGGTACGGGCGGTAACTGCCAAATCCAGAAAGAAGGCTATCCGGCAAACTCGTTCAACCTCTACCAGCAAGTTTATGATGCCGACGGCAAGCCTATCGAGGGTGCATATGTCGACCAGAACGGTGACGGCCAGATTGACAGCCACGACCGCGTTGTCAATCACAGCAAAGACCCCAAGGTGACAATGACATTCGCTTCGAATTTCCGCTATAAGAACTGGGACTTCGGCTTCACCCTGCGTAGCAGCCTCGGCCAGTATGTATATGCCGCGGCCCTGCGTGGCGGCACAGCTACCGACGCCCTCTACCGCAACAACCAGCTCGGCAACCTCTTCAAGTCGGACGTCTACTTCAATACAAACCACAACGAGTCAGACTACTGGCTGAGAAATGCAAACTTTGTACGCTGCGACAATATCACCCTGGGCTATACATTCGACAACCTGCTCAGAGAGAAACTGCGCCTGCGTCTCTTTGCCGCCGTGCAAAACCCCTTCGTGATTACCAAATACAAGGGTCTCGACCCCGAGGTATTCGACGGTGTAGACAACAATATCTACCCCCGCGCCACAACATGGTCGCTTGGCCTGGTCGCAAACTTCTAAGGTTTAATACTCAAAGACTACCAACATGAATTTCAAAAAATATATTCTCTTTGGCGTCGCAGCCATGGGCATGGGCCTTACCTCTTGTATAGGCGACCTCGACCTCAAGCCCAACGACCCCAACCTGGTCAACCCGAGCGACCCTAACTTTGCCGACAACTCGCTGGCCATGTGCTACACGGGTATCGCTGTGTCGGGCTATAATGGCTCAGGTTCGTCATTTATCGATGTCGAGGGCCTCGATGCCGGTTCGTCGGCATATCTGCGCCTCTTGTTCTCACTCAACGAGTTTTCTTCCGACGAACTCGTGTGGATTTGGCCCGATGCCGGTGTTGTAGATATTGTTACCAACTCGTGGTCGCAGTCTAACCTCATGATTAGCGGCACATATTACCGCTTGCTCAGCCATATCTCTATCTGCAACCAGTATCTTGCCAATACTGCAGGCGCAGCAGATGCCGACGCTATCGAAAAACGTGCCCAGGCCCGCGTGCTGCGCGCATATTCATATTACAATATGCTCGACCTCTTCGGCCAGTCGTCGTTTACCACCGAGGAGACCCTTGGCCAGGACCCCGTGCAGATTTCTCGCAAAGACCTTTTCACCTGGCTTGAGACCGAGCTCAAAGAGATTGTAGACCAGAAGCTGATTGCCGAAACCCCTGTCTATGGCCGTGTAGGTCTCGACGGTGCCGAGGGTCTGCTTGCACGTCTCTATCTTAATGCCGAGGTGTTCACAGGCGAAGCCCGCTGGGAAGACTGCCAGAAACGTTGCGAAAATATCATTGCCCGTCACCAGGGCGGTGGCTACCAGGGCTCGGGCCTCGCCGAGAACTATCTCTACCTCTTCTCTGCCGATAACGAAAAATATATGCCCGGCGGCGGCAACAAGGCCGAAAACGAAATCCTCTTTGGTATCGCTTACGACGCCGATATGACCCAGAGCTACGGCGGTTCGTCGTTCGTCGTTGCTGCCACATTGTCGAACACCCACTACCTTATCCGCCAGAACTACGGTTGCTCGGGCGAGTGGTCGTGTATCCGTGGCATACAGCAGATGGCCGAGCGTTTCTATGGCCTCGACAATGATGTCCGCGATAATCTGTGGCTCCGTGGTGTCAAACCCGCAGGCGTCGTAACCGATGCTGACGGCAATCCCGTCCTCAATGCCGACGGCAAAGAGCAGAAATATGATGCCGAAGACTATAGCGACAAGTTTGCCGGCTTTACCGGCGCGTGGGCCACTACCGGCGGCAACGCGATTATAAAGGTCACTAACCGCCGTCCCAAACCTTCGACGCTCAACGATGCCAATGTGCCCGAGGAATATCGTGGCTGGGACTTCACACAGCAGGCCGACGGCTCATGGGCTCCCAACTTCCCCGCTACTCCGTTCTCGTCGACCGACTGGCCGATTATCCGTCTTGCCGATATCTACCTGATGTACACCGAGTGCTATATCAACGGCGGTGCCGGTTCGAGCCAGAAGGCCCTCCAGTATATCAACTATGTGCGCGGCCGTGCAAAGGCTCCCGCATTCGGCATAATCGACCTGACCAAGAAGAACCTCATGGACGAACGCTCACGCGAACTCTACTGCGAGGGCATACGCCGCACCGACCTCGTGCGCAACGGCATGTTCGCCGGCCCGACACAGACCGTATGGCAGTTCAAGGGCTCTGTCGACTCGCCCGACGGCACACGTATCGACGAGAAATACAACCTGTATCCCATTCCTAACGCCGTGCTCAACTCGCAGCCCGACTTCAAACAGAACCCCGGATATTAATTTACGAGCTTACATAAAGACTATATAATGAAAAAGATATCAACTATATTCGCTATGGCGGCTGTCGTGCTGGGCATGAGCTCGTGTAGCGAGACATGGGATGACAACCCCGTTGTCAAGACCCACGAGGGCATACAAGAGGCTGCGTTCCTCAACACCCCTGTGATGCAGGATATGCCCATCATGATTACCGAGGAAAACCGCGACGGCAGCTTCCACCTCACCTGTTCGCAGCCCGACTTCGGCTATGCCGCACCGGCAGCATACAACGTGCAGGTGTCGCTTACCGAAGACTTCGCCAAATATAAGGAAATCAGCCAGCAGTTCTTCGACTGTTCGCAGATTAACCCCCTCAACAAAGACGTGGCCTCAATCCTCGAAGAGCTGGCCGGTGTCAAGTCGGAAGAAGACCTGCCCCTGCCTTATACCAAGGTCTATATGCGCCTGAGGGCCTATATACCCCAGACCGAGGCTAATACTACCTACATATCGAACGTTGTAAGTTTCAACGCCGTTTCGGCCAACTACCTTGCTATCTGGGTTGCAGATGTTCCTGTCAACATGTACCTGCGCGGTGGTTTCCCGGAAACCGGTGGTTGGGAGGCTATCGATAAATATCGCTTCATGACAGGCCCCGAAGAAAACACTTGGGTAACAAACACCATTACCATACCGGCTAACACCGAATTTAAGGTAGCCGATCCGAGCTGGGGCCCCTGCAACTGGGGCGCACCCAAATCGGGTGATACCACTATCAAGGTTAATGAGCCCTTTACACTCAATATCGACCCTGCCGACGGCGGCCCCGCAAATATCAAGCTTGGCGAGGCATTTACCGGTATTGCCCATCTGGCTCTCAACAACGGTGTATATACCCTGACACTGGCTACTACCAACTAAAAAACATTCCCCACCATCCACGCTCACACTTAAAAAGTGTGGGCGCGGATAAAGCGGATACTTTTAATTTCGAAAAAGAATAAAGATGAAGAAACTTAGCATATTGATGCTTGGCCTGCTGGGTATGATGTCGGCTTCGTGCGACGATGCCCCCGAAGCACCCAAGCCCCAGGAAAACCCGCAGGAGCCAATCTTCGCTGTCGGAGATATCACCTCGGCCACCGATGGTGCCCTTGCCTCGGCTACTGTGCTCGACCTCGAAAGCTATCGCGAAAAGAGCGGCATACCCGTTATGAAAGCTCCCGAGACCAAGAACCTGCCCGAAGGCGCAGTCGTGTCGTACAAGGTACAGCTTTGCGCGGCGCAAGATTTCTCGGGTAAGATTATGACTCTCGACACCAAGGTCGGCGACGACGGAGTATATACCGTAGACCCCTTCGAGTGGAACGACGCACATGTGGCCCTTTTCGGTAAGAGCCCCAAGGTTAAGACGGCATACTACCGCGTGCCGGTCTACGTGGTGCTCGACGGCAGTAACTACCGCTACGACTCCGACAGCTATTATGCTGCCTCAGGTACGATAGAGGAAACATGCATGGACCAGGGCTTCGTAATCGAGAACGCCTATTACTTTATCGGCAACCTCACCGACTGGGCTTTGGCTACCACCTATCCTTTTGTTCATCAGTCTGACAAGGATGTTTACGACGACCCCGTCTTCGTTGCTACCTTCAAGGTTCCTCAGGCCGTACTCGATGCCAACGGCGGCGGCTGCTATTGGAAAATCGCTCCCCAGTCGGCAATCGACAGCCAGGAGTGGACTACCGTGGTTGGTCCCGAGACCGACGGCGACACCTCGCTCAAAGGCAAGCTCACCGACAACAATCCCCAGGCAGGCAAAATCACCGAGGCCGGCAACTATAAGATGACTATCAACATGGAGACCATGGAATATACCATCGAGAAGCTGCTCCGCCCCGAATACATCTACACCCCCGGTGGTGCCAACGGCTGGAACCAGGAAAATTCGGCCTGGATGCAATATGACAATAAGAATGAGAAGTCTAAGGGCTACTATGGCCTCTTCCCCGTTACCGATGCTGGCTTCAAGGTTAGCTTGGAGAAAAAGTGGAACAACGCTACCGACTATGGTGCAGAGACCGAGGACCCCGCCGACGAAGGCACGTTCGTACTCGGCGAGGCCGCCAAGAACATCCATCCTACCGCCCCCGGCATGTACTGGATGTCGGTCCAGTACGACGATGAGCAGGGCATACTCACGACCTACAAGATGACTGCAATCACCCGTGTAGGCATTATAGGTTCGTTCGCTGCCTCTGGCTGGGGCTCCGACGTGGCCATGACGGCTAACGATGATATGACTGTATGGACTGCCGAGGTCGAGCTTGCCAAAAATAACGAGTGGAAAGTCCGCTTCAACAACGGCTGGGACATAAGTCTCGGTGGCGAGAAAGACAACATGGACCACGCCATACTCGACGGTGACAACTACAAAGTTGCCGAGGACGGTACCTACGTAATCACACTCACCGTCCAGCCCGGCATCCCCACCATCACCTGCGTGAAGAAGTAAACATCCTCACCACATAAACACCATCCCCCGGCGAGCCCCCTCGCCGGGGGATTTTTTACGCCTACTTAATTGAGATTCTCTTGTTTTTTGTTGAGATACGATAGGTTACGCTTGCGTCTGCGTTGCTGCTATTCAGAGTTTGTAGAAAATCGCAAGAAGAGACCTTAGGCTGCGATATCGCTTAAACAAATGCCAAGGCGCTATCCATCGGTACCTTCTGCGCATGGGCACGTATAACGTCGTGATGCCTATTAGTTCTTTTTCAAACCCGGGATTGCAATGCAAGGGATACACGCGGCGGCATACTATTTTGCGGATGTTGTGGCAACCTGCGAAGGCGCGGTCACCGATTGAAGCAATGCTTTTCGGAATTGAGATAAACTCGAGATTTGAACATCCCTGGAATGATTCGTTTTGTATGTTTGTCAAACCTTTTGGCAATTCTATCCGACGCAGTGATTTACAACCTCTGAAAGCACGCGAACCTACTGTCACTACAATTTTTGGAATTTTTATTTCCGCTAAATTTGAGCATGCGGAAAATGCACTGCTGCCGATTTCTTCGAGACTGCCCGGCAAACTGGCTCTAACGAGGTTGGAACAACCTTCGAAAGTGCCGTTGCATATTTTCTTCACTCCATCTGGGATGTCTACACCAGTGATTGCAGTGCAGCCTGCGAAAGCTTTACTTTCTATATCGGTAACATTCTCGGGTATGTGTACGATGCCTTTTGTTTTGCGGGTACATTTTATAAGTTGAGTATTTGAGTTGCCATACAGTATGCCATCTATAAAGACATAGTTGGTATTCCTTTTGTCTATGTCAATAAACTCGATTTCTTTGCAACTATTGAATGCTTGTGGATGTATACTCTCAACCGATGCGGGTATGATGAGATATCGTAGTGCATGAAAAGGCATAAGGGAACTCTTGCCGATGCTTGAGGGTGTAGCTGAACTTTTCAATTCTAAAGAAGTCACGGCAGAGCAGCCAGCAAAAATCTTATGCATATTGTCTGCGGCAAAATCAGGCAGTATAATTCTGGTCAGATTGTTACAGTCCTTAAAGGCATTATCAGCTATCGTAGTTACTGAATTGGGAATCTCAATAGATTCTAATTTCGAGCATCCAGCGAATGCATTTCTACCAATTGCAGTAACCGATTTTGATATGACTATGCAACTAAGGTTGGTACAGTCCTTAAAGGCATTATCGGCTATCGTAATAACTGAATCAGGAATGGAGACGGCACCCTTTTTTGCCGCCGGGCAACGGATAATGGTAGTCATATCCTTTGAATAAAGCACTCCGTCAATTGCTGCAAAGGCTTTATTATCGGCAGCGACCAGGATAGCTTCCAACTTACGGCATGAGCTGAATGTCGAGGTATCTATGAAGGTGATACCGGCTTCGAGTGTAACAGTGCATAACTTTGCGAACTCCGTAAATATATTCTTCCCTATACTACGGACACTCGGTGCGGTCTCGATGTGTGTAACATTCTTGCAGTCTACAAATGCTGTGGATATATTTTCAAGATTCTGCTGACCAAACTTTATGTATGTCAAGGCACTGCAATGAGCGAAGGCATTTTTTCCAATATAGTTGACAGACTCTGGAATAGCGATGCTCGATAGTGATGTACAGCCGTCAAAAGCACTTGCTCCGATATAACTCAAAGACTGTGGAAATTCTACGCTTCGGAGACTGGTACACATGTGAAAGGCACAATCTGCAATAGAAGTCAGTGACTTAGGAAGTCCCACTCTTTGCAATGCTGAACAATTAAGAAAAGTACATTCCTTTATACGGCTAAGAGTCGGTGGAAGTTTTATTGATTCAATATGTAAACAACCGCTGAAAGCATTCGGCGCAATATCGTATACAGAAGCCGGAATAACAACCTCGCCGATGCACCGAAGGACACAACGAATTAATTTTAGCCTATATTTGTCGTATAGAATACTACCATCGCTTGAGTAATCTGGATTGTCTTTGTCAACGTAGATGCTTGACATCCTATGCCTTAATCCGGAATCTTCAATTATTCTCACATTCGCCGAGATCGTAAAGCTCCTTTCAGGACAATAAATCAGGCGAGACATGTCCTTATTATAAAGGGCTCCATCGCGCGACGAGAAATAAGGGTTGGTTGAGGCAACTTCTATGTTCTCGATATTACTCAAATTTATAGTAAATATAAATTTTATAGATGGAGGGATAACGAGAGTCCGTACTCCGTCAAACCCAAGAATAGTGTGAACGGGTTTGCCATTGTAATATTCTGGGACAACATATATATCGTCGCGGGAGAATCGTGATTGCTTATTCAGGTTTCCCACGCCGTAGCCTGAACCATCGGGAACCTTGACGAAGTCAACTATCATCGGACATAAACAATACTTTGACAACTCTTGTGAAGTCGCCCAGTTCGAAATGCTATATTTGGTACACTATTATTCCCTGTAGTAACGTCCGCGATGCTCACGGCATATACTTGCAGCCAATTCGGGGTCGGAACATTCGTCCTCTATGCATATTCGCCAACATTCGGGCCAGTCAAAATCATAGCAAGACCCCCACGAGCCGCGGAACCACAGTTTGTTGGAGTTGTCGGCATCGTCACGCATACTGCGCTCGAGGTGGCTGATGGCATCCTCATAATCACGCTCGGTCGGGAAGAGATAGGTGCTACGTGTCATGGTCTATAGATTTAAAGGGTTTCTATGGCAAAAATACTAATATCTTTTCAATTAGCATAATTTTTCACGAAATAATTAGCGAAAAATTCTTTGCTTCCGCAGGCTCGGTTTGCCTTGCCACTATGTATGTTTGGAAGATACCCCCAGGGACCGGGACGGGTGTGTGAACTTTACATAATGGCCTTTGTTCTTTATTAAAAGACATCGCATTATGGCTACAGATGAGACGACACTGAGGAAATATGTGACGGGGCTGATGAATTTCGGCGTCATAGCCTTGTCTATTGTGTTGATAATATGGATTTCGCTCGATACTTTCGAGTCGCAAAACATATTGCAGGACTATCGCTATATGCACTTCCAATTCTGGGTGTGCCTCTTTTTTGTATGCGATTTTTTCGTGGGCTTGTATTTTGCCAACGACAGGCTGACGTTTTTCAGGCGACATATCATATTCTTATTGCTCTCAATCCCCTATATCAATATCATAAGCTGGCTCAATATCGAGCTGAGCCACGATGCGGCCTATTTCGTGCGCTTCATACCGCTTGCCCGTGGCGCCCTGGCAATGTCGATAGTGCTGGGATACCTGTCGTCTAACCCCGTGTCGAGCCTCTTCTTGTCGTACCTGTCAATCATAGTGATGGTCACATATTTTTGCTCGTTGATATTTTATCAGCGGGAGTGTGGCTTAAACCCCGAGGTGCACACCTATTGGACGGCACTGTGGTGGTCGGCAATGAATATGACCACCGTAGGCTGTAACATATCGCCGGTTACGCCATCGGGCAAGATTATAGCCGTCATACTGCCCATGTGCGGCATGATAATCTTCCCCCTCTTCACGGTGTATCTGACCGACTACGTGACGCGCATGGTCAAAAAAGGCAGAGAAAAAGAATAATGTTGAATGGGGAATTTTGAATGTTGAATTATTATGCTTGAGAAAGGCAAGCAGCGAAATTCAACATTCAAAATTACAAATTCAACATTCCATTAAACTCCTTCCTCTATAGTCCATACGAAGGCGCGGAGGCCGAGTTTGGGACGCTCGGCATTGAATTGTCGCAGCTTCTCGAGCACGGTGGCCACGCGGCTGTCCTCGACCATGGTCATTATGGCGCCGGCCAGCGAGGGCCATGCGTGGCTGCCGTAGTGCGGTTCGCCGTCGACGCTGCCACGCCCTTTGACTTGCTCCCACGAGGTGAAGCCCCGGCAGTTGCTGCGCTCGAGCATTTCGACTATGCGTTCGTAGTGTGCCTGGTCGTAGGCGATAAATATGGCTTTCATCGTTTTATTTTTTGAGTTTATGAAGTTTGCGGCGTTGGTTCTTGATGCCCTGCGAGGCAAATACGCAGTAGAGCACTGGCACGAAGAGCAGCGTGAGTATGGTCGAGAATGTGAGACCGCCGATGACGGCAGTACCCATCGGGCGCCACATCTCGGCACCCTGGCCCGTACCGACAGCCATAGGCACCATGCCGAGAATGGTTGTCAGCGTGGTCATGACCACGGGGCGCAGACGCGACTCGCCGCCGTTGATGACGGCGCGGCGTATCGACATGCCGCGTTCGCGGTTGAGCGAGATATAGTCGATGAGCACGATGCCGTTTTTAACCACGATACCGATAAGCATGATTGCGCCTATCATCGACATGACGTTGAGCGTATGTCCGGTGAGCCACAGTATGATGAACACGCCCGAGAAGGCGAAGAGCAGCGAGGTCATGATGATGCCCGGGTAGGTGTAGCTCTCGAACTGTGCCGCCATGACGATATAGACAAGTATGATGATGAGCACGGCCAGCACGAGCAGGTCGCTAAACGAGTCCTGTTGGTCCTCGTAGCTGCCCGAGAGCTGTATGTTGATGCCCTGGGGTATGTCCATCTTGTCGATTTTCTTCATCGACGCCTCTACAATCTGGCTCATCGGCACGTCTTGCACCACGGTGCTGACGGTGACAATCCTCTCGCGGTCTTTACGCTCGATGGTAGGGGGCGTGAAGCGTTCGACCACCTTGCCCACGTCGCGCACGCGCACAGCCTTGCCGGCCGAGTTGTAGATGAGTATGTTCTCGATGTCGGCGAGCGACGTGCGGTTTTCGGGCGCATACATCACCTTGATGTCGTATTCCTCGCCGTCCTCGCGGAACTGCGATGCCAACTGGCCGTTGATGCGGTTGCGCAGATATGTTGCCGCCGTCGACAGGTTGAGGCCGTAGAGGGCTAATTTTTCTCGGTCGAAATCGACCTGGTATTCGGGTTGGTAGTCCGAGCGCGATATGATGACGTCGGCAGTGCCGGGGATTGACAGCAGGGCTGCCTGCAGCTTGCGTGCCACCGAGTCGGTCTCGTTGAAGTCGTAGCCGTATATTTCGTAGTCGATTGTCGACTGTCCGCCCATGCCCATGCCGCCGACGCTTACCTGGGCCTTCTTGAACTCGGGGAAGTCGCGCAGGTCGCGGCGCATAAGCCCGGCAATCTCGGTGATGCTGCGGTCGCGTTCGCCCGGGTCGGTAAGGCGTATGTTCATCGATATGATGTGGGGGCCGTTGTCGCTGAGCGAGGCGAAAGTGTTGTCGCTCGATGCCGTGCCGGTGGTATAGTTGATAATCTGGATTTCGGGATATTTCTCACGCCAGAGCTCTACGAGCCGCGCCGTGCTCTCTTTCGACAGCTCCACACGTGTGCCTATGGGCATTTCGAGGCTCACGCGCATACGGGCGTCGTCGGCAGTGGGGAAGAACTCGGTGCCCACCTGGCGTACCAGGAAGAGCGACCCGATGAAGATACCCATGCAGACAAGGAAGGTCACTAATTTGTGGCCCACTACCCATGCAAGCATGCGGCCGTAGCCACGGTCGAAGGCGTCGAGGCCCTTGTTGACGGGCGTGAACAGCAGGGTGTAGAGCTTGCCGTGGCGGTTGTTGCGCCTAAGCAGTAGCGAACAGAGCATCGGAGTGAGCGACAGGGCGCAGACAGTAGATATAATCATCATGATAGTCACCATCCATCCGAGCTGGCGGAAGAGCACGCCCGTCATGCCCGTGACGAGCGTCAGGGGGAAGAACACGGCAATAAGTGTCAGGGTCGACGCTATTACCGACACCGCCACCTCGTTAGTACCGTGCACGGCGGCCTGCCTGGGGGCGGAGCCGCGTTCGATATGCGTTGTCACGTTTTCGAGCACCACTATGGCGTCGTCGACCACCATGCCGATAGAAATCGACAGGGCCGAGAGCGACACGATGTTGAGTGTGTTGCCTGTCGCGTAGAGGTAGATAAACGAGGCTATGAGCGATATAGGTATGGTGATGGTGATGATGAGCGTCGCACGCCAGCGGCCCAGGAAGAGGAAGACCACTATGATGACGAAGAGCAGGGCATACATCACCGTTTCGACGAGCGAGTCGATGGTGTTGCGGATATTGTCGGAGGTATCGACGATGATGCCGAGTTCGACGTCCGACGGCAGTCGCTTCTGCAGGTCGGGGAGCATGGCGAGTACCTTGTCGGAAATCTGCACCGAGTTGGCACCGCTCTGCTTCTGCACCACAATCATGGCACCCTGGCGGCCGTTGTTATACGTCTCCTGTGTGCGCTCCTCGAGGCTGTCTTCTATACGGGCCACGTCGCTGAGGTAGACCGACTTGCCGTTGTAGCTGCCTACGACGATGTTTGCCATTTCCTCGGAGGCTTTAAACTCGCCCTGCACGCGCAGCGAATAGGTGTCGGAGCCGATGTCGAACGAGCCGCCGGGTATGTTGCGGTTCTCGGCACCGATGATGCTGCCGATTTGCTCTACGGTGAGGTTGTATGCCTCGAGGCGCACGGGGTCGACATAGACGTGTATTTCGCGCTTGGGCGCGCCCGAGATTGATACCGAGCCTACGCCCGATATTCGCGCCAGGGGGTTGGCCACGGCGTCGTCGAGGATTTTGTAGAGGCCCGGCATACTCTCGGTGGCGTTGACCGACAGCATGATAATCGGTATCATGTCGGTCGAGAACTTGAAGATAATCGGCGTCTCGGCGTCGTCGGGCATCATCGACGACACCATATCGAGCTTGTCGCGCACGTCGTTGGTGAGCACGTCGATGTCTTCGCCGTATTCAAATTCGAGGGTTATGACCGATATGTTCTCGCGCGACTTCGAGGTGATGTGCTTGAGGTTGCTGACCGAGTTGAGCACGTTTTCGAGCGGGCGTGTCACGTTTTGCTCTATGTCTTGCGCGCTGGCTCCCGAATACGTGGTCATGACCATGATGGTGTTGGTCTCGATATCGGGGTACAGGTCTATTGGTAGGTTGCGCAGTGAGAACAGGCCGAGTATGACCACTGCTACGAAGCACAGGGTGGTCATGATGGGCCGTTTCACAGCATTGCCGTAGAGACTCATTTTTTAAGTTTTAAGTTTTTGGGAGTATGGTGCGTTCTCACTTTACTTCGACTTTCACGCCGTCGGCGAGACGTGTCTGGCCGGTTATGACCACGGTGTCGCCGTCTTCGATGCCCGAGAGGAGTTCGTAGGCGTTGTCGAGGCGCTGGCCCAGGTCTACACGGTTATAGCTTACGGTGTTGCCCTTGAGCACGTAGACATATTTGTTGCCCGAGCCGGTCTGCTTGACCACGGCGCGGTCGGGCACGACCACGTTCTGCTGCGTGCCCAGGTCGATTGATACGCGGGCGAACATGCCGGGCTTGAGTTTCTCGGTGGCGTTGGCTATGCGCACCTCTACCTCGAATGTGCGTGTGGCAGTATCGACGGTGGGGTAGATGCGCTGCACCTTGCCGCTGAATGTTTCGCCGGGATAGGCGTCGAAGGTCACGTCGACAGGCTGTCCCTGCCGCAGGGTGGCAAGGTCGTTCTCGCTCACATTAATCATCACTTTTACCACCGGGGCGAGTTGGCCCACCGTGAGTACGGGGAGCGACCCGGTCATGTCGCCCGGGTCGTAGTTTCGTGCCGTTACAACGCCGGTGATGGGCGAACGCAGCACGGTGTTTTCGAGCAGGTTGTCGTATTGCGACTTGGCGGCGTCGAGCTGGGCCTTGAGCTGGTCTACGGCCTGCTGTGTGCCGGCACCGATTTGCAGCAGTTGCACGGCGCGGTTATACTCGCGTTCGATTTGCTCGAGGTTGATGCGGAGCTGGTCGATGTTCGATTTGTCGAGTTCGACCAGTACCTGTCCCTTGCGCACGCGGTCGCCAACTTCTACGTTGATGCTCTTTATGCGGTTTGGTGTCGCCGGGGCTATGTTGTTGATGTTTTCGGCCTCGACGTTGGCGGTGTAGACCTTGTTTTGAGGCACGTCGATGCGGTGGGCGACATCGACGGTGACGATGGGCAGCTCCTCGGTGGCGACGGCGGCTGCCTGTTCCTTTTTTCCGCATGAGGCAAGCATGGCGGCGGTTAAGGTGCTAAGGATAAAGACTTGGTATTTCATTTCTTAGTATATTTATCGAGGGGTGCGTTGCCGAGAAGCAGTTCGAGGTCGCTATGGGCTACGAGGTAGTTATAGATAGCCTGGTTGTAGGCCAGCCGGGCCTGGGTGAGGGCCAGTTCGCTATCGCGGAGGTTGAGATAGCTTGTGGCACCGATGTCGAAGCTCTGCTCCTGTATGGTGTGGGCGCGCTCGGCCTGTCCGACACTCTCGGCGCACGATGAGATTTGCTTGACGTTCATCTTGATATTGTCGATGGCCACTTTGACCTGCATGTCTACGCTTCGCTCGAGGTTCTCGCGTTGCCAGCGCATTTCTTCGACCTGGAGTTGTACCTGCTTGACCTTGTTGAGGCGCTGGCCTCCTGAAAACAGGGGCACCGACAGCGCCACGCCTACCGACGAGTAGGGGTTCCAGCGGAGGTTGCTGAATGGCGAACCGTTGTTCATCGAGGTCCAGTTGTAGTTTGCCGTGAGTGCCAGGGTGGTGGAGTAGGCAAGCTTCTGGATTTTCAGGTTCTTTTGGAGTATCCGGGCGTCGATGTCGAGGAGTCGCAAGTCCATGTTGCGGCTGTAGTCGGGGTCGATGGCGAGGGTCTGGCCGTACATCGTGTCCTCGTAGTTGGCGAGGCTGTCGTTGATTTTGAAGTCGAACGATGCGTCTACGCCCATGAGTATGAGCAGTTGTAGCCGCGCCTGTTTGATTGATATGTCGGCCTGCATGAGTTGAGGTTCGATATTCTTCATAGCTACCGATGTGCGCAGCACGTCGTAGTCGCTGGCCGCGCCGAGGGCATATTGCTTGGTATATGTTTCGTGGGTCAGCTTGGCCATGTCGTAGCTCTCCTGCATCACCTTGCGCGAGTCTTCGGCCAGGAGCAGGGTGTAATATGCGTTTTTGACCTGGTTGACGAGTTCGAGGCGGCTCTTGTGTGCGGACTCTGCATTTCTAAAAATCTGCGTGTCGCTCAGGCTCAGGCTTTGCCACAACTGCGGCGCAATCAGCGGCATCGAAGCCTGGAAGCCGACCGAGTACGAGTTGTCGAGGCCGACCTTTATGCCCCCGTCGCCGCCACCACGGTTGCCGGCACGTGATGTCGCGTCGCCGTCCTCGTTGCCGCCGCCGAAGTCGCCAAAGCCGTCCATGTTCATATACATGGTCTGCTTTGCCAGTGTGCGGCTGTATTGGCCGCTGAAGTCGATGTTGGGTAGTAGCTGGCCTATGACTTCTTTGCGCGAGTAGTCGACCCGTTTTACTTCGAGGTCGGCAACCTTTATGGTCGGGCTTTCGGTCAGGGCGATTGACAGGCAGTTGTCGAGGTCGAGGACCGGCACATCTTGCGCCGACGCCGTGGCGATGCCTGCCAGTGATATTACTGCAAGCAATATGGTATGCTTCATCGTGATAATGTTGATTTTTCAGAAATACGGACGCAAAATTAACAAATAACCCTTTTTGCACAAAAATGCTAATGTTAATAGACTAAAAAATCGACCAAACGACTAATTTCTATTCCCTTTTGCCTATCGGTGATTATAGTAAAATAAATCGGAGATGCATTCCCGTCTCGGGTGCATCTCCGATTCTATTGTTTAAGTTAGGTGGAGCTTACTTCACGATGACCTTGGCAGTGGCGTTGCCGGCGCGGACAATGTAGAGGCCCGGGGCGACAGCTACGCGGCGATGGTCGGTGGCCACGGCGCTGTGGATGGTGCGGCCGTCGACGGTGCAGATTGTGACGTTGAGGCCGTCGGCACCCTCTACTACTATTTCACCGCGTTCACCACGTATGGTTATGTCGCGGGCGAGGGTGTTGGCGATGCCGGTGAGGCTTACCTTGACAGCGTTAGAGAAGATTGACTCGCCTTCCTCGTGTACGGCGGTAACCTGGTAGGTCACGTCGTTGGTGAGGTCTACATTTTCGTCGGTGTAGTCGTTGTCGGGATAGTTGCCTTCGATGAGCTTGCCGTCACGATAGATATTGAAGCCTGAGAGGATGCTCTGGGGCTGGGCCGGGGTGAACTCGAAATCATCGAGGCCGAGGCCGAACTGGTTGTTGCTCTCTGCCTTGGTGACGCAGCGGATGGCGAAGTACTTGGCTCCGGCTGGAACTTCGAACGAATACGGACGCCAAATGTTGGCGTTGACAGTCTGGGTTTCGCCGATTTGCTCGAAGTCTTCGACTGAGTTACCCTTGGTTGAGTAATATGTTTCGAAGAACTCGTATGCGGGTGCGACAGTAATTACAGTAGCCATGAAGCTGATGGTCTGTTTGTTGCCCGAAAGCTGGGGAGAGATGAGCCAGTCGTCGTTGGTACCGCCAAGGGCGTTGAAGCATACCACGCATCGGTCGCCTGTGCTCGGCTCGAAGAGGCCGCTGATGCCGACACGCTTGGGATTGAATACGATAAATGCCTGGGGTTCGCCGCTGTGTGGCCATGTGTACTGGTAGCCGCCGCCCGATATGCCTTGTGTGGTCACAATCTTGTCTCCGTCATAGGTCGTCCAGCCGCCGAAGTTGTTGAGGCTGTAGTCCTCGTATGCCGAGAAGTCATCGTTGATGGCAGCGCCGGCCGGATACTCTGACGGGTCGCTCCACGACAGCACTACGTCTTTGCCATTTTCTACCTTTGCTTCGAGGTCGTTGACAAAGCGAAGGAGCGGGGTTACGGTGCGGATGTTGAGCGACAGCTCGTTGTTGGCGAGGTTTACGTCGCCCTCGAGGCTGAGTTTGACGCTGAGGTGTATTGTGCCCTCTTCTGCAATGGCGGGCGTGTAGTCGAACTCGAGTACGTCGGCCGTGTTGACGGGTATGGTAATGGTGCGTTCGCTTACAAGTTGGTCGTCGGCAAAGAACTCAACCTTGACATCTTTGGCTTCGTTGAGGCCGTTATTGTCGACGGCTACCGAGTATTTTGCCTCGGTACCCATGACGGGCGACTGCGTGCCGGTAAACGAGGTGACGCGCACGTCGACTTCGGGCTTGTCGCCTGTAATCTGGATATTGTCAATGTGGATGTTGCCATCGTGTTTACCGCTGGCTACATAGAGTATGCCGCTACCGCGAAGCACGATAGACGCACGTTCGCATTTGCTGTAGGCGCTGAGGTCGGCACTATACTGGTACCATCCGTTCTGGGGCACGTCGGCACGTGAGCAATATTGGGGTGTCACTGATTTGAACTCAGATTCTACACCGTTCTCGACGGTGACGATGCCGAGTTGTACGTAGGTTTGTTTGAGTTCGGGACCCTGGTATATCCAGAATGTCATTTTGGGATTGAGCATGCCGCTCAGGTTGATACGGGGCGACACAAAGTCGGCGCGACCGGTGACGCTGGTCTGTGACGGAGAGAACGATATGATACCGCCCTCGCTGTCTTGTGAGCTTGCCATGGGGCTGTAGCCGGTACCCGAGGTGTTGATGCCCCAGTTGGCCATATAGGCGTTGATAGAGGTCCACGGTTTCATGCCGTTAGAGTTGCCCGTTTCTTTTACGGGAAGTTCGTAGGCGCGGCCGAGGAGGTCGGCAATAGAGGCGCCGTAGGCGGTTCCGCCTACTGTGCGTGCCTTGACAGTGTAGGTGACACGGGCCTGGCGTTCGTTGCCGAGGGCGACATCTACATCGGTGTCGACATACTCGCTGTCCTTGATGTTGCGCGCGATAGTCGACGTGGTGGTGCCCTGCGAGGTCCTGATGCTGCGCTCTATAATATAGGTTATGTCATCTGGACGGAGGATACCGCCGTTGGCTCCGAGATAGTCGGACGGATACTGCCATGTGATATGGGCATCTTTGCCGCCGTTAAGGACTTTGATGCCAAGGTTTGTTACGTCTTTGGGCGTGTCGGGCACGAGGTCGACGCTGACGATTGCTTCCATACCGGGGCCTTGTTCGTTGTAGGCAAGCACGCGGTATTCGTTGATGCCGAAGAGGGCATTGCTGTCGACAACGCTAATCTGGCTGGCGATTTTGTCACCCTCGAGGGTCGCCACAGTGGCACCGGCGGTGATGTTGTAGACCTCGATTTTGGTTATCTCGCTAAGGTCGAGGTCGAGGTTGTTGGCGCGTTTTACCGGCATTGTGGCGCTGATGGTCACAGTGCCGTCGGCATTTTTGACAGCGGTCACGCCCGTGGGTTCGGCCGGTATGGTGGCGGGGCCGTATTCTTCGACGAGTATGTTGTCGAGGCCGATGTGGTCGTTGCCGTTGTTGCTGGCGTAGAAGCCTATGCGGCGTTCGTCCCTGTTGGGTTTGAAGAGCACGGTCACATGCTCCGAGTAGTTGTTGTCGCCGAGTTCGACTTCGCGGTGGTAGGTGGTCAGTGTGTGTGTCTGGGCCTCTGCGGTGGCATATTTGCCTGCGGTGGCTTTGACATCGGTGATAAAGTTATATTGCGTGGAGAAGCCGCGGACGTCGAATGACAAGCGGTAGACTTTCGTCCTGTCGAGGTTGAGGGCAGGAGTGATGAGCCAGTCGTCGGCACGTGTGCGCGGGGTGTCGTAGTCCCACCACCATACGGCCATGCCGAAGTTGGGGTGATAGAGCCATACGTTGCCGCCGCCTTCTGATTTGTCGCCGTTGGCATCGATGGTGGTATAGTAAGTGAACGAGTTGGAGTTGTTGAACGGCTCGATGTAGGGCTTGTCGGGAGTGATATCGATTGCCTTGCCGAGCAGGGCAGGGGTAGAATAGGCTGTCTTGCCTTCCACGCCGTTGATGATAGGCACAATCTGGTATTGTGTCAGTGCCATATCATAGGTGGGCGTGTGCTCGAAACGAGTCTCCTTGAGGTCGGTATAGAGAGTCTGACGCCCGATGTTTACCATCACGCGGTATGTCAGGTCGGCTGTCTCGATGTTGCCTCCGTTGATGCCCTGTGTCGGTGCGTCCCATGTGACGGTGGCGCTTGTCTCGTCGTCGTTGGGCACGACTTTGATGTTGGTCACGGCTGCGGGTGCGTCGCTGCCGGCGTATATGCGGGCCTTGGCTACGAGGCTCTTGCGTCCGTTGGCGTCGGTTGTGTACGCGCTAAAGATGTGTTCGCCGCGTGTCAGTGTGCCAGATTCTACGGCCTTGGTGCTGCCGGGTGTCACGGTGCCGGTGGCAAGTGGTTTGCCGTCGACAAAGAACTCTATGTCGAGCTGGCCCGAAGTCGGGGTGCTGTCGTAGGTAGTGGCCGGGGCTGTGTATGTCACTGTGCCGGCATCGAAAGTGCCTGCGCTGAAGGCAAACGAGAGTGTGCCGGTGGCCGGGGCGGCAGGATGATTGTCAATCATGAAGATGTCGGGCATCTTTTCCTGTGTGTCTCCGAAATCTTTTATTTTGGTGGCCTGGCCGGTAGTGGTATTTACCTCGAAGAGGCCCCATTCCCAAGCCTCGGTCTGGTCGGCGCGGTAGACCACGGTCTGGGTGTACCAGTAGAGCTTGCCTGTGCGGATATCGAATGTGGCGGCGGCGTGTTCCGAGCGTTGCTGGTAGCCCAGGTCGCCTACCTTGGTGGCCTTGCCGGTCGCTTTGTCGATTTTGTAGAGCGAGGCTGTGCGCGTAAAGCCCCACAGTTGCCCCTTGGCATCGAACGCGATAGCCGGGAACTCGTATTCCAGCGGGGCTACATTGACCAGGTTGCTGCCGTCGAGTGGCACGTTGCGCAGCATGTAGGGGGTATCGGTATTGTTGTAGTTGGGGCACGAGGCATACATCTTGCCGCCGATATAGTCGTAGGCAAATGCGAATGCACGGTTGATGTTGTCACTGTGTACCTTTACGTCGGTATCCGACTCTGTCCATGTGTTTACGTCGAGCTTACGGAAGGTCATCTCATTGTGACTCGAGAACACAGCACCGCTCTGGAAGTAGTAGTAGCCGTCGACGTATGCGCCGCCATGAAACTCTGTCCATATTTCTTTTGGCGATACCGACTCGATGGTCGACGACTGGTCGGTGGTAAATGTGTAGAAGCCTCGTTGCGGCGTGTAGGATGTGCCGCTGTACCACGTCCCGCTATACGTGACGGGTGCGTAGAACCTGACTTCGTCGGGACTTTGTGCCGATGCAACACCGGGCATGGCCGTCATGCCTATCATCGTTGCAGCGAGCAGTGAGTAAAGTCTATTCATTGCAATATGTATTGGTTATTAATTTGATTACTCGTTTGAACCTGAAAGATAATCATGGCTAACGAGTGTGCGGTTGCGATTTTTAAGGAATTTTTAACATATCGTTCGCACGCTGCTGCCTGATTGCCGATATATGTTGCAGGATGCTTTTTCCTGCTTTGCCTAAGCCTATATATTTTTGTGTAAAGTTACACTTTATGCTTTGAATTGCGAAAAATTTCAGACAAAAATTATGCTTTTTTCACTAAATATTGTTTTTTGTGGCGAATTTCGCATTTATTTCGATGCTAAATGTCGATTATTTCAGAATTGTGTTGTATTTTTGCAACAGAAAATATTTATAACCAATCTATCAGATGCATTTCTTTACTAAAACAATGTTGTCACTGGCGGCAATAGCCTCTTTTGCCGTTGGTGCCTACGCGGTACCTGCCAAGCCCGGGCTCCACAGATACCAAAACCCTGATGGCAGCAGTGTGGAAATCCGTGTGAGCGGCGATGAGCATGCCTGCTATTATACCAGTTCCGACGGCTATGTGCTTATGCCGTCCGACAACGGCTCGATGTGTTATGCCGTTGTAAAAAATAATAAACTGGTCAACAGCCATATGTTGGCCAAGGATGCCGGTGTGCGTACGGCTGGCGAGTTGAGGCTTCTCGAGGGCCTCGATGCACCGGCCATGCGCCGTATGGCCGAGAGCGCTGCCACCACTCGCCGTATGGCAAGGGCCAAGGCAAAGACCTTCAGCCCCGACGGCCTCGTGGGCAACTATCCTACCACCGGGTCGCCAAACGTGCTCGTGCTGCTTATTGATTTTCAGGATGTCAAATTCAAGGCCGAAAACGACCCCCAGGCATTCAAAGACCTGCTGACAAAGAAGGGCTATGACTTCAACGGTGCCACGGGATGTGCCCGCGAATACTTCGAGGCCCAGTCTCACGGCGTGTTCTCGCCCAACGTTGTAGTCGTCGGCCCTGTGACCCTGCCCCAGGGTCTGGCCTACTATGGCGCGCCCGGCGGCGACGGTAACCCCGACGGTCGCGGCTATCAGCTCGTGATTGATGCCTGCGACGTGATTTCGAAACAAGACCCCGGTTTCGATTTCGCGCGTTTCGACAACGACAACGACGGCTTTATCGACAATATATTCATGTTCTACGCCGGTCGCGGACAGCACGACGGCGGCCCGTCGTACACTATATGGCCCCACGCCTGGAACATCTATCGCGACCTCGGCCTCAATTATGAGTTCGGCGGCAAGAAGCTGGGCAGCTATGCCTGTGCCAACGAGCTGCAGGGCGCACTCGAGCAGCGTAATGGTATCGGCGTTTTCTGCCACGAATATAGCCACGTACTCGGCCTTGTGGATAACTATCCCACGCATAATGCGTCGCACGACAACCACCCCGGCCGGTATGACCTGATGTCGGAAGGCCCCTACCTCAACAACAGCAACACCCCCTGCAACATGAGTGCCTTCGAGCGTTACTCTATAGGCTGGCTCAACCCTCGCCAGCTTTCGGGGGCTGAGGATGTTGCCCTGCAGCCGCTTGACTCTTCAAACCAAGGACTGATTGTCAAGACTATTTCCGACGACGAATTCTTTATCCTCGAAAACCGCCAGAATATAGGCTGGGACACATATCTGCCTGGTCACGGTATGCTGGTATGGCACATAGACTACGACGAAGAGGCATGGACTGAAAACATGCCTAACAACGATGCCAATCATCAGCGCATCGACATAATGGAAGCCGACGGTATGCCCGGCGACCAGTCGTATGCCGGCGACCCATATCCCGGTTCTAACCGCGTGACAAGCATAACCAAGTGGCCTACATGGACCAACACGACAATCGATATGCCTCTGACCAACATCCACGAGGATGGCGGCGTTGTTTATTTCCGTGTCAAGGGCGGCGGTACGGTGATAGACCCCGTGACCTCGCTGCCCGCCACCGATGTCACAGCCACCGGCTTTACTGCAAACTGGACTACGCGCGGCGGCCTCTCGTACGAAATCGACCTCTGCAAGGGCCTCTCGCCAGTGCCCATGACCACGGTGACTGTAACCGGTGCCGGTAGCCATGCCTTTACCGGTCTCGAACCCTCGACCGATTATAGTTATGTAGTCCGCGCTGTCGATGCCGACCTCAAGAGTGTCGACTCCGAGCGTCAGAATGTGCGTACCGACGACCCGTATTTCGATATGATAGCCGCCGAGTCGCTGCCCGCAAGCAATATCTCTAAGACAGGCTTTACCGCCCGCTGGTCTCAGCTCAAGGATGCTGTGGCATATCTCGTCGACGTATATCAGAAAGATGCTGTCGCTCCTAAGCACATATCAGTCAACTTCGACAATGCCGCCATACCGTCTGACTGGTATTCTAACAGCACCGACTACGACGCGCGCCGCTTCGGCGCTGCCGCCCCCTCGCTCAGCATGCCCTTTAACGGTGCCCAGGTTGCATCGCCTGTGTTCGACGATGATATCAACGCTCTCTCGTTCTGGTACCGTGCCTATCGTCCCGCTGAAAACGGCTTTATCAGCATCGATGTCAAGACAGCTACCGATGCCACATGGCAGACGCTCTATACCGTGCAGCCGCTGACTACCGCTACAGCCGGAACCACAGTCAAGGTCGGCGACGGCGGCATGCTCATGCCTACCGGCATCAAGAGCATACGCATCGTCAACCATGCCCCCGACGGCGGTACATCGCAGGTATATATCGATGATATCGCCCTCGACTATGCCGGCACCTATACTCCCGTCTATGTCAAAGACTTCGAGAACGCCAACGTAGGCAATGTGACCGAGGTTGCCGTGAGCGGCCTTAATGACAATACCTCGTACTACTATACCGTGCGCGGCCTCGATGCAGAAGGCAAGATGTCGCTCCTTTCGGCTGAGCAGAACGTTGTGACCGGCTCGCAGTCGGGTATCGACGACATTGCCGGTGCTTCATTCTCGGTATCCGCCTCGCACGGCGTAATCTCTGTCGCCGGTGCCGAAGGCGGTGTCAAGGTCTATGCCGTCGACGGCCTTCTGGTAGCCTCGTCGACTGCTGCCGATGCCACCTTCGAGGGCCTTGCAAAGGGCGTCTACATCGTAAGTTGCGGTGCGCAGACAGTCAAGGTAGCCCTCTAAGCTCGTAACTCGCAAACTTGCAAATAGCTTTTGTGGTGCCACACAGGTATTTTATCTGTGTGGCACCATCGTTTTTTGAAAGAAATTTTGTATTTTTGCAGTCTGAAATCAAGACAAAAGATACGATGAATCTTTACAATCAAATCGAAGCCGACATCAAGGCTGCCATGCTTGCGCGCGACCATGTGCGCCTGCAGGCACTGAGAGGCATCAAAAAGGAATTTATCGAAGGTAAGACTGCTCCCGGTGCCAACGGCGAGCTGACCGACGAGGCTGCTATGAAAATACTGGTCAAGATGGCCAAGCAGCGTCGCGAGAGTGCCCGTATCTATACCGAGCAAAACCGCCCCGAGCTGGCTGCCGAGGAAATGGCCGAGTGCGAGGTCATAGAGCAATACCTGCCCAAGGCATTGAGCGAGGACGAGCTGCGTGCAGAAATCGAAAAAATCATAGCTTCTACCGGCGCTTCGTCGCCGGCCGACATGGGCCGTGTGATGGGAGTGGCTACAAAGCAGCTCGCCGGACGCGCCGACGGTAAGGCAATATCGACTATAGTGCGCCAGTTACTGGCTAATTAAATTATTCAGAAATGCTTACACTACAACAAATAAAGGCCGACCCCAAGTTTATAATAGAGCGTCTGGCCGTAAAGGGCTTTGACGGCGCCAAGCCCATCGCCCGCGTGCTGGCCCTCGATGACCTCCGTCGCGAACTCCAACTCAAAAACGACACTGCCGCCGCCGAGCTCAACCGCATGGCCGCGACAATCGGCAAAGCCATGAAGGAAGGCCGTCGCGAAGAAGCCGAAAAGGCAAAGGAAGGCGTGGCCGTGCTCAAGGAAGAGCAGAAGGCCCTCGCCGATGAGCTTGCCCGCACGCAGGCCGAAATCGAGACCGAGCTCCTCAACATACCCAATATCCCCTACGAAGGCGTGCCCGCAGGTACATGCGCCGCCGACAACGTGGTCGAGAAGACCGGCGGCCCCATGCCCGACCTGCCCGAGGACGCCCTGCCGCACTGGGACCTCGCCAAGAAATACAACCTCATCGACTTTGACCTCGGCGTGAAAATAACCGGTGCCGGTTTCCCTGTCTATATCGGTAAGGGCGCACGTCTGCAGCGCGCCCTCATCCAGTTCTTCCTCGACGAGGCCGGAAAGGCCGGCTACCTCGAGGTGCAGCCGCCCTACGTGGTCAACGAGGCTTCGGGCTACGGCACGGGCCAGCTCCCCGACAAGGAGGGCCAGATGTACTTTGTAAATCTCGACAAGCTATATCTCATCCCCACGGCCGAGGTGCCTGTTACAAACCTCTATCGCGACGTGATTATCCCCGGCGACCGTCTGCCGATTAAAAACTGCGCCTACTCGGCATGTTTCCGCCGCGAGGCCGGCAGCTATGGCAAGGATGTGCGCGGCCTCAACCGTCTGCACCAGTTCGACAAGGTTGAAATCGTGCGGATTGAAAAGCCCGAGAACAGCTACGCTGCCCTCGAGGAGATGAAAGACCACGTACAGGGTCTGCTCGAAAAGCTCGGTCTGCCCTGGCACATACTCCGTCTCTGCGGCGGTGACATGAGCTTCACCTCGGCCATCACTTTCGACTTCGAGGTATGGTCGGGCGCGCAGAAACGCTGGCTCGAGGTTTCGTCGGTTTCCAATTTCGAGACATACCAGGCAAACCGCCTCAAATGCCGCTACCGTGGCGAGGACAAGAAGACGCACCTCTGCCACACTCTCAACGGCTCTGCCCTGGCCCTGCCGCGCATCGTGGCCGCACTGCTCGAAAACAACCAGACACCGCAGGGCATCGTAGTGCCCGAGTGCCTGCGCAAGTATACCGGCTTCGATATCATAGACTGACAGGCAGTCAAAACACCATCCAATCCATGTGTGGTGTATCAAAATAGAAGTCGTCGGAGACGACGCTTTCATGGTTAACCCCACGATTATTCGTGGGGCTAAGAACCGCAAGAGAGCATCTGTCCTCGGAGAGGACGCCGTGTACGTGTATATACTTTGCGTCCTCTCCGAGGACTCTTTTTAATCGTACTTCAATTTACCCCACCAATGATGGTGGGGCTAACCATTACCTCGTCCTCTCCGAGGACTCTTGTGAATATGCTATTTTGATACACCCTCATTATTAACCGCATGACGAATTTCGAAACCAGGGTTGCGGACTATATAGCCGCCGGGGGGCTGCTGCACAAATCGGCCCCGGTGATAGTGGCCCTGAGCGGCGGTGCCGACTCGGTGGCGCTGCTGGCCGTACTGTCGCGCCTGGGCTATGACTGCCGCGCGGCGCACTGTAACTTCCACCTGCGCGGAGAGGAGTCGGTGCGCGACATGCGCCATGCCTCGTATGTATCTGAAAAGCTCGGAGTAGACATATATATACGCGACTTCGACGTGCCGGCACGTATGAAGGAGACCGGCGAGTCGGTCGAGATGGCCTGTCGCAGCCTCAGGTATGCGTGGTTCGAGGAACTGCTCGACCGCGACGGCGCACAGGCCACGGCGGTCGGGCACCATCGCGAAGACCGTGCCGAGACATTCATGCTCAACCTATTGCGCGGCACAGGCATCGCAGGCCTCACGTCGATGAGGCCAAGGTCGGGTTCGGTCGTGCGGCCATTGCTCGACGAGTCGCGGTGGGCGATTGAGGAATATGTGTCGTCGCTGTCGCTCGGATATGTCGACGACAGCAGCAACAAGTCGGACGCCCACAGGCGCAACCGTCTGCGCAACAATATACTGCCGTTGCTCGACTCGCAGTTCCCGGGGGCTGCCGATGCCATATTGCGCACCATGACGAACCTTGAGAAAATGGAGGCCATCTACCGCGAGGCCGTCGACGAAAGGCTCAGGCTCTTTGTGTCGGACGGCAGCATAGACCTTGTGGGTCTCAGCAAGCAGCCATACGCCGATACTTTGCTCTTCGAATACCTAAAAGGCCGCAACTTCAATTATACCCAGGTCTGCAACATGCTCGACTCGGCATCGTCGTCGGGCAAGTGTTTCTATTCTACCGACGGCCGCACGGTAGCCGAGCTAAACCGTGGCAGCCTCAGCCTGTCTGATGCGGGCCGTGTGCAGTCCGCCGACAGCGTGTATGCTGTCAATCTGCGTCACGACATACTGTCGCCGGTACATATCATGGTCAGCCGCGCCGACGTGGCGTCGTTTCGAGCCGAGGGCCTCGGGCCTGCGGTGGCCTACTTCGACGCTGCCGCCCTCGACGGCGATGCCGACTGGCAGCTAAGGCACATCCGTCGTGGCGACCGCATGGTGCCCTTTGGCAGCAGCAAGAGCAAACTCATAAGCGACATATTTGCCAATGCGCGCTACAGTGCCGACCAAAAACGACGTGCGTGGCTGCTGACCCGCAACGGCGAAATCGTATGGGCCGTAGGCTTGCGCAACAGCGCGGCCTTTGCCGTAGGCCCCGGCACCAGGAGCTTCGTAAGGCTCGAACTCAAAGATTAGCGCGTCAAGCCGGAACTCGGGTGTCACCATCTTTAACGTCATCCGTATCTACCGTAGGGTCGCGGCACCGACCGCAGTCAAAAATATATTCCACTCAAGTTTCGGTTTTGGAAAACTGTCGAAGACAGTACCTGTGTCTGAACCCCAGCTTTACGAAGTTAGCTGGGGTAAAACGGCTCAAAGGCGGTGCCAAGGTCGAAGACCTTGCACTCTTAGACGGGTAACAGTTTGGCGTGCATACAAGCATTAGTATGCAAGGTCCTCGACCTTGCTCTTAGTATGTCGCGTTAGGCCCCAGCTAACTTCGTAAAGCTGGGGTTCCTGCAAATGAACTGTCTACGACAGTTTCCATGTGTTCTGTCTGTTCGCTTTGTTCACTGTAACGCAATGTTGAACACAGTGAACGCATCGAGCAACACATGATAAAAAGAAACCCCATGATTTTTTCATGGGGCTTCACTTATGTATCCGTCCGAAAAAAGCCGACTTGATTTTTGATTTTCAGGTCGGCTTTAAGTTTTGTAGTTGTAAGGCAGGAGC
>VSPF01000030.1 GCA_009775195.1 Muribaculaceae bacterium
GCTCCTGCCTTACAACTACAAAACTTAAAGCCGACCTGAAAATCAAAAATCAAGTCGGCTTTTTTCGGACGGATACTATTCCTTCAACACTCTTGGCCCGATAGTTGTTTTCATACCAGGATTACCTGGTTTACAATTATTATGCGCAGACTTGAACATATCTTAATGAAGCTCTCGCGGTCAAGAGCAGTGACTTTCGGATGCAATTCCAAGATTCCGGAGCGCAACATCGCCCTCGGATATCTTTTCTATATCTGCGTGGGTTTCTTGCTGCTGTTGTTGCCCTGGTCGGTAAGGGACGGGGCCACGGCTACAATCACCGACCATCTTTTCACGGCCACGTCGGCAGTTTCGACAACCGGGCTGGCCACCGTCGACGTTCCGGCAACGTACACGACTTTCGGCATGTGTGTCATCCTCGGCATGATACAGATAGGCGCGATAGGCTACATGACCATTAGTTCGTACCTGATGCTGCACATAACCCACAAAATGACCGACAGGAACCAGGGGGTGCTTCAGACAGTGATTTCCACCCCCTACGGCATGAATATGACGTCGATTGTCGACAACGTGGTGCATTTCACCTTTATCTTCGAGACAATAGGCTTTGTGGCGCTGTGGATAACTTTCGGATGTCTCGGCGTGGAGGTACCGGCATGGAACGCGCTGTTCACGACAGTCTCATCGTTCTGCACGGCGGGGTTCAGCACCTTTTCCGATTCGCTGTGTTCGTTCAAGGGTAACTTTGCCGTCAACATCATCGTGGCAGTGCTGAGCTATGCCGGCGCCATGGGGTTTATCGTCATAACCGACCTGCGCCAGAAGAGCCTCAACAGGAAATACAAAATCACCTTCACCACCAGGGTGATTCTTTCAATCACGTTCTGGATGACTGTGGCGGGCATGGGCATACTGCTGCTCTTCCCCGGCGAACATCAGTCGGCGCAGATGCCGACGAGGATACTCGAGGCCTTCTTCCAGACCATGTCGGCTATGACCACCGTGGGCTACAACACGTTCGACCTGTCGTCGCTGGCGCCGGCAAGCTGTCTGATTTTGTCGGTCATCATGTTTATAGGCGCGTCGCCGTCGGGCACGGGAGGCGGTGTGAAGTGCACGACATTGTCGGCGGTCTATGCATTTGTAATCTCCTCGCTCCGTGGCAAAAAATGTGTGAGCCTGCGCGGCAACCGCCTGCCATCCTACAGGGTGAACACGGCATTGAGCAACATCATAGTCTACGGCACCGTGCTGCTCGTCGGCACGCTGCTACTCGCAGTCAGCGAGAAATTCCCGTTAGAGTCGCTGCTGTTCGAGGCCGCGTCGGCGCTGGGCACCGTAGGCATCAGCCTCGGCATAACTTCCGGGTTGAGCGAGTGGGGCAAGGTGATAGTTATCGGGCTGATGTATGTGGGGCGCATCGGAGTGCTGACGCTCGGCGCGGCACTGACATCGCACGCCATCGACGCCCGCGAACAAAAGAAAGCCGACCTGGCAGTATGACAGCCCCGCAGCGGCGCGCGTGACGGCATATTATACCCCCTTGGCCAGACCCGGCAACGACCGGGATGACCAAGGGGGTATGACATTACTCACCCATCGGGGCGAGGTCGAGGACGGCGCCGGTGGCCGGGTCGAATATTACTTTGTAGGGTTCTTTCTTGTCGGTAAACAATGCGGGATTGAGCCCGAACACTATGCCGAGCTGGGCAAGCGACACCTGCTGCGATGCAACGCGGTTGCCGCCGAAATTGACAGAGACGGCAGCCGTGCCGGGAATCGTGTATGCCACACCGCCCTTGGGGAAGGTCTTTACCTCGCCCTTCTCATTTACGGGCAGCGTGCCCTGCTCTATCACTTTCACGTCGACTGTAATGGGGGCGCCGGCAAGGTTGTCGGCATCTATCAGCCCATCGACAGCCGAAAGCCTTGCTATCACACGGCCACTGATATCGGTGCTGTCGGGCACAAGAGTGTATTTCCTCACCTCGGTACGGGTCGAAGTAGTACCGGCAAACATAGCAGTCAGGGCCGCCTCTTGGGCGGCGAGATTGTCAAGGACGAGTTTCATGGCGTCGCCGTCGGCAGGCGGATTATCAGCCTGGCCCGACAATATGTCGCTGCGAGTCTCACGCAACTCGAAAACGCGCTGGGCTGCAAGCTCAGCTTTTTTCGACACCGACGCACTGCGTGCCATCTCGGCAGTAACAGCCTGACGAGCAGCCTCGGTTTCGAGCGGCGACGGCGATGCCGGCTTTGCTACTGGAATGGCGACAGTAGGAGCCGTGGCACCTACCTCGGAATTGACAGCCACAGGTATGTCGCCGTCGGAGAGAGTGATATAGGCCGACTGTCCCGGCTTGAACTGGGCGACATATCGCCTGTCGGGGTCGGCTATTCCACGCGGTACGATTATGACATCCAACACCCTTGCCGAGCGGCTGTCGGTAGTTATCGCATCGGTCAGGCCAAGGTGTCGACGGGCATAATTATAGAACTGCCCGGGGTGGCTCTCAGCCACCTCTGCCTCGATATAGATATCGAGCGCCGTGACAGGCAACGAATATACAAGGCCATACTCATTGGCTTTGCCGGCCGTAATCTTCTGCGAAGTCTGGGCCGGTGCCGTCAATGCGCCGACCAACAAGGCGGCTAATAATATGTGTCGATGTTTCATATCGATAGATTTTTTGCGCCTGCCGGGCGCGGATTAAGTATGGTGTCGATAGCCGGGCCTATCGCATCGGCGATATCCTCGGCCGTAGTGCCCTGAATGCCGCAAGTACGGGCAGCAATGCGCCCGGCCACACCGTGGATATAGGCGCCCACGGCGGCGGCTATCTCAGGCATGATTTTCTGAGCCATAAGCCCTGCCAACAGCCCGGTGAGGACGTCACCACTGCCGGCGGTGGCAAGGGCCTCGGTACCCGACGAATTGACAAGGATTGAGCCGTCGGGCCAGATAGTGAAAGTCTTGGGCCCTTTGAGCAAAATGACGATATTGTAGCGTTGGGCCATCTCGAGGGCCATAAGCGTGCGCGTGCCATGGCTGTTCTGCGCACCGAAGAGACGGTCGAATTCGCCTGCGTGAGGCGTTATGACCGAGCGTGCCGGTATGAAGTCGAGCAGGTCGGGATTGTCTGATATGATATTGAGCGCGTCGGCATCGAGCACGAGCGGCTTCTTGGCGGCATAGCAACTTTTGAGGAACACGCCCAAAGCACGAGCCGTCGACTCCGAGCGGCCTATACCGGGGCCGATAGCCACGCCGTCGCAATCGCGCGGATTGTCGAAAAACTGAATATCGACATCTGCCCCGTCAGTCGTAAACATAGCCGATGGCACTGCCGTCTGCATCACGAAGAAGGCGCATCGGGGCCCGTGGCAGGTCACCTTACCGCACCCCGACCTCGTTGCAGCCCTCGTAGCAAGCACTGCGGCACCCAACATGCCGTAACTGCCGGCAAAAATCAGGGCATCGCCAAGGTCGGCCTTCGATACTACTGTAGAACGCCTCGGCATCACCGACCGCACCCCTCGCGCATCAAGGACTCGCGAAGTACAGCGGGTATGGCGCATTGCTTCCTCGTCGAACGGCACAGCCAGGACTTTCCACCGGCCCACAAGCTCGGCGTTTTCAGGCATAAAAAACGCAAGCGTAGGGCCGACAAGGGTAAGGGTCACATCGGCATGAATTATATTGCGGTTTACCATGCCGACAGACAAATCGGTGGTCATGCCCGATGGTATGTCGATTGACACCACCGTGGCACCACTCTCGTTGATGCCCCGCGCAACTGCCTGATAGCCGCCTCGCAGGGGCTTGCGGTGCTCACTGCCAAATATACCGTCAATCACAAGGGTCGACGGCGTCATCGCCGGCATCTCGAAGCATCCGGGCCCGGGGTTTATGACCTCTTCGAGGAACTCGCGCCCGACGTCGGCAATGAAGCGGTCACGGGCGGCAAGGGCATCGGAGGTAAGCAGATTGCCACCGATATTGAAGAGCACCACCTTTACCGGACATTCGCGCCGGTGAAGCTCGATTGCAGTCTCGAGGGCGTATGCACCACAAATGCCGTCGCCGGCAAAGACCAACACTGATTTATCCCCACGAATATCGAGCACCTCGATGGCAGCCTGCTCACCGACAGTGGCAATAAAGGCTGCGCGCCGCTCACAGGCGCGGGCCTGTTGCGGCGGCGACATGCGCGATATATCGTCGAGGGTACCGATGGTGGCCTCGGTGATGCGCTCTATATCTGCAGGGGTATAGATATTTTTCATTTACAGCTCTAAAAGCTGGTCAATTTTCGCACGTATAGCATCGGCTTTCTGACCACCGACAAGGCGCAGGTCGGTCTTCTTGCCATCCTTGAAGAACAGCAGTGTGGGAAGACTGCGGATACCGCACTCGGTAGCGAAATCGCTGTTGTCGTCGCAGTTATATTTGCCTACTATAGCGCGGCCTTCGTATTCTTTCGCAACCTCTTCGACAATGGGGGCCATGGCTACGCAGGGACCGCACCAGGTTGCCCAAAAATCTACTACAACGGGCTTGCCGCTGGCTATGAGTTCTTTGACGTTTGAATCGGTAAATTCCATCTTTGTATTTAGTTTTTAACTTAGAGTTTTTCGATTTACATTAAATGCTATACCCTGCTTGTCGAGCCCGTCGAGAAAATCACGCGACAGGGGCAGGTGGAGCGAGCTCGAAAAGTGTATCTTGCGGTTATGCTCCGACGAATATACATCGATATTCACCGGCACGGTATTGGCCGGCGAACGGTCGTTTTTCTTTTTATATGCCTTGTACGCCTTGTCTTCCTCGTCGAGAACATCCGACAGTAATATAATCTGGTCGGGGTCGACGGTAATAGTGATATCATCGACAAGTTTGCCGATGAGGTCGTTGAGGTCGAGTATGCGGTCGACATTAAAGCGTACCGACACCGCGCCTGTGTTCCTATTGCGGATTTCGCGGAAGGCCCCGGCAACGAAGACAGCCTGGCCGTTTTTGCACAGGCGGTCAAATTCGGCACGTTGCTTGTCGAACAGCGTGATTTCGGTAGTACCCGAGTAATCTTCGATTTTAATAATCGTCATCTTGCTGCCGCTCTGCAAGGTACGTTCTTCGACCGAACTTATGAGCCCGGCAAAGGTCACGGTCTGGGTCGGAGTCTCAATTTCGTTTTTCTCTGCCGCCGTACACCCCACGCCATATCTGACCTCGAGCCAATAGGGGTCGAGTGGATTGGCCGAGAGGTACATGCCCACCAGCTCGCGCTCCTTATTGAGGCGGCTCAGGTTGTCCCACACAGGCATGGGCGGGATTTTCGGACGGCTCGACTCGCGTATATCCTCATCGTCGAAAGCAAACAAGGAGCACTCGGCCTGACGAGCCTCGTTTTGATGCGAGGCACCATAGCGTAGCAAAAGCTCGGCGATAGTCTCACCGCGCTTACCGACCTCGGCACTGAGGTCCTCGCGCTTTACGCCCTGGAAACAGTCGAAGGCGCCGGCAAGGACGAGGTTGTCGAATACACGGCGGTTGATTGATGCCGACGGCACACGCTCTACAAAATCGTAGATGTCCTTAAATCCGCCCCCGGCATCGCGGGTATCGAGTATGGCCTTTACCACATCGGGGCCTATGCCCTTGATTGCCGTGAGGCCAAAACGTATCACACCCGGAGAGCTGACATTGAAACTGCCGAACGACTCGTTGATATCGGGGCCCTTGACCTCGATACCCATTGCTCGGCACTCGTCCATGTAGAAACGGAGCTTGGTTATATCGTTGAGGTTTCGGGTCAGAACCGCAGCCATATATTCGGCGGGGTAATTTGCCTTGAGGTAGCCTGTCTGGAATGCCACCCACGAGTAGCATGTGGCATGACTCTTGTTGAAGGCATACGAGGCGAATTTCTCCCACTCCGACCAGATTTTCTCTAGCACTTCTTTTTTATGGCCGCGCGCAGTGCCGCCTTCCATAAATTTTTCTTTAAGCTCGTTCATCTTGCTTATCATCTTCTTACCCATGGCCTTGCGCAGGGTGTCGCTCTGGCCGCGAGTGAAACCGGCAAGAAGACGAGAAAGCAACATCACCTGTTCCTGGTAGACAGTGATGCCGTATGTGTCTTTGAGATATGTCTCCATCTCGGGGATATCATACTCGATTTTTTTCTGCCCCTGCTTGCGGGCGATAAACTCGGGTATGTTGTCCATAGGCCCGGGACGATAGAGGGCGTTCATGGCTATGAGGTCTTCGAACACCGACGGCTGCAGCTGGCGCAGATAGCGCTGCATACCGGGCGACTCGAACTGGAATGTGCCGACAGTGGCGCCCCTCGAATATAGTTCGTAAGTCTTGGGGTCGTCGATGGGAATATTGTCGATATCGACCTCTATGCCCTGCGAACGACGGATATTTTCTACCGCGTCGCGTATAATCGACAGGGTCTTTAGCCCGAGGAAGTCCATCTTGATTAGGCCGGTGTCTTCGATGACTCGGCCCTCGTACTGTGTGACAAGGATTCGGTCACCGTTCTTATCGGCAGCGGTGCTGACAGGCACCCAGTCGGTCACATCGTCACGACAAATGATAACGCCGCAGGCATGTACGCCCACATTGCGCACCGTGCCCTCGAGCTTGCTGGCGAAGTTCATCAGCTCGCTCACATTGGGGTCGCGGTCCATCTCTTCCTTAAACTCGGGCACATATTTTATGCAGTTGCTCACCGTGGCATCCATCTCCTTGTCCTTCTCTGGGTCGATGGGCATGTGCTTGGGTATGAGCTTGGTCAGGGCATTCGACAGGGGTATGGGCAGGCTCATCACGCGCGCAACATCCTTGATTGACGATTTCGCCGCCATGGTGCCGTATGTGATAATATGAGCCACGTTCGGTGCCCCGTAACGCTCGGTAACATAATTGAGCACTGTCTCGCGGCCATCATCATCGAAGTCTACATCGATATCGGGCAGCGATATACGGTCGGGGTTGAGGAAGCGTTCGAAAAGCAGGTCATACTTCAGCGGGTCAATCTGCGTGATACCTAAGCAGTAAGCCACCACCGACCCGGCGGCAGAACCACGGCCCGGGCCGATGCTCACGCCTAACGAACGCCCCACGCGGATAAAGTCTTCTACAATCAGGAAGTAGCCGGGGAAGCCCATGGTCTTCATCACGTGGAGTTCGAAACGGATACGCTCGTCTACCTCTGCGGGCAGGGGTGTGCCATAGCGGCGGGCCGCGCCCTCGTAGGTAATCTTGCGCAGGTAGTCGGCCTCGAACTTTATACGGTATAGCTTCTGATAGCCGCCGAGCTTGTCGATTTTCTTACGGCCATCCTCGGGCGACATTATCTCGTTGCCGTTCTCGTCGCGTGTAAATTCGTCGAAAAGCTCCTGCTCGGTTATACGGCTGCGGTATTCTTCCTCCGTACCGAACTCGGCCGGTATGGCATAGTTGGGCATGATGGGCGCATGGTCGATATCGTACTCCTCTACCTTGTCGGCAATTTCGACAGTATTGGCAAGCGCCTGGGGCAGGTCGCCGAAGACAGCCTCCATCTCGGCACAGGTCTTGAACCATTCCTGCTTGGAGTACAACATGCGCGACTCGTCATTGACGTTTCTATTGGTCGACAGGCAGATGAGGCGGTCGTGCGCCTCGGCATCTTCCTCGTTGATGAAGTGCGAGTCGTTGGTGGCAATTATCTTGATGCCGTATTTCTCGGCCAGCGCAATCAACTGTGGCTCGACCTGGCGCTGTATTTCATATGTCTCGTGATTTGCACGGGGCACAGTAGCCTTATGTCGTTGCAGCTCGATATAGTAATCGTCACCAAAAGTCTCTTTATACCACGCCACGGCAGCATCGGCGGCGGCCGCGTCGCCGGCACGCAACAGGCGAGGGATTTCGCCACCAAGACATGCCGAACATATAATCAGACCCTCGCGGTGCTCGTAAAGCTCTTTGCGGTCGGTTCTGGGATGATAGTAGTGACCCTCGGTCCAGGCCTTCGACACAAGCTTTATCAGGTTCTTATACCCCTTCTGGTTTTTTGCTAAAACTATCAGGTGGTAGCCTTTGTCCTTGGGGTCGGACTGGTCGTGCATGTCGCCCTTGGCCACGTACATCTCACAGCCAAGTATGGGCTTGAGGTATTTAGCCTTTTCTTTTTCGAGAGCGGCAGCGGCAGCCTCGACAGCCTCGTTGTCGCCTGTCTTGGTAGCCTCGTCGAGGGCTGCCTGCGCCTTTTTTACCGCGTCTTTCACCTTGCCGTTGTGCTTCTTGACGGCATTAAAGAACTCTTTGGCACCGAACATGTTGCCGTGGTCGGTCAAAGCAAGTGCCGGCATACCGTCGGCAACAGCTTTCTTAATCAGGCCGCCGATAGTCGACAAACCGTCGAGCACAGAATATTGCGAATGGACGTGTAGATGTACGAATTTATGCATATTGCTACTAATGAGGAGATTGTAAAAACCGCCACGTGTACAAAGGCGAAAATCACCCCAAAGTTACAAAAAAATTCGCAAATAACAGCATGCCTCGAGCCACCATGAACATTAAAAAACTCACTAAACATTTTAACGCTTGCGAGATTTGGTTTTCGCCGAATATTATTATCTTTGACTTCGTCTTAGATACTTCCGCTCGGCAAATTCAAAATAAATTTTGATTTGCTCTCGACTTATTCGTATCTTTGCAGCACCTAAATTTTATACCAATGCAACTGAAAGTTTCTACCCAAGTAATGCGCGACTACTTGTTTATAGTCACCGGGATGGTGCTTTACGCACTTGGATTTACAATATTTATCCTGCCGCACGAAATTGTCGTTGGCGGCATGGCCGGTTTCAGTACATTGATATTTTTTGCCAGCGGGGGCATAATACCGGTGGCCGTGACAATGTATGTGGTCAACATAACCATGCTGGTATGCTGGTTCAAAATCCTCGGCCGCAGCTTTGTGCTTCGAACAGTCTTCGGGGCGACGTTGCTTTCGCTAATTATCGGTTCTATCGAAAGTTATTTCACATCGCATCCGCCAATCGTTACCGACAAAACAATGAGTATGCTCATGGGCTCGGCGCTTTGTGGCTTCGGTGTCGGTATGTATTATGCACACAAAGGTTCGGCTGGAGGCACCGACATCGTAGCTGCAGTATTAGAAAAAAAGGCGAATATCAGCATCGGGCGCACAATGATGATTATCGATGTGACCATCGTTACTTGTTCGTTCTTCCTGCCCTTCGACGGCGCCCTCGACGCGCGTATCCAGAGCCGGGTACAGACTATCATCTACGGTTGGACTTCGATAGTAATATACTCATTGCTTGCAAACTATATCGTCAATGCCGACCGTCAGACCATACAGTTTCTTATTCTTTCGCCCAAATGGCACGAGATTGCCGACAACATCACACATAAATCGGGCCGTGGTGTAACGACTTTCGACGGGCACGGCTTCTGGACCGGCGAAAACCGCACAATGCTCATGGTATGGTGCCGGCAATATGATGCCGACGCTATCTACGACATAATCAAAGATATTGACGAAGAAGCATACGTAATCCAGTCGGAGGCCCGCAGCGTTTATGGCAACGGCTTCGACCCACTGAGGTTGAAAAATCGTAAAATACTACAGCCCAAACAACCCGCCAAGGATAATATCACCACCCCCGCGCAGATTTAGCAGAAATTTCACTAACTTTGCAGTGTGAAACTCAAAGACGCAGTACGGCGCGAAGGGCCAGGCTACCGCAACCCGGCCAGATACCGCCTCGACTTTATTAAGGAAAACACCTTCAACCGCGTGTGGAGCGTGCGCATGACCCGCGCGCGCGTCTTCCTTGTCAGCGCAGCCATCATTGCCGGCGGGGCCGCTTTGCTATGGGTCATAATAGCCTATACCCCTGTGCGCCAACTGCTGCCCGGAGCTCTAAAAGGCGACCTCAGGGCACAATATATCGAAACAGCAGTAAAACTCGACTCGCTCGAACAAGCGGCTGCACGCAATGCTGCCTATATCGAAAATATTTCATCGTTGATGCGCGGCGAAGTAACCCGACCCGACACCGCAACGGCTTCGGTGGTCGCGGTTGACGATTCGTTACTGGCAGCAAGCGAATCTGAGCGCGACTTCGTGCGCAGCTACGAGGCTCAGGAACGTTTCAACCTCAGCGTACTCGCCCCGATAGCCGCCGAGGGCATGGTATTCTCATCACCGGTCCCTACGACAGCCCAAGCCTCATCGATGCAGTCCAAGGGTATGCGCGTCACGGGGCCGAAGGGCTCACCACTTTCGGCAATATACCGTGGCACAGTGATATCGGTCAACACATCGGCCGACGGTACTTCATCTGTCACCGTGCAACATCCAAACGATTTCGTAAGCATCTATAGCGGCCTTGACGATATATTTGTAGACCGAGGGCAACGTGTAGAACCCGGTCAACGACTCGGACACATAGGAACCATGCCGGCAAACTTCGAATTATGGCACAAGGGTTCGCCCCTCGACCCCGGCGATTATATCAATTTCTGACAATGAAACAATTTGCCAAAAGTTATTGGCCGACGGCACTCGTAGTTGCCGTCATTATCTATGGCACACTTTTTCCCGACCCTGCGGGCGTCGACGAATTACCCCCCATACCGCATATCGACAAACTCATCCACGCCATAATGTTCGGTGGTCTGGCCGGGGCCATGGGGTTTGACTACGCACGGTCGCACGGCCTGCGACGTCCGTCGCGTCGCGCCATGGCAGTTTTTGCCGTAATTTCGACTCTTGCCGGAGGCTTTATCGAATTACTTCAAGACGCCATGCAACTCGGACGCGGTGCCGACTGGTACGACCTGCTTGCCGATGCCGTAGGCGCATTCGTGGCGTTTCTCATCGCCCCTGCGGCAATAGCCTTGTGCCTCAAAGGCCGACCTCGGAAGGCTCGATAATATTATTGAGTATGGCATATACCGTCAGGCCGGCCGGTGAGTGGATTTCGAGTTTCTGACATATATTGCGACGGTGCGTGGCCACGGTATGAACGGATATGCACAACCGGGCGGCAATCTCCTTATTACTGAGACCGCGTGCGATACAGGCCACGATTTCTTTTTCGCGTTTGCCCAACGTGGCTGCCACATCGCCTGTGCGCTGACCCGGATTTATCGCAGCCCCCGTGCGTATGGCCGTCGCCTCGGCGCGCTGCACTGCCGGTACAAGCAATCGGTCTTCGACAAGGCAGTGGCTCACAAGGTCGGACTCGCAATTAATGATATCGAATAACACCGAATTAATCATGTCGGCGTTGCCCTCGGGACAGCAACTTACCAACACGTCTTTGAGGCGTTTGAGTTTGTCGGATATTGCGTCGTGGTGCGAGGCAAAGACTTCTATGTTATAATCAGCCGAGACTGGGCGACCTTCGAGCAGGCAGTTTATATATTCAAAGAGAGTGTCGTTCTCATAGTCCATGTGGCGGCGCACCTCGCCAACGTATTCGTCAAAGAAACGCAAGATAGTCTGTACCACGTCGTTCGACCGGGCAAAATCGACAGCCACGATAAACTTACGCCGGATAGATGGCAAAAAGAAATCAAGGAAATAGCTATGCGCCCTCCTCAGGTAGGCCACAAGGCTGTCGAGTTTTACAGCGTCGGTGTCGTAAGGCCGGCCACTCACCATATTTGCGACAGCAAGGAAAGTCGCAGTATCGACACCTGCCGTGGCGCAGACATCGCTAACTGGCTGGTTGGCCAGGCGAAGCGGCAGACCGAAACGGCTTATCGACATCAGCAACAAGCTATTATCGGCTATCATATCGCGCAGCTTAAGGCTCGGAGTATATGGCAATTGTGATGGTATCATATATTTATCTGCATTAATCCGTCATCGAGGGCGCGCTGGTATAGGTCGTTGAGCAGGCGGCTGTCGTAGGCCCTTCGACGTTGGTTGAGCAACCTGTCGCGTACAAGCGGACGGGCAGCTTCGTAGGGCATTCCCGCCCCAGGGGCAAGATAGTCGCTGATACTCAGCAGGTAGGTAAAGCCTTGCGATTCAATTTCGATATATCGGCGGCGCGCTATATCTGACACATCACCAGATGCTAAGTCAAGCGGTATGCGGTTCTCTATTTGCTCCCAGTCAATCCACGAGTCGCGGAAGTAATCGTAATGTATTGCCGTACCGAGTGCTGCTTTCTCAAGTTTGTCGATATCACCAGGCTTGTCAGAACGATACAGCCGGCGTATCTGGGCCAGGTTCGGAGCATCGTCAGGCACTTTCAGATACACACCCTTTACAAGCGGCCTTTCAAGTTTGAAATCATCTTTATGGGCTTCGTAATATGCACGCAGGGAGTCCTCGGCAAACTCGCCCTCCTGTGCCTGGCGCGACATGGCGCGACGATACTGGGTCATGATTAGTTCGTCGCGGTATTCGCGAGTAAGTCGTTCAATCTGTTCCATGTCGACCTCCGATGCCGCGACACGCTCCACCAGGTGCGTGTTGACCCAGTTACGCACATAAGCTTTGGCAAAGGCGACACTGTCTTCCGCACTAAGTCCGGCCGGCATGGCCGCCCGCAGGTCTGCGGCAGTAAAAACATCGTTACCAACTCGCGCCAAGTATTCGGACGGCAACTTGTTGCCATCCCTGCCACAAGAGGCAGCTAAAAGCACAACGACTAACGTGAAGACATAAAAACACGATTTCATGTCGCGAATTTACAAAAAAATAATCATTAGGCGAACTACGCCTATTCAGAAAAATCACATGACTCTTGCCTTTGCCTTAGATTTTCATCATGACTAACAGGTCAGTATTTGCCAATAAAAAATCGGAGACCTGCCTAAGATACAGGCAAGCCTCCGAGAAAATTATTTCATAGACAGTCAGTCAAGAGGAACGACCGCTAAGTCTTATTTTTCCTGCTCTTTGAGTTTCTTCAAAACTTTATTATTGAGCTTGACGGGATATTTTTTATGCAGTTCGTCGAGCCACTGCGCCTCGAGCTGAGCCTGATAGTCGGTTACGGCGGCACCACGCACGTCGGCTGCCTCTTCGGGCTGGTCGAGGAGGCGTCCGCGCCATGCGGCATAGCTCGACCACTTCGACTGCTTGTCGGCTGCTTCCTTGCTGCCATTAAAACCGAGATAATCGGTTATGGCATTTTCACCCTCGGCGGCTATAACTCGCTCGATTTTGATATCGCGGCCAAAGCGTTTGCGCATGTCCTGTGTAAACTTGGCAGGGTCGGCTGTCGAAAGCGAATCGGCATAGGCTGTAGCAAGGTTGAGAACCGAGTCGTTGCGCGCGAAGAATACATAGCTCTTAAATTTGGGCTTTTCCCATTTGTAACGGTCTTTGTTGGCCTGGAAGAAGGCTTCGAGACCGGTCTTGTCTTTTGCGGCCTTATCCCAAACCTTCTGGTTAGAGATTTCATAGAGCAAGATACCGTCGCGGTACTCGTTGACAAGGTTGCGGTAATCTGCATTTGTCTTGGCAAGCTGCTCACGGGCATACTCGAGCACGGCGGCACGGAGAGCGTTGTCTGCGGCCTCGTTGAGCGTGGCCATATATGCCTCGGTATCCGAACCGAGAGCCATAGGCACGTATGCCATGGCATCGCGAACGGTGACTTTGCCGCCCTTAAATTTAGCCACGACATCGTCCATCGCAATCAGGCGGGCATTCATCGCCGAATCAATCACGCCCGACGCACCGTTTATCATAGCGCGCACCTTGTCGAGAGTCTTCTCATTGAGCTTTGCGCCGTATTCCTTCATCAATTTATCGACCATGACATTCTCGGGTTCCTTGGCACGCGAATCATTTGCCATGCGTGCGACAATCGACTTGCGCAGTTCGTCGTCGAGAGCGGGAACGCCGAAATGTTTGTTAGTCTTAACGATATGGTAGCCAAAGGCAGTCTTGAAGGGTTTCGAAATCTGCCCCTCGGGGGTGGCGTATGCCGCACTGTCAAACTCGGCAACCATCATGCCGTGACCGAAACGGCCGAGAGCTCCGCCACGGGCTGCACTACCGGGGTCCTGCGACAGCTTGGAGGCCAATTGCGCAAAATCGGCACCGGCCTGAAGGGCTGTATATATCGAGTCGATACGGTCTTTCACGGCAGCCTGTGCGGCGGCGTCAAGACCGCGAGTCATCAATAATATATGGCTTGCGTCTACATCGCCCTCGGCAGGGGTCACACTCTCTACACGTATGATATGGTAGCCCATACCGGAATTGATGACAGGCGAAATGCCACCGACAGGGGTGTCGTACGATGCTTTTTCAAACGCCCAAGGGTAACGGTCGGGCACCACGATGCCCATCTTGCCCCCACGCTGGCTCGACGAACGGTCTATCGAATATTCGGTCGCGGCTTTTTCGAAAGTCGTGGCACCGCTGAGAATGGCAGTACGGATAGAATCGAGCTGGGCTTCTTTGCCGTCTTCGAGCGGCAGCATGATGTGGCTTACCAGCACATCGTTCTTGCGGTGGCCGTAGGCTTCCTCAACAAGGGCATCCTCGGTGGCCTGGTCACGCAGGTAAGGCTCGGAAAGCTCGTCGCGAAACTTAGTAAATTCGCTTTTGAAGGCCGGAGTCTCATCTATGCCGGCATGTTCGGCATCGGCAACCTTGAGCTTGTAATTCTCAAACATCTCAAGGTATTGGTCGAAACTCTGGGGCGTGGTCTGCTGCGATTTGTTCTTATTATACAGGTATTCAAACTCGCCCACAGTGACAGGGCGACCATCGACCGTCATCAACACGGCATCGGGCTTGACCTGTGCGGTGGCCGGCAACACCAGCGATAAGGCGGCTGCGGCTATCAGATGTTTTTTCATCTCGGTATATCGGATATTTTGATAATTTACTATTGTATATGCATACTTAATATAAACGAGTCGGGTTTAGTATTATTGTATGCCGGCAGTATAAAAAAAACGGCGGCACGAGTCGTGCCGCCGCGATATTTCATCATAAGCTTTCGCCGGCAGGCCTACATGCCCTGGCTGTAGTTGGGAGCCTCGGCAGTGATAGCCACGTCGTGCGGATGGCTCTCGGCAACACCGGCATTGGTGATGCGCGTAAACTGTGCCTTGTGGAGCTCCTCGATATTGTGGGCCCCGCAGTAACCCATACCTGAGCGCAGACCGCCAAGCATCTGGTATACGACCTCGTAGAGCGAACCCTTGTAGGGCACGCGGGCAGCAATGCCTTCGGGCACGAGTTTCTTCACGTCGGTCTCGTTGCCCTGGAAATAGCGGTCTTTCGAACCGCGCTCCATGGCTTCGAGCGAACCCATGCCGCGATATGTCTTGTACTTGCGGCCATTAAATATGATTGTGTCACCGGGCGACTCCTCGACGCCGGCAAGCATACCGCCGAGCATCACCGAGTGACCGCCGGCTGCGAGGGCCTTGACTATATCGCCCGAGTAGCGTATGCCGCCGTCGGCAATCAGTGGTATATCGTAGCTTTCGAGGGCCTTGGCAACGTCGTAGACAGCCGACAGTTGCGGCACGCCCACACCGGCGATGATGCGCGTTGTGCAGATTGAACCCGGGCCGATGCCAACCTTCACGCCGTCGGCACCGTTGTCGGCAAGATAACGGGCGGCATCACCGGTAGCAATGTTGCCGACAACGACATCAAGATTGGGGAATGCCTTCTTGACCTCGCGAAGCACGCCGATAACGCCCTTGCTGTGACCGTGGGCCGTATCGATGACGATAGCGTCGACACCGGCGCCAACAAGGGCCTCGGCACGCAGCATCGAGTCGGGAGTAACGCCGATACCGGCAGCCACGCGCAGGCGGCCGCGAGAATCCTTGCATGCGGCAGGCTTATCCTTAGCCTTGGTTATATCTTTATATGTGATAAGACCGATGAGCTTGCCGTCGGCATCGACAACGGGCAGTTTCTCGATTTTATGACGCTGGAGTATATCGGCAGCCTGCTCGAGGGTTGTGCCAAACGAGGCTGTCACAAGGTTGTCGCGAGTCATCACCTCATCGACACGGCGGCTCTTGTCGCGCTCGAAACGCAGGTCGCGGTTGGTAACTATACCGACCAGTTTGCCGCCCTTGTCGACCACGGGAATACCACCGATGTGGTACTCGCTCATCATGCGGAGGGCATCGGCTACCGTAGAACCTTCGAGTATGGTGACGGGGTCGTAAATCATGCCGTTTTCAGCACGCTTTACGGCATGTACCTGGCGGGCCTGCTCCTCAATCGACATGTTTTTATGGATAACACCCAGGCCACCCTCACGGGCAATGGCAATGGCAAGCTGGCTCTCGGTAACCGTATCCATCGCCGCCGAGACGATAGGAACATTGAGCGTTATGTTACGGGAGAAGCGCGTGGTAAGGTTTACCTCGCGTGGAAGCACATCTGAAAATGCGGGGATAAGGAGTACATCGTCGAACGTCAGACCGTCCATCTTCACTCTATCAGCAATAAACGACATAGATAATAAGCGATTGTTGTAAATTGCACGCAAAATTACAAATTTTTACACAATCATGAAATACTTTGACCCATAAAAATTTTACCGGCACGCCTAAAAAAAATGACGAAAGAAATATAAGCACCCCTGCATTGACACCAATGCAGTCTGCCACCGATTTAGGCATATACCAAACTATTTATGATAATCTGACGAATAACTTTATGCCTTTTAGGCAAAATTTCTTTGCCATTGTTGGCTCGTATTAAAAATATTTAGTAATTTTGCAGAAACGTATAGACACAAGCAATGAACATGCGCGTAAAAATCCATCACGAAGGCACAGGCCTGCTGATATCGCTGCTGGCGATACTGCTGGTAATCTGCGCCCCTTTGTGGATATGGGTCAGGCCGTTGGTCTGGGCTATCGCCGTCACCACGATATGCGCCGTGCTCTATTTGCTCGTGGTCAATTTTTTCCGTTCTCCGAGGCGTATCTTCCGTGGCGACCGTAAAGACGTGGTCGTATCGTCGGCCGACGGCACAGTCGTAGCCCTCGAAGAGACGGTAGAAAACGAGGTACTCCACGGCCCCTGCATACAGTTGTCAGTCTTTATGAGCGTACTCAATGTGCATGCCAACTGGTTTCCCGTCGACGGCAAAGTGACATACGTCAAGCATCATAACGGCCGTTTTTTGGCTGCATACCTACCCAAGTCAAGTACTGAAAACGAACGCTCGACGGTAGCAATCGAGACCCCCCACGGCCAGACGGTGGTGATGCGGCAGATTGCCGGGGCGATGGCCCGACGTATAGTGACATACGCCCAGCCCGGCGAAGAGGCATCGATTGAAGACCACATGGGCTTTATCAAATTTGGGTCGCGTGTCGACTTGTTCCTGCCACTGGGCACGAAAATATATGTGAAAATCGGCGACAAGACCACCGGCGGCATAACCGAGGTGGCACGCCTGCAACCTGACAAAAATGCCTGACATAAAACGATACATCCCCGACGCCATCACGACCATGAACCTCATGAGCGGATGCGTCGCTATCTTTATGGCCTTTAACCTTCGCCAGGTCTTCGGCCCTCTCGACGGTGCATCATGGTGCATGATAGCCATTGCTGCAGCAGCCGTGTTCGACTTCTTCGACGGTGCCATGGCGCGTTTGCTCCACGCTTATTCCGACCTTGGCAAAGACCTCGACTCACTGAGCGACATGGTAAGTTTCGGCGTTGCTCCGGCGATGCTCATGCTCAACACCATGGCCGATGCCGGAAGCCCGCTGTGGGCGTGCTTCTTCACGCTGATAATCCCGGTTTGCGGAGCTATCCGACTGGCTAAATTCAACAACGACACCGAGCAGGCCACGGTATTTCGCGGTCTGCCCATACCGGCTAACGCAATATTCTGGATTGGCGCATACGGGTGGATTGACACCTATTATTATCCAGGATGGCCGGTAATCACACTGCTCATCATTGCTGTGTCGTTGGCAATGACGGCACGCTTCAAGATGTTCTCGCTAAAGTTCAAGAACTTCGACTTTGCCGAGAATTTCTGCCGCTACATCATCATCGTGGCCGCAATAGTCTTCGTGGCCATGTACGGCCTGGCAGGCTTGATGTGGACTATCCTCCTCTACTTGCTCCTGTCGCTGCTGCGCCGCAACAGAATGTAGCATATCATTGTTATCAGATTATATCAATCCTCGCCACGTGTGAGGTAAGCATCGGCTGCCCGTTCCAACGGGCTATATGCCGGAATTTATAAACTATAAAAACATCAGACTCCGATAATGGAACTGCTCCTCGTCATCATTATATTACTTTTTATCCTGCCGTGGTTGCTGCGCAATACCTTGCCGTGGCTGCTGCAGTGGTTTATACGCCGTCAGACCCGCAAGTTTATGAACGGCGCCTTTCCCGGGGGTATGCCGGGTGCGAACGGCCCTGCAAATAACAGGCAGCAACCAGGACGACGGCCCCGTGCCAAGCGCAAAAAAATCGACCCGTCGGTGGGAGAATATATAGAATTTACAGAAATCAAAGGCTCAAGCACCACGACTGCGGCGAAGCCTAACGGCCCGGTCGAAAGCCAAGTGACTGACATAGAATGGGAGGACCTGCCATGACGATGAACGATGTATTCAACTTCCTCGGGCAACTTGCCGCAAACAACAACCGACCATGGTTTGCCGAACACAAGGCCGAATACGAACAATTACGAGCCTACTGGCTCTCGCAGGTACAGCGTATCATCGACACCCTTGCAGCCGACGAACCGTCGCTGCGTCATGTCGAAGCACGCGACTGCGCCTACCGAATCTACCGCGACACACGCTTCTCGCCCGACAAGACTCCGTATAAACGTTATTTCTCGGCCCTCATCTCGCCACACGGACGCCACTTCGACGGAGCGTGCTACTATGTACACTTCGGCACTGACGAGATTGGGCTGTATGCCGGACTGTGGTGTCCGGAGCCGAAAGTGTTAAAAAAAGTACGCAAGGCAATTATCGACAACGTAGACGAATTTCGCGGCATCGTAGAGACTCCAGAGGTTCTTGCCGCCTACCCCGAGTGGTGGGGCCATCAGCTCAAGACAGCACCGAAGGGGTATGACCGCAACCACCCCGACATCGACCTGCTGCGCCTCACCGAGTATGGCCGCTGCCACAGCCTGACGCGGGAATTCTTCGACGACCCTTCGTGGCCCGAACAAGCCGCCGCCATCCTCGCCCTCCTCCGCCCCATGAACGACTTCCTGAACTATTCGATTGAAGAGGAATAGATAGAGATACAGCAACAACAAGCCCGGCGAGACGGCATAACAGCTATCTCGCCGGGCTTGTTTATGTGGAATTTAGTACTGCTCGTTCTCGTTGGGGAAGTCGCCGGTTTTTACATCGTCGATGTAGTTGCCCACGGCCTCGTTGATGACTGTCGAGAGGTCGGCATAGCGACGCAGGAACTTGGGCGAGAAGCCTTTGTTGATGCCTAACATATCGTGCATCACAAGCACCTGGCCGTCGACACCGCCGCCGGCACCGATGCCGATTACAGGGATTGACACTTCCTGTGCCACGCGCGCAGCAAGTGCTGCCGGGATTTTCTCGAGCACGAGGGCGAAACATCCGATTTCTTCGAGCATACGGGCATCGTCGAGCAGCTTCTTGGCCTCGGCCTCTTCCTTGGCACGGACAGCGTAGGTGCCAAATTTATTGATAGACTGAGGTGTAAGACCGAGGTGTCCCATCACGGGGATACCGGCCGAAAGTATGCGCTCGATTGACTCTCGGATTTCGCTGCCGCCTTCCATCTTCACGGCCTCGGCATGGCTCTCTTTCATAATCCTGATGGCAGAGGCAAGAGCTTCCATAGGGTTACCTTGGTATGTACCAAAAGGCATGTCGCACACCACCAGTGCGCGGTTTGTGCCCTTGATGACGCTCTTGGCATGATAAATCATCTGGTCGAGGGTGATTGGCAATGTGGTCATATTGCCGGCCATGACATTCGAGGCCGAGTCGCCGACCAGTATCACGTCGATACCGGCCTGGTCAATCAGCTGTGCCATAGAGAAGTCATAAGCTGTAAGCATGGCGATTTTCTCGCCACGACGTTTCATCTCTATCAGGCGCGAGGTCGTCACCTTGCGCTCTTTGTCAATTGTGTTTGTCGACATAGTTATGTGCTTAAATTTATGGGCAGCCCCTCAACAGGGCCACCCATCTTGATATATAGGGA
>VSPF01000031.1 GCA_009775195.1 Muribaculaceae bacterium
TGCAAAAATAGCAATTCAACTTATACTATATAATAATGAGAAAGAATATCGTTGCCGGCAACTGGAAAATGAACACCACCGTACCCGAAGGTGTTGCCCTTGCCAAAGAAGTAAACGACGCCCTGGCTGCTACAACTCCCAACTGCGACGTTGTAATCTGTGTACCTTTCACACACCTGTGCCCTGTGGCTGCAGTCATCGACCAGAGCCGTCTCGGCCTCGGTGCCGAGAACTGCGCCGACCACAAGTCGGGCGCATATACCGGCGAGGTTTCGGCCCCGATGGTTGCTTCGACCACTGCCAAGTATGTCATTCTCGGTCACAGCGAGCGTCGTCAGTACTATGGCGAGACAGCCGAGACCCTTCGCGAGAAAGTGGCTCTTGCCCTCGAAAACGGTCTTACCCCCATCTTCTGCATAGGCGAAGTACTCTCTGAGCGCGAAGACGGTTCTTTCAACGATGTTGTCCGCCGCCAGGTAGAAGAAGGCCTCTTCAACCTCAGCGCAGAAGACTTCGGCAAAATCATCCTCGCTTACGAACCCGTATGGGCCATCGGTACCGGCAAGACCGCCACTCCCGACCAGGCAGAGGACATGCACGCATGGATTCGCAGCGTAATCGCCGGTAAATATGGTGCAGAAGTTGCCGAGAACACATCTATTCTCTACGGTGGCAGCTGCAAGCCTTCTAACGCTGCCGAGCTTTTTGCAAAGCCCGACATCGACGGCGGCCTGATTGGCGGTGCATCGCTCAAATGCGCCGATTTCATGGGCATTGTCAACGCTTTCTGATAACTGACCTCACAACACCAAGGTTTGCCCCGGTCATGCGCGGGCAGACTTTGGTGTGCTTTATATCTTGAGTTTATGTCGAAAATAGCAATTTTGACCCTTCTTATCGCCCTTGCGTGTGCCGATGCTGCAGCTGAGCAGCCATCGATAGTGCAGCATATCACGGCGTCGGGCAATATCACCATAGAGCAGCCCGAGGCACTTGCAAAACTTGTAGAGAGGCCGCAGACCGCAGTATCTGCCGACGATACCGAGCTTTCCGGCAGTGTCGAGACTCCGGCCCCGGCACATGCGACCACACGTACGGGCTATAGGGTACAGGTTTTCGACGATAATAATCCGCGCACGGCCCGCAGCCAGGCCGAGGCGCGCCATAGCCAGGTGCAATCGTTATTTCCCCATATGCGCGCCTATGTGACCTTTAATTCGCCGTATTGGCGTGTAAAAGTTGGCGATTTCCGCACACGTGCCGAGGCCGAGGCCGCCATGGCCGAGCTTCGCCACGCTTTCCCTTCGATGGCTGCATATATGCGCATAGTGCGCGACAAAATAAACACATTCGATTAAGATAATGGACCAGCTTACCGACCAGCAGCGTATCGAGGCCATCGCCTCGCATATCGAAAGCATTATCGCGCTATTGGGCGAGGACACCACCCGCGAAGGGCTTGTCCGTACACCCGTGCGTGCTGCTAAAGCCCTGTGGTATCTTACTTCGGGCTATCGTAAAAATCCCGACGAGGTTGTAGGACAGGCACTATTCGAACACGAAGGTTCGCAGATTGTAACGGTCAAGGATATCGAATTTTATTCGCTTTGCGAACATCACGTGCTGCCATTCTTCGGCACAATCTCGATTGGATATATTCCTGATGGTAAAATCGTAGGGTTAAGTAAAATCGCGCGCATAGTCGATGTGTATGCGCGTCGACTGCAGGTGCAGGAGCGTTTTACAGCGCAGATAGCCGACGAAGTGCGGCGTCTGACCGGGGCCAAGGGTGTGATTGCCGTATGTTCGGGCGAACATTTGTGCATGAAGATGCGCGGCGTCGAAAAGCAGCATGCCGCCACTACCACGATGCACTACAATGGTGTGTTTTCCGACGCGGCTCTACGAGCCGAGTTCCTCTGCACTATCAGGTAATTTGTCGCCAAGTCTATAGCCTTTGTCGATTTCGAAGTATCTGCCGATTTCGGCTTCGAGCGCGGGCGCCGTACCCCTTTCGGCGGCAAGGACGGCAATGTGTCCGTCGGGGCTGAAAATCTTGCCGATTAGTTTTCTGAAATTGGCATCTACGGCCTCGGCCAGCGTGTAGCCGCTCTTCGGTCGTAACAGGCAGAAGTCGTATCTCGTGTTGAGAAGGTCGATGATGTGGGTTCTGAACTGTTTATGCGCCTGCTCCCTGAATGTGCTTTTTTCGTATTCGTCAGCACGTGCATAGAGGGCGATTACCGATAAGAAATTTACATCGTAATGTGACAGCCAAAGCGTGTCGCGGTCGAAGAGGCGGTCATGGAAATGGAACATCACCTTCCAGTCTTTGTCGCGTAGTTTCAACGATGTGTCGGAATACGTCAGCGAGTCGCGCACCTCGGCAGATATGAAGAAATTGGGAGTTATGTCGTAGCCCTCGGTGATATCGTCGCGGTAGCGTATGTGCTCCTTGCCTTTGAAAAGACGGTCGATGTTGGCCTGTATTACATTTTTAGCATAGGTATATTGCTTGTAAACCGGGTTGCCGCTGAGAGAACTGCCGATTTTGTAATATTTCGAGTCGCCGATATAGTAGATGTCGGAATCGCACACAAGCGACTGGCCGAGGAATAGGTGGTCGACAATTTTGCCGTCTTGTTGCTCTATTAGTTCGGATGGTATTTTTGCCGTTTTGTCACCTATTAGTTCGTCAATTATGGCTTCGAAAACTATCTCGAATTTCCGTGCAAGCATACAGTCGCCGCCTTGCTGTGACGAGCGTATTTTTTCTGCCGACTCGAAGAATGAATAGCATAAGTTCCAAAGTTCAATCGCTTTGTCAGAAAAGTACTTATACTTTATCTGCCTGAGCCTTGCGCGGCCGAAGCCGTTGAGGTAGTGTTCGAACCGGCTGCCGGTAACGAGGTCGTAGTTGTAGTTTATCGTTGTTTCGAAGCCGTAGTTACTGTTTATGTATGACAGGCACGAGAAGAATATGACCAGCAGTTCTTCGTCGAAGTTTATCTGCTTCTTTTTATTTACCGGGTCGATATATACCGGCCTCTTGTTTGATATTACAGCCTTTGACTTGGCGATTGTCCTCGGCCAGTTGATTTTGTTGTAACCGCTATGGATGTTCTTGATGACGAACATGAAAAAATCACGGTTCCGGTCGTTGAACTTTATAAGGGATAGAATTATGTCGAGCCACGTCGCGTCTACATTATTTTGGCTTTTGTCGATTAGCGAATATGATGTCGTGTATATGATGTCGCTGCCGGGGTGGAGGCGCGAATACTCCTTGACAGTGCGGTATATCCATACCGAGAATTCGTAGATGAAGCTATAGTCGTCGCGCGACAGCAGGTTGTTGCCGAGAGCTGTGGCAAGGTCGAGGATTTTTTCGGGCCGCAAATCCTTGCGGCCGAGGACTTCGTCGTTCTCATTGACCAAGACTTTGGGCAAGAAGAATACCGTGTCGCCTATTTCTTTATTGAAGAAGTCGCCGACGTGCTTCACCGTCACATAATTATCGGTGAAGGTATAGCCGAGACCTTTGAGGATAGCTGATACGTCGTTTGCGCGGTATCGATATCCCTCGATAAGTATTTTCATCTATTACTCGCTGTCTTTGTCTTTGAGACCGAGGTTTTCGAGGAATGACTCGACGACGTCGATTTTGGGTGTGCCGTCGTTTTCAAAAAATCTATAGAACTGGTCGTAGTTGTCTTTGAATATGGTGTTTACATCGTGGACGAAATCTTTAAAAATGTCGTTCCATAAGTAGAAAATCACTTTTGAGACAAACTTGTTGAGTGTTATCTCGTCGTGACCGTTGCGCGCCACGAACCAGTATCCGAGTTTCTTGTCTTCGGAATGGGTGATTGCGTCGATGCGTTTGTTTACGTTGTCGAGAAATTCGCTCCAGCGATATTTCTTGTCGCCACAGGCTATGAAATGGCCTCGGTCGGTGAGGTCGATGGGGATGTATTCCCAGTCCCAGCGACGTTTGAATGCCGAATCGATTGGGAACAGCGACTGGTCGGAGGTATTCATGGTCGCCACTATCCATAAATTGGGCGGAAGCACCATTATCTCGCCTTTCATGATTTTATCGTCGAGATTTGCGTAACCGTCAAACTGGCCGGCGAGGTATTCCTGGAGGTCGGTGTCGGGTATTATTTCGTAGTCGGAATAGCCGTCGTCGTTGCGGTCGAGCAATTGGAACAAGTCACCGAATATCTGGGCGCAGTTGCCACGGTTTATTTCCTCGATAACGAGAGTGTAGGGCGGTGCCACGATTCCCTCGGCCTTTGCGTGGCTCCATAATTTCCATGCCCTGACATATGCCTTTGTAAAGGCTTGCGGCACGAACTCGTAGGACAGGTCGTCTTTGATTTTCCGGGGCTTGTAGCAGCCGACAAATGAGGCATAGTCAGAATCTGGATGAAAGGTAATCCTGATTGAGTTATCGCGTGTCAGGCCATAGTCGGGCGACTTGAGCCGGTGCGATTTGCCTGTGCCGGGGGCGCCGAAGAGGATTACCTGTTTCGGCTCTGTCTTCGTTGTCGGGTCTGACGGTGTGCCCCCGTCGAATAAGTGGAAGAATTCTCTTTTATCCATGCTTCTGATATACTGGAGTTTTTCTTTGTAGTCGGGTTTGAGATATACGTTAAACTGCTCGCTTGCAGCCTTTACGGTTGTTATGTCGAGTATCGCAGAATAGTTGTTGATTGCGTTTGCCACGATATCGTTGACAACCACAGGTTCGTCGGGACCGAGCAGGGCGGTTATGATTGTCTTGAGGTCGTGTACGCCGGGGTGGTTTTCGAGATACTCGGCGATTGATAGCACGAGGCCCCTGCCGTCTGATTTCGAGAAGCGAGAATATGGGTTTATCAACGGGTATTTCTTAATCCAGTATCTCAGGTATGCCTCGGCCTCGTCTGCGTCGATATCTTTTGTGAACCTGGGGTAGTAATTGTCGTTGTCGACGTAGTACAGACCCCATTGCTCGGCTGCCTGGTGGGTGTTTTGAAACCATTTGTCGTCAACCTTGGAAATGATGGTTGCGAACTCGTCTTTCGGCATGACTCGTTTGGGCAAAATTCTGACAAGTTCGACCACGTTTTGAGGGCTTGGATTTTTGATACGGCATAGGATGTTTGCCCCGCGTTTTGGCGATTTCCATTCCTTACTCATCGAACACTCCTGTTTTGATTATTGATTTCATTATAGCCATCATTACGTCTACGACCATGGAATTGCCGGCCTGTCGCAGTGTCTGGGTTGATGATACGGCGATTTTGAACGAGTCGGGGTAACCCATAAGCCTCAGGGCCTCCCTGTCGGAGAGCTGCCGCAGGGTCAACGGGTCGTGGGAGACCGTTATGTAGTTGTCGACGCCGGCTCGGTGGTGCTGGGTCATCATTTTCATCAATGTGCGTGCCACCGGCAGGTCTGTCTGCGTTGACGTGCGGTATGAACCCGTACCGGCCGACAACACATAACGCTGCACGGCTGGTGTCAGCGTGAATTTGTCGTCGGCTTTGCCGCTTACTTTTTCGACGACGAGCCCTCCGGTTTCCGGGTCGTAATTGAAGTGTCCGGCCGCGCAGTTGTCTTCCAGGAAATCTTGCATCGTATATTTCAATGCCACGGGTTCGGGGTAGCTGAACGGTTTGTGTGGTATATCCTTTCTGAAGCCTACAACGAATATGCGGCGGCGTGTCTGCGGTATGCCATAGTCTGACGCATTTAGTATGCACGGGTCGGGCACGTCGTAGCCGAGCCCGTTTCTAAAGGAATTGAGTATGATTGAAAGGGTCTGCCCATCGTCGTGGGTGGTCAGCCCCCTCACATTCTCGTAGATGAAGACTTTGGGGCGCGTCTGCTGTATAATCCTCACATAGTCATAGAACAATGTGCCGCGAGTATCCTCGAGACCTCTCTGCGCGCCGACGGTCGAGAACGACTGGCACGGGCTACCGCCCACAAGCAGGTCTATACCGGCATAGTCGCGTCCGTCGAGAAAACGAATGTCGAGGTGGTAGTCGTCGTGCGAGAGGTCGTAATTGGCGAGGTATGTCTTCTTTACAAAGTTTATCTGGCGACTTTTTTGAGCATAGAGCGTGTCAATCAGTTTCTTTTTTTCGATTTTTTCGCTACAGTTGTATACTTGCTCCCTTATTTCCTCGGCCTTGCGGTTTTCTTTTGCGCTAAGTTCGGCCAGCCGTGATATATCGTCTTTGCTTTTGAGCTGTTTTTTGCTGCGCAGTTTTTTGAGTTTGATATACTCGGCTAACTCTTCGTTTTCTAATAGGTTGATTTCGACATCGCCGTTGTCGCAGGCGAATACAATGTCGTGCGGTATGCCGAGCCTTATAAGGGCCTGTTCGATACCGCCGATGCCGGAAAAGACTGTGCCGAGTTTAATCATGAAATATTCCGCATTTAAATAATTGCCGTATTATTGCCTCTATTACATTGACCGACATTGAATTGCCGGCCTGTCGATACATTTCGGTGTCAGATTGTACGATTCTGAACGTGTCGGGAAAGCCCATCAGTCTCAGGCACTCGCGAGGGGTAAATTTGCGTATTACACCTCGTTGCCCGTTCCATGTACCGATATAGGCCCTTTCAAGCACGTCGCCACGGTCGGCAATGGTGGCGAGGGACTCGAAAATAAAGTCTCCGTTCCAGTTGAATTGTTGGTTAGCTTTCTGGCATCCCATCACATTGCCGGCAATTCTGGCACGGGTGGGGCTGGTGGTGACGAATGTAAACCCTTTTTCGGTCAGGTAATATTTGGCATCAACATTTTCGTCGAGATAGTCGCTGACGCATGTGTCAAGGGCTACCTGTTGCGGAAACTGAAACTCGCTATGGCGTAGCCGGGCATCGATGCCTATTATGTATATTCGCTTGCGTCGCTGGGGTATGCCGTAGTTCTGTGAGTCAAGCAGCGGTTGCTCGATACCGTTGTCGTGATTTATATACACGTCGTAGCCGAGGCTTTGAAACACCGACTTTACGATTTGCCACGTCTTGCCGTTGTCGTGCACAAGTAGCCCCTGCACATTCTCGAATATAAATGCCTTGGGCCGGACTTCGGATATCACCCTGCCATATTCATAGAACAGGGTACCCCGGGTATCTTCGAGACCGCCGCGTTTGCCGTTGCTCGAAAATGCTTGGCACGGACTGCCCCCGACAAAAAGGTCGACAGTGCCGCGATACGGCCGGCCGTCGAAGAGGCGTATGTCGTCGAACCACTTGTCGCCGGTTATATCGTAATTGGCAAAATATGATTCTCTTTGGTGGTTTGGTTTCTTTGTCCTCTTATACCATTCCGATGCAAAAAACCTGACTTTGTCGGCCGGGAGTTTTCTGATAGATTCGCAGATAGATGCTAAATCCGGCAGACTTTTTTTGTCTATTTCGCCGAGGATAGCGAGGCAGCCGTCGTAGTCAAGTTTCCGTATATCCTTATTCCCGGTTTTTCGGGCGAGGAGGTCTAAAAGAAATTTATGTGTGGTTTTTGTGCCTGTCGATTCTTTAAGGCAGTCAATTATGTCGGAAATGTCTGACGATGGCGTCCGTTCGCCATTATCACATGCAAATACAATTTGATGCTCAATCCCGGCCATTGACAAAGCCTGTTCCGGAGCACCTATACCGCTAAATGTGGTTGCGATTTTTAGCATTTTTACTTTCTAATCGTATGTTATTGCAATGTCGTGCAAAGTTACGAAAATTTTCGTAACCCAAGACACTGCAAAGATAAAATGCCGGTTGTGCAAATAGCTGGCGCAGCTATGTTAAATTTAATGTTAAAGTCCCTAAAGCCGATGGGCTTCGGCTTTCGGGACTTATAAATCATATCGTGTTTCTGCGTTAGTCTTGTGTGGTGACGAGGGTCGTAATCGACCGGGGTGGGAATGTGATATTGGCGATGTCGGCTTTGTCTCCTATATATTTTAGTGATTCGCCGTCGTTGTCGGAGGTGCGGTAGATTTTCCAATGCTTGTTTGTCGGTGCTGTGAATCCGGCAGTCTTGTTCTCCGGTGCATAGTTTATCACAACTACAACGAGTTGGCCGTTGTTGTTTCGATACGCAGAACTCATCAGCCCGTAGGGTTGGGTGGCACATTCGTCCGGCTCTATGCGGCATTGTTTGTCGGTGCATCGCAGTTCGAGCCTTTTAGCCCCTGGGCGGATGAAAAAGCTATAGTTGCCGAGCGCCCATAGCAGTTTGGAATCGACGATTGTATCGCCGGGCGCACCCGGAGCGCGGTAGCGGAATAGCAGCCCGTCTTTATAGTCGCCCCCGATGGCTCTCCACCATTGCCAACTGCGGGCGTTGGCAAATACGAGGTCGTGGTGTATCATGCGTGCCACATAGAGCGCAGTCTTCATGGTGCGGTCATATCCGCCGCCACCACCGATTTCTTCGTCGTTACCCATTATGCATACCTCGCTCTGCCATAGTTCCACGCCGTATTTGCTCAGGGTGTCACGCAGTGCTTTGCGACATTCTTTCATATATTCTACCGGCGTATTTGTCCAGTAGCTGTGTCCGGCCATGATACGCGGCAGGTGTGTCAGTTTGCCGACGTAGGTTTCGGCGCTGTCTTCAGAGAAAAATGACTGTATTTCATAGCCGCGTTCTGGCCCTGTCATGTGGGTCGACATCATGCAGCGGTAGTCTGACGACTCGGGTATGATGATTTTTGTGTCGAGATGCCGTGACTGTAGTTCTCGGTCGAGTTCGCGTGCAAGCCGTGCGATTTCATATTTCGTGGCCGGTGTCCCCTCTTGTTTCGGCCCTTGCCAATTCCAGTGCCCGTCGGGTTCGTTGACCGGCGATAGATAGTCGAGCCTAACGCCATCGTACTTCTCGAGCCCGTCGACTACGTCGGCCATGAACTTGGCAAGCTCGTCATATTTGTCTGCTTTCAGATTATACGTCCCGTCACGGCCTGTGTTGGTGGCGAGCCCGTTGATGGTGTAGTAGACTGGCGGAGAATTCAGAAATCCGAGCAGGTAGGGTACACCGTGGCTCTTTGCCAATTTGAGAAAGTTGCGTTGGCCGCGCTGTTTGTCCCAGTCATATGTGCCGTCGGGAGAGAGGAAGCACTCTGTGCGTGTGTCGCGGTTTATCATGCTGCTGTCGCCTTGTTCCACGCTGCCAGCACCGATATTGAACCTCCAAATGCTCAGCCCGATTCCTTTGGGATTGCCGTCGATGTCGGTCTTTGAGCTGAAGAGTAGTTCTGCCACGCGGTCGCGTGTTTCCTGAGGCATTTCGCCGACCGACCACATGCTCCATGCGTCGGATGCGCCGAAACAGTCGATTGTCTGCGCCGTGGCGTCGGTGTCAATCTCGTATATACATTTCTCGCCCCTGGCTACAAGTGGCTGCAGCATAGCGATTGCCAGTATTATATTGCTTAATTTCATGCTGATTTTTAATAGATAATGCACTCCGATTTAAAGTCGCTTGCGCGAACTTAAACGGGAGTGCATTACTAACCTAAAATAGTCTTTCCAGAGTATCTTTGTCTATCCCTTATTTAGTGGCCGGCATGCTGGGCTGGTCGGGCCAATAAGGATTTTGATACAGAGGCGATTGTGATACGGTGCTACCGTCGGGGGCGGTGAGCATCATCTGCTTGATAGGCAGCGGCTCAAGGTAGTGTGCCATGTGCCAAATCAGGCCATTGACAACAAGTGAGCTGTTGTTGCCACGGTGCGGACGTACATATTCGCTTTCGCTTGCCTTCGATACTATGCCTGCAAGTCTGTCTTTGAGCTTGACGGGGTCAGCGTTGTCGCCGCTGCCATACTGGGCTAAGTATTTAAGCATTTCGTCGTTGGCATTCCAGAGATGGATACCTTCGATATGGAAGCCGGTGGTAAGCATCTGGTCTAAGGCACGCCAGCGTACGAGGTCGTCCCAGCGGTAGCCTTCGGCCATGAGCTCGTTGCGGCGTTCGCGGCGGATGTTGTAGCGTGTTGCATCGATTACAACGCCGGCAGTATATGCACCCCAGTCGCCTTTGGCTTCCTGCGACATGTCGGTTGCGTTGATAGTCTTGTTGAAGTCGGTATCGAGGCCGGTGTGACGGGCACGGATAGCTGTCCAATATTCTGCACAGTGGCCGCCGAGGTTGCCGTTGAGTTCATAGTAAGCCTCGATGTAGTTGAGCAGTGCCTCTACGCTGCGGAATACGGGGCAGGCTGTCGAAGCCTTGCCGTTGCCGCACTCGCCGGCGTCGGGGGTGTTACCCTTGCGGAGAGCGTAGCCGGTAGAGTATTTCTGCTCGGCAGACGATTCCCAGAATGCGGGTATGCCTTCTACAGGATTTGCGTGAGTACCGTCGGTGTTGGGGATGAGCACGTTCTTTTGTCCGGGTTCTTTGAGCAGTACGAAGAGGCGCGGGTCACGGTCGAGGCGCACATTATGGATGGTGTTGTCGCCATGGTAGCCGGAGCCGGCGGCATAGATTGGCAGACCGTTGGCCATTGTGAAGCCGTCGACGAGGCCGCGTGTACAGCCTACGCCCTGGTTGCCTTTCTGGGCTTGTACGACAACGTTGTGGTTGATGCCGAGAGCGTCGCTATACTGGCGCCATAGCAGCACCTCGGGATATGCGCCCAGGTCGATGCTGCCGAACATTGCCAACCAGGGGTTGAGGGCTTCGTAGTCGGCAAGTTTGCCGCCTTCTTCTTCGGGTATCACGCCGGTGTTGAGGGTGAGACGGCCTTTGGCTTCTTCGGCAACGATTTCGGCTGCCTTGATTGCTTCTTCGAGGAAGTATTTGACCTCGTTTTCGGCAGAACCTGACTTGAATGTGAAGCTCGAGTTGTAGTCCTTGCTCTTGCCGGGCCACTCAGCCGTGCCGGGAACGAATGCCGTGCCGGCGAAGTTCTTTTCGAAGGTGCCTTCGTAGAGGGCTACGCGGCTCTTGAGCAGCATGGCCGTGTTGGCGTTGATGCGGGTGGTGGCCATGTTGTTGCCTCGCATGAGTTCGTACGCCTTGTCGAGGTCTTCGAGGATAAAGCGTGCAACCTCGTTACGCGGTGAGCGCTTGCTGGCGTCGGTCAGTGCGCCGAGTTCGTCGGGGAGGCATGTGGTGACGATAGGGAAGTCTCCGAAATATTTCAGGCGTTTGAAATACTCGTGGGCGCGGAGGAAGTACATCTCGCCCACATAGTGGTTGATGTTAGGCTTCGAGCCCGAGATAGCTTCGGCTTCGAATTTGGGCAACACCTGGTCGAAGAAGAAGTTGATTGTGTTGATGTGCTTCCACTCCCACTTGCCGTTTTTGAGGTCTGTGCGCCAGTCGCCCGTCTGGTATTTGCCGTCGGGATAGATGCTCGACATGATATCGGTTTTGTCGTCGTTGCCGTAGATGCCGTAGCTCCAGTTGCCGTGCGAGGGCAACACGCCGGTGTAGAGTCCGTCGCAATATGCCTTGAGTGCAGCTTCGTCGTTGAAGTACTGCTCGGGCGAGATTGCCGACATAGGCTCTTTATCGAGGTAATCGTTGCATGAGCAGAGCATGCCACCGAAAGCAAGTGCTGTTGCAAGGATGATTATATTGTTTTTCATTGTATTTTAATGTTTAGAGGGTGAGGCTGATGCCGAATGAATAGGTGCGCGACAGGGGATATGCCGAACCGCCCTTGCCTGAGCCGATAGTCTCGGGGTCGAAGAGTTTCGACAGGCTTGTGCCAGTCCAGAGGTTTTCTCCCGAGAAGTAGATACGTACTTTGCTGAAACCTGCGCGTTCGGTAATGTTCATGGGCAGGGTGTAGCCTACCTGGAGGTTTTTCAGACGGATGTAAGAGGCATCCTGGAGGTAGCGGGTCTGGGTCTGACGGTTCTTGCCGCCGCCCGATACTACGGGACGGGGATAATATGCGTCGTAGTTCACGTCGGCATAGCCTTCTTTAACCGACCAAGTGTCTTCGTTGCGGAAGTAGTCGGCGTGGGGGGTAAGGGCCTGCATCCACCACATGTCGTTGTCGGCACCCCAGAAGTAGTTGTGGTTCTGGAAGTAGTCGCGTTTGCCTACGCCCTGGAAGAATACGCGGAGGTCGAAGCCCTTGTATGCACCGGTGAGGTCGAGCGAGAACATGTAGCGTGGCTGCTTGCTACCGATGAGCTTGAGGTCGCCACGGTCGTTGAGGGTGTTGGCACCATTGTTGATTACACCGTCGCCATTGAGGTCTTTGTACATGATGTCGCCGGCAGCAAAATCTTTACCCAGTGCCTGCATACCCATGCGTGCCTCGGCAGGTGACTGACCGTCGTGAGATGCGCGGTAGTTATCGTCGAGCTGGTCGAGGTAGGTATTCATCTCCTCGTTGGTCTTGGCTATGCCAAGGGTTTCATAGCCCCAGATTTCGTCGATATAGCGGCCTTCGATATAGCGGTCTAAGGCATTGGTGGGGTTGTTGGCATATTTGGTAATCTTGGTGCGGGCGTCGGAGAGCACGAAGCGTGCGCTGTAAGAGAAGCCGCAGGCGAGGCGGTCGTTCCAGGCGATTTCGAAGTCCCAGCCGTGGGTGCGGAGGTCGCAGTTGTTGGTCTTGGGCACGTCAGTACCGAGTATCGAGGGCAGCTCGGCGGCCGGGCCTACCATGTTCTTGGTGTCGCGGATGAAGTATTCGAAGCTACCGGTGAGGCGGTTGTTGAGGAAGCCCCAGTCGAGACCGAAGTTGTAGTTATAAATCTTCTCCCATGTGAGCAACTGGCTTATAAGGGCCGGGAAGCCTACTGTGTTGGGCTTGGCGCCGTTCTGTAGCCATGAGCCGTTGGCCGGCTTGATGTCGAGGGTGCGGTAGGTCTGATACCAGTTGTTGATGTTCTGGTTGCCGAGCATACCGTATGAAGCACGCAGCTTGAGGTTGTTGCAAACGGTTGTGAAGTCTTCCCAGAATTTCTCGTTGGCGATATTCCAGCCTATAGAAACCGAGGGGAGCCATATCCAGCGGCGGTTTTCGCGGAAGCGCGAGGTGCCGTCGTAGCGTAGGTTGGCCTCGAGGAGGTAACGGCTGTCGTAGTTGTAGTTGATACGGCCGAAGAAACCTGCGGTGTTCCACTGGGCGCGGCTACCGTTGATTGCCGGGGTAGCCTCTTTGCCGTCGGAACCAAGACCGGTGGTCAGGTCGGCTTCGGGAAGGCTCGGCATGAGGATGCCGTCGCGCTGGTAGCCCATCTTGGTCTGCTTCATGTCTTCGGTTTGGAAACCGAGCATGAAGTGGAAGTTGTTCTTCTCGTTGAGGGTCCAGTCGTAGTTTGAGTAGATGTTGAGGTTGTAGAAGTTCTCGCGGGTATATTCCTCGTGTACGTGGCTGCCGCTTGACATTTCGAACGGGTTGCCGTCTACGTCGTGGCCATAGAGTTTTTGTGTATCCCAGTGGCGCTGGTCAGAATATACGCGGTAGTTGAACTCGGCATGGATATCCCAACCCTTGAGGGGACGGAAAATCAGGCTGAGCTGCGTATAGTTGCGGTCGGTCTGGGCGCGGTCGCTGCCGCCGTTTTCAAGGCCGTTGATGGGCGACGGGCAGTCGAAGATATTGCCGTTGGGGTCGTAGATAGGTATCACGGGCCAGCCCTGGCGGCCGAGGTTGTCGTAGAGGCCGTCGGTGAGTTTCGACGGGCGCACATAGTCGCGGCGTACCCAGCGGTGCGAGAAGCCGAACTCCATCCACTTGGTGATGTCGACATTGAACTTGCCGGTGAGGCCATAGCGTTTGAGACCTTCGTCACCCCACTTGAGCATACCGCCCTGGTCGAGGAAGTTGGCCGAGAAATAGTAGTTGAAGTTTTCTGTGCCGCCGTTGACGCTCAGGTTATGCTCCTGCGAGAAGTTGTGGTCTTTGTAAATCTCGCTGAACCAGTCGGTGTTGGCATAGCCGCCGCCATGGAAGGGCACGTCCTGCCAGTTGCCGTTACCCCAGATGTCGTCCATGGTGTTGAGGGGGTCGAAGATGCCGTCGCCATCGGGGTCATAAGTACCGTTCTGATAAGCGATGATTTTTTCGAGAGTGTCCTTGCTGAAGTGAGGGCCCCAGCCCGGTACGTTGCAGCAAGCATCGTCGAAGAACAGCGCGAAGGTCTTGGAATCCATCGTGTGGTTACGGTTGACGAGGTTGCTGAAGCGGAACGAGTTGTTATAGTTGATAGTGGCCTTGCCCTGGGCACCCTTCTTGGTCGTTACGAGGATTACGCCGAATGGGGCGCGGCTACCATAGATAGAGGCTGCGGCAGCATCTTTGAGCACCGAGATGCTCTCGATATCCTGCGGGTTGAGGGTGTTGATATCGCCCTCCATGCCGTCTATTAATATAAGCGGGCTGCCGCTCGAGCCGTCGCCGATGGTACCGTTGCCACGGATTTGAATCGATGCGTTGGTCTCGAGTTTACCGTCGCCCTGGGTAATCTGCAGGCCGGGGACAACGCCCTGGAGTGCCTGGGCAGCACTGACAACGGGGCGCTCGGAGAGTGCCTTTTGGTCAGCCACGCTGACAGAACCGGTAAGGTTGACTTTTTTCTGAGTGCCGAATCCGACCACGACGACTTCGTCGAGCAGTGCAGAACTGGGATTGAGCATAATGTCGAGCGGCGCACCTGCGGTAGCGACAACTTCTTGCGGGTCACACCCGACATAGCTGATGATGAGAGTTGAGCCTGCAGGTACCGAGATTGAGAATTTACCGTCGATATCGGTGACTGCACCTGTCTGAGGGTTGGCCTTGTCGCGGACTGATGCTCCGATGACCGGCCCTTCGGCGTCGTTGACGATACCTGTCACAGTAATGCGTTGCGATGACGCACCTACTTTCTCAACATTGCTTTGCGCGTAAGTAGTATTAGGCGCACCGGCAATGAAGCCTGCACATAGCAACAAGGCCGCATAGAGCTTTCTGTTGTTTTGCAATAAGTGTGAGTTCATTGTTTGATTGGTATATTAGATTAGGTTTTGTTAACTGTGCAAGATTAGATATAATCCTGACTACCCCATGGGGATATATAGTTCATATATGGTGGTAAATGTTTCACAAATTGATATTTGTGTGGCTGGCAAGTGGCTGAAAATACGCTCCTAATACTTATAACTGCGATAAATCACCCTATTTTGAGGGTGTATTGTTCAATATGGGCCTTGTGATATGGATTGATAGGTGAAAAATTAGTATCTTTGTGTACATTTATGTTAATACAACCAAGCCAATCCATGAAATACATTGCGATTTTTTATCTCCTTATTGTTTGTCTTGCTGTTTTTGACGTAAGGGCCGACAACTCGCCCCTTGTGGTTGAGCATATTGACTTGAAAGACGGTCTATCAAACAATTTCGTGACTGATATAACACAGGACAAACATGGTTTTCTATGGGTTGGCACTGATGCCGGGTTGAACCGGTTCGACGGGGAAAATTTTAAAGTTTTCAGCGAGAAGGACACCAAGCTTGACGGTAACTCTATCAACGTGCTTTTTTACGATGACAATACTGATAAACTATGGATAGGTACAAAAAAGGGCTTGAATGTGCTTGACTGTGCCACCCAGGAGTTCGATGAACTAATATTACCTGCCGAAGTGGGTGATAAGAGTGTCAATGTGGTCGATTTTATGCGTTCTGCCGACGGTAGTATATACATATTGAATCATTACGATTTTATATTGCGCTACAAGCCGGGCGATGGTAAAATCGATTATTATGACGAAACGAACTTCCCTGGCTTGCCCATGTCGTTCAGATGTATTACCGATGGTGGGCATGGCAACCTCTATATCGGTCATGCCAATTATGGTTTCAGCGTTGTAAACAGCACCACGGGCAAGGTCGAGAACTACGCGCACAGGGTAGGCGACAGCAAGAGCCTGCCCGGAAACAATGTGCGCACGGTTTTGGTTGACCGATATAATAATGTGTGGGTCGGGACTGACAACGGTCTCGCACTCTTTAATCCGCTGTCGAAGGACTTTACAACATTTTCGGGTAGTTCGGGCAACCTTGACCCGCTGGGGTCGCACAATGTATATTCGATTACCGAGTCATCTGACGGCCTGTTGTGGATAGGCTGTGATATTGGCGGAGTCTTCATCCTCGACATTCGCGATTTGTCGTTTGCCAATCCCGACAGGCTGAAACTGGTCAACCTGCCTGTAAGCGACGACCGCAACGGCATATCTTCGGTCAATGTAAGGTCTACATTTCAGGACTCGTTCGGCAATATGTGGGTTGGCAATTACAGCGAAGGTCTCGACTTTATAAGCCGCACCCAGCCCGAATTTAAAATCCTGCCATATTTTACCACTTCGGGAAATATGCTTAAAGAAAAACCCGTATGGGCGCTATATACCGATAGCGACAGCAAGCTGTGGGTGGGCGAAAACGAAATCGTCGTCTTCGACGAAGGAGGGCTATATCGCACATACAGGCTCGATAAATATCTGGATAATCCGCATAGCCGTGTATGCGCGCTAATACGGCTTGACGACAAAGTGCTGTTCAGTTCTTTTGAAAACGGAGTGTTCTCGCTCGATGTCGCCAGTGGCAAGGTGACAAGGCTCACACCGCCCGGTGATAAGAACTATGCCAACGTGTTTGCCTCGTTGCCCGGCAACAAGGTATATCTCGGTATGCAGGACGGCCTGTATGAATATGCCGATGGCAAAATTAATTTTCAAAATTCACTTTCGCGTTATATCCATTATCTTATACCCAACGGGGTGTTGACCGACAGCCGGAGCAACACGTGGATTGGCACCTATGGCGACGGTATATTTATAATTGACGGTGGCGGCAAACTGCTTCATCATCTCGACAATGCCCACGGCCTCGCCTCGAATGCTGTAAAACAGCTTTTTACCGACTCGCGAGGTTGGGTGTGGGTTGCCGGGCAGGACGGGCTGAGCATCATCAAAGACACCGACAAACCTCTCGATATCGAGACATTCGGCTATGAGTCGGGCCTCAATGATGTACATATCCATGCTATTGAGGAAGACTCGAGGGGAAACGTGTGGTTTAGCACCAATAACGGCCTGGCGAAGTGGAATAAGGACTCGTCGAAATTTGAAAATTACGATTACCACGACGGTCTGCCTCACAGCAGTTTTATCGACCGGGGGGCATGTAGTACGCCCGACGGCAGGCTATATTTCGGTTCTCTCGACGGTATATGCTATTTTACTCCGGAGCATTTTCCGAATATACAGGAGGATGTGCCGGTGCGGATTGTGGAATGTCAGAATATCATACGCCCCGGCGACAGCGACGGTGATTTATACTCCGGCGACCGGGGGGAAATCAAGGTACCATACGATATGAACTCCTTGAGGATACTCTTCTCGGTTCCCGATTACTCGCAAAGCAGGGTAGTGGAGTATTCGTATATGGTAGAAGGTCTCGACGATGACTGGATTATGGCCGGGCGCGAACATGAGGCGACATTGCGAAATCTTGTCCCGGGTACGTATAGATTCAAGGTGCGTGCGAGGCTCAGAAACCAGGACTGGAACGACAAAAACGTAGCGTCTCTCAAAATTATAGTTACCCCACCTGTTTGGCTAACATGGTATGCCAAAACTTTTTATGTTTTATTAGCCTTGCTCGTTATTTATCTTGTAGTGCGTTTCTACAAACACCGGTTGATGCTGAAGAGCTCGCTCGAAATGGAGCGACGCAAGAGCATAGACAACCAACAACTCAACAACGAGCGACTACGTTTTTATACCAATATCACTCATGAACTGCGCACGCCTCTCACGCTCATACTCGGACCTCTCGAAGACCTCGTAGCCGACAACCAGTTTCCCGAGGAGTATCGCAAGCGGATTAAAACCATACATGCCAGTGCACAACGTTTGCTCAACCTGATAAATCAGATACTCGAATTTCGCAAGACCGAAACCGAGAACAGGCGTCTCGCCGTTGTCAAAGGTCAGATTGCAACGGTGGTGACTGAAATCGGTTTGCGCTATAAAGAGCTTAATCATAATGACAAGGTATCGATAAATCTAAATATCCGCTCCGACATACCTGAGATTTATTTCGATAGCGACATTATCCACACCATACTCAACAACTTGCTCAGCAACGCTGTCAAATATACTCCCGAGGGTACGATTGACCTCGACCTCGCTACAGTCGAGGTCGACAATGTGGGCTACGTGGAAATTTCGGTTGCCGATACCGGTTATGGTATCGATGCCAAAGCAGTGCCTCATATTTTTGACCGCTACTATCAGGCCGAGGGTAAACATCAGGCATCGGGCACCGGTATCGGTCTGGCATTGGTGAGGTCGCTGTCAGACCTGCACGAAGGTTTCCTGACTGTTGAGAGCAAGGTCGGCAAGGGGACGGTGTTTGTGTTCAGGCTCAGAATCGATAATACATATCCTGATGCCCTGCACAAAGAAAACACTGAGAAATCATTGCCCGAGGCCGGCGAGGCCGATGCCGAAAACAAGTCGGACAACCGCCCCGTAGTATTGGTGATAGAGGATAACGACGATATACGCGAATATATAGAGACATCGCTATCGTCGAAGTATCAGACCTTGTCGGCAACCAATGGTAAAGAGGGCCTCGAACTCGCACGAAAGAATGTGCCCGACGTGATAGTGAGCGATATCATGATGCCGGTAATGGACGGTATGGAGCTGTGTAAGAGCATAAAGGCCGATATCGCGACGAGCCATATACCGGTCATATTGCTCACCGCCAAAGACTCGATTCAAGACAAGGAGGCGGGTTATGAAATCGGGGCTGACTCTTACCTTACCAAGCCTTTCAGTGCAAAGCTGCTTATAAACCGCATCAAGAACATACTCGAGTCGCGACGTATGCTGGCTAAGCTGATATCGGTGCATGTAGAGGGTGTGCCACAGCAGTCCCAAGGCAGTGACGATGATAACGCCGATGCTAATACGCCGGATACCCCGGCACTTAAACTGAGTCGCCTCGATGAGATGTTCATACAGAAATTTACACGTATCGTCGAGGACAATATCACTATGGAAGGTCTTGACATGTCGTACATACTGCAGGCCCTGAATATGAGTCATTCGACCCTCTATCGCAAGATAAAGGGCCTTACGGGCATGTCGGGCAACGAATTTATCAGAAAAATCAGGCTCAAGCGGGGCTATGAACTTCTTCGTGACGGTTGCAATGTGTCGGAGGCCGCCTATTCGTGCGGCTTCAACGATGTGGGCTATTTCCGCAACTGCTTCAAGGCCGAGTATGGCATGTCGCCGTCGCAGTTTATCAAGCAAATGACGCAATAACGTCACTTTAATCAGATTGATATTTTTTATAAAAACATATATTGCATTTCTATTGTTAATGTAATATATTTGCATTAACTTTGCAGCCTAAAATAACATTGACATGGATATAGCATTAAAGAAAAATCAGAGTTTCCGACTTCCTGTTGATTTAATCGACAGGCTAAAGCAATTGGCAAAGCGTCAGAACCGTAGCCTGAATAACTATGTGGAGACACTGCTCCTCGATGCTGCTTATCATGAACCCAACGCTACCACTATCGCAGCTATGAAAGAAGCTGAGAGTGGGGCATTACGCAATGCGCCTGAACTTGACATGACTTCAATCGAAGCCATGGAAAAATCTATGGGCTTATGAAAAAGTTGAAAGCATCATCTCAATATAAAAAAGATTATAAACGATTTCGCAACAATCCTAAAAAGGTAGAAAAATTATTTAGAATTCTTGAACTATTAAGGGCAGAGCAACCTATCCCGGAGGAACATAAGCC